>JAGDVQ010000186.1:7116-8926 GCA_023255715.1 Thiomonas sp.
CGCTTGGCGGCCCGCAACAGGCGTTGCGGGCCGCATTTTTCTGGCTGTTTTCCCTTCTGATGTAAGCAAAGACTGCAAATGTTGCAAAAACGCATTCACCCTCTGTTGCGCCAAGGCATCGTCCTTGCCACCTTGCTGTGCAGCATCGCGCTGGCGGCCGCTCCAGCTCAGGCCGACACCGTGACCGTGGCAACAGCCGCCAATTTCAAGGCGCCGGTCGAGCAAATCGCCGCGCAGTTTGAAAAGACAACCGGGCACTCGGTCAAGCTGGTGTTCGGCACCGTGACCAAACTGTCCGCGCAGATCGAGCAAGGCGCGCCGATCGACGTGTTCATCTCAGCAGACCAACACACGGTCGACACCCTGCAGTCCAAGGGGCTGACGGTCGACGGCACGCGGCTGTGCTATGCGGTTGGCGAGCTCGTGCTGTGGTCTGCCCGCCAAGGGGTGGTCGATGACCGCGGCGGCGTACTCAAAGACGGCAAGTTCAATCACTTGGCCATTGCCAACCCCAAGCTCGCGGTCTACGGACGCGCCGCGCAAGGCGTGATGGAGCGCATGGGCGTGTGGGAGTCGCTGCAGCCCAAGATCGTGCTCGGCGACAGCATCAGCCAGGCGTATCAGTTCGTCGCCTCGGGCAACGCCGATCTCGGCTTCGTCGCCAAGTCGCAGGTTTACAAGGGAGGCTGGTTGCCCGGGGGGAGTCGTTGGGTGGTGCCGCAGTCGATGTACAGCCCGCTCAAGCAGGACGCGGTGTTGCTCAAGCGCGCGGCAAACAACCCGGCCGCAAAAGAGTTTTTGCGCGAACTCGCGGCAGCGCCTGCGCAGCAGGTCATTCGTGAATACGGCTATGCCGATTGCGCGGCGCATTGAGGCGCAGCTTCGTTTCATTTCACAACTGATGGAGTCGTCATGATCAAGTCTTGGAAAAACCTGTTTGTCGCACTCGGGCTGTCGCTCGGCATGGCCGCTGCGCATGCAGAAAAAGTCACCGTCGCTGCGGCTGCTGACCTGAAGTTCGCAATGGCCGATATCGTGCAAGCGTTCGAGAAAGCGCACCCGAACGACAAGGTCGAAGTGGTCTACGGCTCATCGGGCAAGTTCTTCACCCAGATCCAGCAGGGCGCGCCGTACGACCTGTTCTTCTCTGCCGACATCCAATACCCGCGCGATTTGGAAAAGGCCGGTCAGGCCGGGAGCAAGGTCACGCCCTACGCCTTCGGTCGCATCGTGCTGTGGAGCCCCACCATGGATGCGAGCAAGATGACGCTGCAAAGCCTGACCAGCCCAGAGATTCAGCATATCGCCATCGCCAACCCCAAGCACGCACCCTACGGCAAGCGCGCCGAGGAAGCGCTCAAGGCGGCGAAGGTGTGGGACAAGGTTGAACCCAAGCTGGTGTTTGGCGAAAACATTTCGCACACCGCGCAACTGGTCGAGACCGGTAATGCGCAAGTCGGCGTGATTGCGCTGTCTCTCGCGCTCAACCCGCAACTGGCCAGCAAGGGCAAGTACTACCTCATCCCGGACAACCTGCACGAACCGCTGGAGCAAGGGTTCATCATCACCAAGCGCGGCGAGAACAACGCCGCGGCCAAGGCCTTTGCCGCGTACATGAACAGCCCCGAGGCGCGCGCAGTCATGACGCGCTACGGCTTCGTTCTGCCCGGCGAGATCAAGTAAGCGATGAGTCTGCTGCTGACCGCGGAGGACTGGCAGACCATCGGTCTGACGGTCAAGCTGGCGATCACCGTCACCGCTTGCCTGTTCGTCATCGGCACGCCGATTGCCTGGTGGCTCGGGCGCACGC
>JAGDVQ010000163.1:0-15602 GCA_023255715.1 Thiomonas sp.
GTCGGGGGCGATACGGCGGTGTTTTTCGCCATCCGCCTCGACTTCGTCGCTGACGACGAACCCGCCGCCGACCGAGTAGTAGATGCGCTCCTCCAGCAGCGCGTCTGCGGCGTCGAACGCGGAAAACCGCATGCCGTTGGCGTGCAGCGGCAGTTGTTCGAGTGCGAAAAAGACGATGTCGCGCGCCGGGTCGAAGGAAATCGGCTGCGCGCCCAGCAGATCGAGACGGTGCGTGGATTGCACCGCGGCGATGCGCGCGGCAATGCCGTCCACGTCCACCGCATCGGGCGTCTCGCCCATCAGCCCGAGCAGCACCGCGCGGTCGCTGCCATGCCCTTTGCCGGTGGCGCCGAGCGACCCGTACAGCGCGCACCGCACCCGCGCCACCTGCGCCAGCGTGCCGCTGGATTGCAGTTGCAGCGCAAACAGCCGGGCGGCGCGCATCGGCCCGACGGTGTGCGAGCTGCTCGGGCCGATGCCCACCTTGAACAGATCGAACACCGAAACCGCCACGGCGCCGCCCCTGGATCAGGTTTGCGCCGCGCACGCCGCGGCGATGTCCGCGGCGAAGGCATCGACCGCCTCGGGCGTGGTGTCCCACGCGCACATCAGCCGGCAGCCGCCATCGGCGATGAATTCGTAAAAGCGCCAGCCCTTGGCGTGCAGCGCGTCGATCACCGCGCGCGGCAGATGCGCGAACACCGCATTCGCCTCGGGCGGGTGCAGCACCTTGACGCCCGGGACGTCGCGGATCGCCGCATACAGCCGCTGCGCCATCGCGTTGGCGTGCCGCGCATGGCGCAGCCAGGTATCGCCTTCGAGCATGCCCAGCCACGGCGCGGAAATGAACCGCATCTTGGACGCCAGCTGCCCGCCCTGCTTGACCCGCCAGGCGAAGTCCTGCGACAGCGCGCGGTCGAAAAACACCACCGCCTCGCCCACCGGCAGGCCGTTCTTGGTGCCGCCGAAGCACAGCACATCGACCCCGGCGCGCCAGGTGATGTCGCTCGGGTGGCAGCCCAGATGCGCCACCGCGTTGGCAAAGCGCGCGCCGTCCATGTGCAGCCGCAGGTGATGGCGCTTGGCCATCGCGGCGATCGCGCGCACCTCCTCGACGCTGTAGACCGTGCCGAGCTCGGTCGCCTGGGTGATCGACACCACCTTGGGCTTGGGAAAGTGGATGTCGCTGCGCTTGGTGACCAGCGCGTCGATCGCCTCGGGCGTGAGCTTGCCGCGCCGTGCCTGCGCGCTTTCGCCCTCGGTGATCAGCAGCTTGGAGCCGCCGGAGAAGAACTCCGGGCAGCCGCATTCGTCCGTCTCGATATGCGCCACCGGGGTGCAGATCACCGCGTGGTAGCTCTGGCACATCGCCGCCAGCGCGAGCGAATTCGCCGCAGTGCCGTTGAACACGAAATACACGTCGCAATCGGTCTGGAACAGCGCGCGCAGGCGGTCGGAGACGCGCTGCGTCCAGGCGTCGTCGCCATACGCCGGCTGATGGCCCGAGGCGTTGGCCTGCAGCAGCCAGTGCAGCGCCTCGGGGCAGATCCCGGCGTAGTTGTCGCTGGCGAAATGCTGGCGGATTTCAGGGGAGTGCATGGTGTTGACGTGTCACTGCGCGTAGTCGGCAATCGGCAGGCAGGCGCATTGCAGATTGCGGTCGCCCCAGGCGTTGTCGACCCGGCCGACCGGCGGCCAGTATTTGTTGGCGCGGGCCGCGGCAGTGGGAAACGCGGCCTGCTCGCGGCTGTACGCATGCGCCCAGTCCGCGCCGAGCACGCTGGCTGCGGTATGCGGCGCGGCCTTGAGCGGATTGTCCTCGCGCGGCCACTGCCCGCGCTCGACGCGGGCGATTTCTTCGCGGATCGCAATCATCGCATCGATGAAGCGGTCGAGCTCGGCGAGCGACTCGCTTTCGGTCGGCTCGATCATCAGCGTGCCGGGCACCGGAAAGCTCATGGTCGGCGCGTGAAATCCGTAGTCCATCAGCCGCTTGGCCACATCCTCGTTGCTGATGCCGGTGGACTCTTTGAGCGGGCGCAGGTCGAGAATGCACTCGTGCGCCACGCGGCCGTTCTCGCCGGTGTAGAGCACGGGGTAGTGGCTCTTGAGCCGCTCGGCGATGTAGTTGGCCGACAGAATCGCCACGCGGCTGGCCTGGGTCAGGCCGCCTGCGCCCATCATGCGGATGTACATCCACGAAATCGGCAGCACGCTGGCGTTGCCCAGCGGCGCGGCGCTGACGGCACCGACGGCCCCATCCCGGTCGATGCCGGCGCTGCGGTGCACCGGCAGGAACGGCGCCAGATGCGCCCGCACCCCGATGGGCCCGACCCCGGGGCCGCCGCCGCCGTGCGGAATGCAAAACGTCTTGTGCAGGTTGAGGTGCGACACGTCTGCGCCGAACTCGGGCGGGCTGGCCAGGCCGACCAGCGCGTTCATGTTGGCGCCGTCCACGTAGACCTGCCCGCCGTGCTGGTGCACGATGTCGCAGATCGCGCGCACCTGGGTTTCGAACACCCCGTGGGTGCTCGGATAGGTGATCATGCACGCGGCCAGATTGGCGCTGTGCTGCTCGGCCTTGGCGCGCAGATCGTCCAGATCGACATTGCCCTGCGCATCGCACGCGGTGACCACGACCCGCATGCCGGCCATCTGTGCCGAGGCGGGGTTGGTGCCGTGCGCCGAAGACGGAATCAGGCACACGTCGCGGTGCCCTTCGCCACGGCTGGCGTGGTAGGCGCGGATGACCAGCAGCCCGGCGTACTCGCCCTGCGAGCCGGCGTTGGGCTGCAGGCACATCGCGTCATAGCCGGTGGCGGCGCACAGCCATTGTTCGAGCTGCTGCGCCAGCCGAGCGTAGCCGCGGGTCTGCTCGGGCGGGGCGAAGGGGTGGATCGCGGCGAACTCGGGCCAGGTGATCGGCAGCATTTCGCTGGTGGCGTTGAGCTTCATGGTGCACGAGCCCAGCGGGATCATCGCGCGGTCGAGCGCGATGTCCTTGTCGGCCAGACGGCGCAGGTAGCGCAGCATTTCGGTTTCGCTGTGGTAGCGGTGGAACACCGGATGGCTGAGGTAGCTGTTGCCGCGCGCCAGCTGTTGCGGCCAGCGCGGCGCCACACCCTTTTCGGCGGCGGCGAACAGCGCGTCGCACTGCGCCACGCCGAAGCACGCCAGGATGTCGCACAGATCCTGCCGGGTCACGGTTTCGTCGAGCGACACCGCCACGTGCTGCGGGCCCACACGGCGGAAGTTGATGCCACGCTGCAGTGCCGCCGCGTGCACCGCATCGGTCCGCATGCCGGTATGCACGGTCAGGGTGTCGAAAAACTCGGGGTTGAGCACCGGCAGCCCCGCCTGTTCCAGCCCCTGCGCCAGCAGCACGGCGTAGGCATGCACTCGCTGCGCGATGCGCTTGAGCCCGTCGGGCCCGTGGTAGACCGCATACATGCTGGCGAGCACTGCGGGCAGCACCTGTGCGGTGCAGATATTGCTGGTGGCTTTTTCGCGGCGGATGTGCTGCTCGCGGGTCTGCAACGCCAACCGGTAGGCCGGCTGGCCATGCGCATCCTGGCTGACGCCGACCAGACGACCGGGCATCGAGCGCTTGAGCGCATCGCGTACCGCCAGATAGCCGGCGTGCGGGCCGCCGAATCCCAGCGGCAGACCGAAACGCTGGGTGGTGCCGCAGGCGATGTCGGCGCCGAGCTCACCGGGCGACATCAGCAGCGTCAGCGCCAGCAGATCGGCGGCGACGATGACCAGCACGCCCCGCGCCTTGAGCGCCGCGATGCGCTCGCGGTCGTCGCGCACGGTGCCGTCCGCGCCCGGGTATTGCAGCAGCACACCGAAATAGTCGCCCTCCAGCGCCTGGTCCACCGGGCCACTGATCACCTCGATCTCCAGCGGCGCGGCGCGGGTGTGCAGCACTTCGAGGGTTTGCGGCAGCACGTCGTCGGCAACGAAAAAGCGCTGCGATTTCAGCCGGGTCGATCGCAGCGCCAGAGTCATGGCTTCGGCGGCTGCGGTGGCCTCGTCGAGCATCGAGGCGCCCGCCACGTCCATGCCGGTGAGATCGGCGATCATGGTCTGGAAGTTCAGCAGGGCTTCCAGCCGACCCTGGCTGATCTCGGGCTGGTAGGGCGTGTAGGCGGTGTACCAGGCCGGGTTCTCCAGCACGTTGCGCTGAATGACGCCGGGCATCAGCGCGTTGAAATACCCCTGGCCGATATAGCTGCGCATCACCGTGTTGTCCCGGGCGACACCGCGCAATTCCGCAAGCGCCTGCGCTTCGTCGATGGCCGTGGGCAGATCGAACGCCCGCTGCCGACGGATGGCTGCGGGAATCACCGATTCGATCAGTTCAGGCAGACTGGGCGCGCCCAGCGCGGTCAGCATGCGCTGCTGGTCTGTGGCGTCGGGGCCGATGTGGCGGCGCTGAAAGGCCTGCGCGTCTTCAAGATCGCTCAGCGCGGGTTGGGTGGACATCAACATGCAAATCTCCGGGGAAGCGGGCAATCGCGCTCAGGCGTTCTTGAGCAGTTCGGCGTAGGCGGCCTCGTCCATCAGACCATCGAGCTGGCTCGGGTCGGACAGTTTGATGCGAAAGAACCAGCCGCTGTCCTGCGGGTCGGTGTTGGCCAGCGAGGGATCGGCGCGCAGGGTCTCGTTCACTTCTGTCACCTCGCCAGAAACCGGGCTGAACACGTCTGCCGCGGCCTTGACCGACTCGACCACGCCAACAGTGTCGTGCGCGGCATAGGTCTTGCCAACTTCGGGCAGGTCGACGAACACCACATCGCCCAGCGCGTCCTGCGCATGGGGGGTGATGCCGACGGTGGCGATGCCATTGGCATCGAGGCGGATCCATTCATGGTCGGGGGTGAATTTCAGGCTCATGGAACACTCCGGATAGCAGGGAAAAGTCGAATCAGAAACGGGGTTGAAACAGAAAAGAGTCGAAACAGCCAACCGCCGCGCATCAATCAGCCGCGCCAATAGCGGTGCGGCACAAACGGCATGGGTTGCAGTTGCATGGGCACGGCACGGCCGCGCACCTGAGCATGCAGCGTGGTGCCCGGGGCGGTGAATTCGGTGGCGACATAGGCCATGGCCACTGGCCCACCTGCGCTGGGCGCAAAGCTGCCGCTGGTCACGCGGCCGGCCAAGCGGCCATCGGCTGCGTGCAATTCGGTGCCCTCTCGGACCGGCGTGCGATCCAGCCCGATGAGGCCAACCCGGCGTCGCGTCACGACAGCAGGGTTGTCGAGCTGCGACAGGATGCGGTCCGCGCCGGGAAAACCCCCTGCCCGCGCGCCCCCGGTCCGGCGGACTTTTTGCAAGGCCCAGCTCAGCCCGGCTTCGACCGGGGTGGTGGTGGTGTCGATATCGTGGCCATACAGGCACAGACCGGCTTCCAGACGCAGGGTATCGCGCGCGCCCAGACCGATGGGTTTGACCTCGGGCAAGGCCAGCAGCAGCCGCGCCAGTCGCTCGGCATCGTGCGCCGCCACCGAGATCTCCAGCCCGTCCTCGCCGGTGTAGCCGCTGCGGGTAGCATAGATGCGGATCGGCGTGGTCGGCGTCGGAACGTCCATCCAGCGCCCGGTCATGAACACCAGCCCTGCGGCCTGCGGCACCAGGCGCGCGAAACTCTGTACCGCCAGCGGCCCCTGCAGCGCCAGCAGCGCCTGCTCAGGCATGGGAACGATCTCGCAGCGATCTGCGAGGGTCTGCAGCAGGGCGACATCCTGCGCCTTGCAGGCGGCGTTGACGATGAGGAACAGCTCAAGCCCCTGACCATCG
Source organism: Thiomonas sp. (assembly GCA_023255715.1). Lineage (GTDB taxonomy): Bacteria > Pseudomonadota > Gammaproteobacteria > Burkholderiales > Burkholderiaceae_C > Thiomonas. Next base: position 5,806 of record JAGDVQ010000163.1, read on the forward strand.
TCACGCGGGCGAGGAATCACCATGAGGTCGTCGAGAATTCCGCCCGATTCATTGGTGAACAAGGCGTAGCGCTGCTTGCCTTCGGCCAGCCCTTGAATGTCCACCGGCACCAGGGTTTCGAGCGCGGCAGCAGCGCCATCACCGCGCAACGCCACCTGCCCCATGTGCGAAATATCGAACAAACCGGCACTTTGCCGGGTTTGCAGGTGCTCGGCAAGAATGCCCGCCGGATACTGCACCGGCATGGCATACCCCGCAAACGGCACCATGCGGGCGCCGAGTTCGAGATGCAGCGCGTGCAAGGGGGTGGAAATCAGATCGGAAGCTGTGGAATCGGACACGTCGGGTTCTCGCGGGGGTGCGGCGCTTGCGCCAGTCATTCCACGCTTCGCACCATGACGGCAGCAAAGCGCGGCGCTCAACCCCTCGCTGTCCCGGGTACCTGAGAGATTGATCCGGCACATGGCCAGACTTGCCCCTTCGGTGAGCGCCCAGATGCAGCGCCACTCTCCAGTGAGGAACACCTTGCGGTGCGGTCAGTCCTTCTGCCTGAGCGGTACACCCTGATCGGGCTTACGCCTTCGGCGGCTGTGGCTAGACAGCTCTCTCCTGACTGAAGAAAGTGTATCGCAGAGCCGCCCAGTCGCCACCGTGCAGGGTCTATTTTTTTCGACGATCGCTGCCCAGCCCCAGGCTGGCGCGGTATTTCTGTCGGCGCGCCTTTTGCCGATCCGCCATCTCGTTCATCGCACGCTTTTTCGAGATGTCGAACATGGGATCGATGATCTCCCACCAGATGAAGGCAAGCGCCAGCGGCAGAAGCACCCACCACCAGGACCAGGCAGCGACAGGCGCAATGCCCATGAGCTTGAGGACAATGAAAATCAGACCAAGGATGACGAACGCCATGACATTGCACCTGCTGGGAGGGAATCGCGACAAGATACAAAAGGAAACACCGAATTGCACAGCGCGTGTTGCGCAAAATCAATCTGAACCGACGACGCGATCATTCTCGCTGACTTCCTTCGCTCCAAGTCAACCGAATTGACTAAGATGCGTTACTTGGCTGTACCTGTTTTGTTTAACCCTCTGGAGGACTGGAATGAAAAAAGCTGTTTTTGCTGCTGCTCTGGCCGCTGCCGCCACCATGACCATGTCGTCGGCTTTCGCCGCTGAAGACATGATGGCTCTGGCCAAATCGAAGAACTGCCTGGCTTGCCACGCAGTCGACAAGAAACTGGTTGGCCCGTCCTATCAAGACGTCGCTGCCAAGTACGCTGGCAAGCCCGGCGCCGTGGACACCCTGAGCAACGCCATTCTGCACGGCGTGTCTGGCGTGTGGGGCCCGGTTCCCATGCCGGCCAACCCGCAAGTCACCCCCGCCCAGGCCAAGCAACTGGCCGAGTGGGTTCTGTCGCTGAAGAAGTAATTGCCGCGATGCGCGAACCTCATGGGTTCGCTGCAGCGATAGTGTGATGTGCATCAGCTGATTGACGCCGGTTGACATCCCACCCAAAGCCGAGTGCCACAAGCACCTCGGCTTTTTTGTTGCGTATTTGTTGCGCCTTTTTAGTTTTTTGGCATGTCTTGTGCTGATGGGCATTAAAAAAAGCGCCCCGAGGGGCGCTTTTTCTTTTGTTGAATCCAGGCACAGACCGCTGCGCACCTGGAAGCAACAGATTTACTGCACGGCCAGCACGCTCTTCTTGCCGTCCTTGTCGAACTCGGAGATGGTGATGGTCGCATCCACCAGTTCGCCGGTCTTGGTGAAGTGGATGTCCTTCTTGGTCACGCCGTTGTAGTTGACATTGGCAATGAAGGGCAGATATTTCTTCGGATCGACCGACTTGGCCTTCATCATGGCGTGCGCCAGCACCATGGTGCCGTCATAGGAGTACGGGGAGTAGAGCTGGAAGGCATTGGGGCCGAACTCGGCGTCGTAGCGCTTCTTCCAGGCTTCGCCGCCCGGCATCTGGCTCAGCGGCGAGCCGCCTTCGGCACAGATGGTGCCGGCAACCGCTTCGCCCGCTAGCTTGCCCAGTTCCGGTGCGCAAATGCCGTCACCGCCCATCAGCGTGGCCTTGATGCCCAGTTGACGCATCTGGCGCACCAGCGGACCGGCTTGGCTGTACATGCCGCCATAGAAAATGATGTCGGGATTCGACGCTTTGATCTTGGTCAGAATGGCGGAAAAGTCGGTGGCCTTGTCATTGGTGAACTCGCGATCAACCATCTTCATGCCGTCTTTCTGCGCGGTCTTGGCAAACACGTCGGCAACACCCTGGCCGTAAGCGGTGCGGTCGTCGATCACTGCAACGGTCTTGGCCTTGAGCTTGTTCTTGGCGTAATTGGCCAGACCAGAGCCGAGCGCATTGTCATTGGCGATGATGCGGAAGAAGGTCTTGAAGCCTTGTTGCGAGATCTTGGGATCGGTGGACGACGGAGTGATGTCAGGGATGCCGGCGTTGTTGTAGATGCGCGAGGCCGGGAAGGTGCAACCGGAGTTCAGGTGACCGACCACGCCGTTGACCTTTTCATCGACGAACTTCTGTGCCACGGTGGTGGCCTGTTTCGGATCGGCCTGATCGTCCTGGGCGTCGACCTTCCAGATGACTTTCTTGCCGCCGATGACGATGTTCTGCGCGTTCAGGTCCTTGATGGCCATTTTCACGCCGTTGGCGTTGTCCTGACCGAAGCTGGCCTGCGGGCCGGACATGGGCGATGCACTGCCGATGGTGACGGTGACGGTGTCTTCCGCGTACGCAGTGCCGATGGCCATGGACAGAGCCAGCAGCGGAGCAACATATTTGAGTTTCATGAATGAGCCTCCAAACGAGTGAGAGATGTGTTGTGTTGTGAAGTCAGGATGAATCTGACAGAGCGATACATTAACTGAGTTACAGATTTTTGAACAGATCGCCTTTCCCAAGGTAGGCAAGCAATGTGCCCGGGCAACATCTGGTTGACAAGTCTGCGGCGGATTTCAGCGCGCATCGCGTCGATCGCTGCACCAACCTATTGCTGTTTCACCGCCTCGGCAAGGGAGTCACGCAGCATCTGTTCGATCGACTGAAACACCTTGGCGGCAACTTGCGGAGCCAGGGCGTCAAGCTCGGCACGCACCTGCTCCTGCAAGCGCTGCTGCAGTACCGGCGCGATCTGCGCCCAGAGCGGATTCGGGTCGATTGCGGGCGCACGCACAATCGCATCGGCGGTCTGCAGCAGAGATGCGGGATCGCGATAGACCGCATCGGCATAGGCCGATGGCTGGACCTCAAAAGGCGCGGCAATGTCCCCCTCTGTGACGGCGTCGTCGGGCTGCAGGCGCTCGGTGAGCACGGGCAGGATGACATGCTGGGGAGGCAGGGGTTTCATGATCCAGACGGAATGACTTTGGGCTCGACGCCGGCCGCGCGGTAGGCCCGCAGCCGCTCGCGGGCAGCGGGCTTGTCGGGGGCGTGCTCGCCGACGAGTTCGATCACGCGATCCAGACTGTCCCAACCCGGCACCAGATCGGGGCCGAGGTTGACCAGCGCGTCCAGGCGGCCTGCCTTCTGCAGATCCGGGGTGGCCGCGAGGATGACCGGCGTTTGCGCGGCAAGCGGGTCGTCCTGCCAGACATGCGCAACAAAGCTGCCGGGCTGAAAGGTCCAGAGCAGCTGATCGAGTTCATCGAGAAACGGCTGTGGCGCCGCAACCAGCAGCCGCGCACCGCGCTGGGTCGCCGTGCGCAGCAGTCCGCAGGCGTAACGCAGCGGATCTGGCAGGTTCACACGAAATTCGACGGCGCAGGCCATGGACTCAGACTGAGGTCGATGCGCGCAGACTCATTTCACCTGCGACAGCAGGTAGCGCACCAGCAGCGGCACCGGGCGGCCTGTGGCCCCCTTGTTGGTCCCGCTGTTCCAGGCGGTGCCCGCGATGTCGAGATGCGCCCAGCGGTAGTCCTTGGCGAAGCGCCACAGGAAGCAGGCCGCGGTGATGGCGCCAGCCGGACGGCCGCCAATATTGGCCACATCGGCGAAATTGCTCTTGAGCGCGTCGGCGTACTCGGTCTCCAGCGGCAGACGCCAGCAGGGGTCGAGCGCGGCGCGACCGGCTTCGAGCAGGGCGTTGGCGAGCGCGTCGTCGTCCGTGAACAGGCCGCTGTTGACCTTGCCCAGCGCGATCACGCAGGCGCCGGTCAGGGTGGCAATGTCCACGACGGACTGCGGCTTGTAACGCGCAGCGTAGGTCAGCGCATCGCAAAGAATCAGGCGACCTTCGGCATCCGTGTTGAGGATTTCGATGGTCTGGCCCGACATGCTGGTGACCACATCGCCCGGCTTGACCGCGCCGCCATCGGGCATGTTCTCCGTGGCCGCGATCAGGCCGACCACATTGAGCCGGGGCTTGATGCGCGCGATCGCCTCGAACGCGCCCAGCACCGAGGCGGCACCGGACATGTCGAACTTCATCTCGTCCATCTCGGCGCCAGGCTTGAGCGAGATGCCGCCCGTGTCGAACGTCACCCCCTTGCCGACCAGCACATGCGGCGCCTCCTTCTTGCCTGCGCCGTGATACTCCAGCACGATGAAGCGAGGCGGCTGCACCGAGCCTTGCGCGACGGCGAGAAACGCGCCCATGCCGAGTTTTTCCAGCTCGGCGCGACCGAGCACCTTGCAGCTCAGGTTGTGGAATTTGGCGAGCTTTTTCGCCATGTCCCCCAGATAGGTCGGCGTGCAGTAATTGGCCGGCAGGTTGGCCAGTTCGCGCGTGAGCCGCACGCCGATGGCCACGGATTCCGCTTGCTGCAGGACGGCCTTGGCATGCGTCAGCCCGGCTTCGGCGCCAACTGCGCAGAGATGCACGGCGTCGAGCCGGGGCAGGTCATTCTGATCGACGGTGCGGGTGGTGTCGTAGCGGTAAAACACGTCGGCGAACACCACCGGCGCGAGCTCGGCCAGTGTGTCCAGCCCGTTGACGCACAGCAGATGCGCCTGCGCCACGGGCAGGCTCTTGATCACACCGGCGGCAACCTGCAGGGCCTTCTTCCAGTCGCGCATGTCTGGCTTGGCGGCCAGTCCGACCAGCAGCAAACGCCGCGCCGCAACCGCCTGCGGCCGATGCAGCAGCATGGTGCTGCCAGGCTTGGCCTTGAAATCGCCATCGACCGCGAGCTGCGCGATCAGGTCGTCGAGCGCGTCGGCATCGCCCAAACCGCTGGCACCGCGCCCCTCTGGAACGAACACGACCAAGACATCGGTTTTGGTCTGAAGAGGCTTTTTGACGGCAGATATACTGAATTTCATGTCCGGGTTCCATGGAGAGTGTGGAATGCATTATTCCATCGCACCGCGCCCCGTGCCCACGCCCGCGGCCCGCTCCCGCCTACCGCTCTCGCCGCCCGTTCTTCCGCATGCTTCTCGACCTCACCCTGCGCCGTGAAATGAGCCGCAACTTTGGCGGCGCTTTCACCGTGCTGTTCACCGTGGTCATCACCCTGATGCTCATCCGCATCCTGGGGCAGGCGTCTGATGGTCAGGCCAGTCCGCAGGACGTGTTCCTGCTCATTGGGCTCACCGCACTGAGCTATCTGCAAATCGTCATCACCCTGTCGCTGTTTCTGGCCGTTCTGCTCACGTTCACGCGCCTGTGGCTCGATTCGGAAATGACCATCTGGCGCACCACGGGTGTCGGGCGGCTGCGGCTGATGGGCAGCGTGCTGCGTTTTTCCTGGCCCATCCTGCTGCTGATCGCGGCGCTCACCCTGTTCGCCTGGCCGTGGGCCAACCAGCAGTCCACCGCGCTGCGCATCCGCTTCGAGCAGCGCTCGGATATTTCGCGCGTGGCGCCGGGGCAATTTCGCGAATCGGCCTCGGGCAAGCGGGTGTTTTTCATCGACAAGGGCGCGCAGGCTGGGGGCGTGGCGCATGACATCTTCATCCGCGACGACACGTCCGGGCAGACAGTCCTGATCACCGCACGATCGGCGCAGGTGCAGCGCATCGACGGCCAGCCGTTTCTGGTGCTGCGCAATGGCAACCGCTATGCACACACACCGGGACAAGTGAACTACACCATCACAGCGTTCGACACCCTGGAGATGCGGCTCGACGCCACCAGCGGCCTGAGCACGGTAACGGCTAACAAGACCGGCCCAGTGAACTGGCTGGCGCAGCCCAATCGCAATGTGCCCACCGAATATCTGTTCAACCCGACCCTGCCGAACTGGCTGGGCGAGTTGTCCTGGCGGCTGGGCGTGCCGTTGTCGGCTGCGCTGCTTGCGCTCATGGCGCTGCCGCTGGCCTCGGGTTCGGTGCGCACCGGGCGTGCAGGCAGCCTGATCGCCGCCATCCTGGTGTACCTGATCTATTTCAATCTGCTCAACGTGCTGCAGGGCTGGATCAGCGAGGGGCGGGTGGGATTCACCACCGGATTTCTGCTGCTGCATGGCGCTGCCCTTGCGTTTTTGCTGGCGCTGCTGTTGCGCGGCAATGGCTGGCTGCAGCGTCTGTGGCATGGACTCACCCAACGCGGAGCAAACGCCTGATGCGCACGGTTCGCCGCTTTTTGCTGCTGCATGTGCTGAGCGCTGTCGGTCTGGTGACGTTCGCGTTTCTGGCCTTGCTGTTTTTCATTGACATGCTCAACGACCTGAGCAACCTCGGCAAGCCAGATTTCAGTCTCAGCGGCACCTTGCTGCATGTGGCCTTGAGCATGCCCGGCCGCGCCTATGAGGTGCTGCCCATCGCCACCCTGGTCGGTGGGGTATTTGCACTGTCGTCGCTGGCCGCCAGCAGCGAGTTCACCATTTTGCGGATGTCGGGGCTGAGCCCGCGAGGGGCGTTGCTGCTGTTGCTGCAACTGGCCGCCGCATTGGTGATCACACTGTTTCTGCTGGGCGAATGGCTGGCGCCTGCGGCCGGGCAGCTTTCCGCGCAGATGAAGGCCGGCGGTGGCACCGGAATCGGTACGCAGCTGGCCTCGGGTGTCTGGCTGCGCAATGACTCCGATCGCAGCGGCAACCAGACCGTCAATATCCAGGCCATCAACACGCAGGGCGATCTCACCGACGTGCGCATCTATGTGCTCAATGCGCAGGCGCAGATCACGGCAGAACTCCACGCCCTCAGCGGCCAGTACGAGGGCAGCGGCACCTGGATGCTGCACAACGTCACCCGCACCGATCTGCCGTTGCAAACGGGCGCTGCGCTGCGGGTCAGTCAGCTGCCGAGTTTTCGCTGGCAGACTTCGCTGTCGCCCAGTGTGCTCGGCGTGCTGCTGTTGCCGCCGGACAAGATGTCGGCCATCGATCTGTGGCGGTACATCCAGCATTTGCGGGCCAATCACCAGGCCGCCGAGCGCTATGAAATCCAGCTCTGGAAAAAGCTGTTCTATCCGTTCAGTGCCGTGGTCATGCTGCTGCTCGCCCTGCCCTTCGCCTATCTGCACACGCGCTCCAAGGGGGTGAGCGGCAAGGTGCTCGCGGGCATCGTGCTGGGCATTGCGTTCATCCTGCTCAACACCCTGTTCTCCAGCCTGGGCATCCTGGGCACCTGGCCACCCGCGCTCACGGCCGCCATGCCCATGCTGCTGTTCGGCGGGTTGGGTTTGATCGTGTTCGCCTGGCAGGTGCGGTTTCGCTGAAGGACGACGCGCGAGGACGGCGATGAATCTGCACCAGTTCCGCTTCCTGCAGGAGGCCGTGCGCCGCAAGCTCAATCTCACCGAGGCGGCGCGCGCGCTGCACACCTCGCAGCCCGGGGTGTCCAAGGCCATCATCGAGCTGGAAAGCGAACTCGGGGTGGAGATTTTCAGCCGGCACGGCAAGCGCATCCGCAAACTCACCGAGCCTGGCGTGGAGGTGCTGCGCAGTGTGGACATCATCCTGCGCGAGGTGGCCAACCTCAAGCGCATCGGGCAGGACTATGCCGCGCGCGATGCCGGGGAGCTGACGGTCGCGGCCACGCACACGCAGGCGCGCTACAAGCTGCCGTGGGCGATCGCCGAATTCCGCCGCCGCATGCCTGCGGTGCAGGTCAGACTCATCCAGGGCACACCCGAGCAGGTGGCGCAGGCGGTGCGCGAGGAGCGTGCCGACCTGGGGCTGGCCAGCGAGTCGCTGCAGGACGCGCCCGATCTGCTGACCCTGCCGTGCTACAGCTGGCAGCATCTGGCCGTGGTGCCACATGGCCATCCGCTGTGCGAGCGCGTCGAACCCACGCTGGCCGAACTTGCCACCTATCCCCTGGTCACCTATGAGCCGACATTTGCTGGCCGCCGCCAGATCGACGCCGCCTTCGCGCATGCCGAGTTGCAACCGCAGATCGTGCTCGAAGCGCTCGACTCCGATGTGCTCAAGACCTATGTTGAACTCGGTCTGGGCGTCGGGCTGATCGCGGAAATGGCCATCTCCCCCGAGCGCGACACCGGCCTGCGCGCGCTGCCGGTGGGTCACCTGTTCGGCCAGCAGCTCACCCGCGTGGCGTTCAAGCGCGGTGTGCTGCAGCGCAATTTCGTTCCCCTGTTCACCGAACTCATCTCGCCCCGTCTGCCGCGCAAGCTGGTGGAACAGACCCTGCGCGGTGAGCTGGACGGACAGGATGTGTTCTCGATCTGATTCCCGTCGATCCGGTTTGCCCATGCCGCCCCGCACCCCTGTCCTCGATTCGCGTCTGCCGCAGGTCGGCACCACCATCTTCACCGTGATGTCGGCGCTGGCGCAGCAGCATGGCGCGATCAACCTCGGTCAGGGATTTCCGGATTTCGACTGCGACCCCAAGCTCATCGACGCAGTCGAGGCCGCCATGCGTCGCGGCGACAACCAATACCCGCCGATGGCCGGCGTGCCCGCGCTGCGGCAGGCAGTGGCCGACAAGATCGCCGCGCTCTACGGCCACCGTTATGACGCCGATGCCGAGATCACCATCACCGCTGGCGCGACGCAGGCCATCTTCACCGCGCTGCTCGCTGTGGTGCACCCGGGCGACGAGGTCATCGTGCTCACACCCTGCTACGACAGCTACCTGCCCAATATCGCGCTGTGCGGTGGCATTGCACGCACCGTGCCGCTGCGTGACGACTTCCGCCCCGACTTTGCCGCGATCGCCGCGGCCATCACCCCGCGCACCCGCGCACTGCTGATCAACACCCCGCACAACCCGAGTGGCACCGTGTGGAGTGAAGACGACATGCGCGCGCTCGACGCGCTGCTCGCGCCGACCGACATCGTGCTGATTGCCGACGAGGTCTACGAACACATGGTGTTCGACGGCGCGCAGCATCAAAGCGCCTCGTGCTTTGCCGGGCTGGCCGCGCGCGCCTTCGTGGTGTCGAGCTTTGGCAAGACCTTTCATGTCACCGGCTGGAAGGTCGGCAGCGTCGCCGCGCCGGCGGCGCTCACTGCGGAATTCCGCAAGGTCCATCAGTTCAATGTGTTCACGGTCAACACGCCGATGCAGCACGGCCTGGCGGCCTATCTTGCCGATCCGGCGCCGTACCGCAATCTCAGCGCGTTCTACCAGGCCAAGCGCGACCGCTTCCGCGCCGGGCTGGCCGCAACCCGTTTCGACATCCTGCCCTGCAGCGGCAGCTATTTTCAGTGCGTGCGGTATGGCGCGATCAGCGACCTGCCGGACACAGACTTCTGCCGGTGGCTGACCGAGCGGGTTGGCGTGGCCGCGATTCCGCTGTCGGCCTTCGAGCCCGACGGCAGACAGCGCGGAGTGGTGCGTTTTTGCTTTGCCAAGCGCGAGGCGACGCTGGACGCTGCGCTCAAACGGCTCGCTGCGCTGTGACCCAGCGCGCCCGCC
>JAGDVQ010000163.1:15612-39959 GCA_023255715.1 Thiomonas sp.
GCACCTGCAGACCGAGCACCCGCAGCGCCGCGCGCACGCTCTCCGGCCCCGCAACGAAGGCCTGCGCGCCCAGGTGCTTGGAGAGCTTTTCCCCTTTCGCATCGCGCACCAGCGGGGTGTGCAGATAGCGCGGGGTCGGCAGGTCGAGCAGCCGCTGCAGCGCGATCTGCCGCGCGGTGGACGCCGCCAGATCCTCGCCACGCACCACATCGGTCACGCCCTGCGCCGCATCGTCCACCACCACGGCGAGCTGGTAGGCCCAGGCACCGTCCGCCCGCTTGAGCACGAAGTCGCCCGCATCTCGACTGAGCACCTGCGATTGCGCGCCGAGTCGCCGGTCGATCCAGTGCAGGGGCTTGCTCGCATCATCCGGCAATCGCACGCGCCACGCACGCGCCGGACGTCCGTTGAGACCGTCGCGACAGCTACCCGGGTAGACCGGCTCCTGACCGCGCTCCGGCAGTCGGCCGCTCTGCGCCAGCACCGACAGAATCTCGCTGCGTGAGCAGGCGCAGGGGTAAGCCTGACCGGTCTGAATCAAGCGATCCAGTGCGTGCTGATACAGGGCAGAGCGCTGCGATTGCCAGGTGGGCGGTTGGTCTGGGTGCAGGCCGCAGTCTGCCAGTTGCTGCAGGATGCGCTGCCCTGCGTTCGGCAGGTTGCGGGTGAAGTCCACGTCCTCGATCCGCACCAGCCAGACCCCGCCCTGCGCCCGCGCGTCCAGCCAGGAGGCCAGCGCCGCAACCAGTGAACCGTCATGCAGCGGCCCGGTCGGTGACGGTGCAAAGCGGCCGATGTAGGTCGGGGTGGATGCGTTCATGCCAGCGCGCACTGGCCGATCGACGCGGGCAAGCGCTGTCGAGCGCCGCTCAATGACCGTCGATCAGGGCCTTCAGATCCTGCGCCAGATCGGCGGCAGTCACGCCTTCGCGCTCGAACAGGCGGATCTTGCCTTTCGGATCGAACACGTAGAACCCCGCCGTGTGGTCCATGGTGTAGCTGCCCGGCGTCTTGCCCGGAACTTTCTTGTAATACACCTTGAAGTCCTTGGCAGTCTGTTCGATCTGCGTGGGCGTGCCAGTGAGTGCGAGAAAGGTCGGGTTGAAGTGGGTGACGTAGGACTTGAGAATTTCAGGCGTATCGCGCTGCGGGTCGACGGTGACGAACAGGAACTGCACATCCCGCGCCTTGTCGCCCAGGTCATCCATGGCCTGCGCCACCACCTGCATCGACGCCGGGCAGATATCGGGGCACTGGGTGTAGCCGAAGTACATCACCACCACCTTGCCGGCAAAGTCTGACAAGGTGCGCTGCTTGCCGTTGAAATCGGTCAGGTCAAAGCCGCTTGCATAGGGCACGCCGGTGATGTCCACCCCGTGAAATGCATACGGCTTGCTGCAGGCGGCCAAGGCCAGGACGGATGCCGAGGCAGCAAGGACGAAACTGCGGCGGGCGGCAGAGAAACGCTTGGGCATCAGACGAAATGGAAGTGCAAATAGTGATCGACCAGCAGGGCCGCAAAGAGCAACGAAAGGTACAGGATGGAATAGCGGAACGTCTTGCGCGAGAGCAAATCGCTGTATTCACGCTTGAGCGCCCAGGCGTAGGCGATGAAAATGCCGTCGAGCACCACTGCGCTGGCCAGATAGATCAGTCCGCTCATGCCCAGCACATAGGGCAGCAAGGTCACTGCTGACAGCAGGAGGGTGTACAGCAGGATCTGGGTGCGAGTGAATTCAGAGCCGTGCGTGACAGGCAGCATGGGCAGGCCGGACTTTTTGTAGTCTTCCACACGGTAGAGCGCCAGCGCCCAGAAGTGCGGCGGTGTCCAGAGAAAAATGATGAGGAACAGCAGCATGGCTTCGACGGACACATGGCCGCTGACTGCAGCCCAGCCCAGCACCGGCGGCATGGCGCCAGAAGCCCCGCCGATGACGATGTTCTGCGGCGTGGCGGGTTTGAGGAAGATGGTGTAAACCACCGCATAGCCCACGAAGGTGCCGAAGGTCAGCCACATGGTGAGTGGATTGACCTGGGTGTAAAGCAGCCACATGCCCGCGGCACAAAGCACGCCGGAGAAGCTGATGATGGCCGCCGCGCCAAGCTCGCCGTTGGCCGAGGGGCGCCAGGCAGTGCGGCGCATCACGGCGTCGATCTTCTGCTCGACCAGGCAGTTGAACGCCGCCGCCGCACTGGCCACCAGCCAGATGCCCAGGGTGCCAAACACCACCGGCTGCCAGGCCGGCAGCGTGGGCTCGGCGAGAAACATGCCGATCACGGCGCAGAACACGATGAGTTGCACCACGCGGGGCTTGGTCAGCGCGTAGAGCTGCGAGGCCACACGAAGCGGACTGGGAGCGTTGTTGAGAACTTGAGGATTCATGCTGATCTCCACGAAATGGATCAGTGCCTGGGCAGCACCTGGCCCGCCCGTTGCTTGACGAAGGAAGAACCAAGAGACTCCGAAGGCGCCTGCTGACGCACCGTCGCGCTGACACGGTAGATGCCCGTGGTGAGCAGCAGCACGAGAATGGCCGAACCGCCGTTGTGCGCAACCGCGACGACGAGCGGGTGACCCTCGGTCACGAGCACGATGCCGAAGATCACCTGCAGCACCACGGCAAACGCGATCCAGCCGGCCAGACGACGCAGCGCCGGATGCCGCCACATGGCTGCCACTGCGGCGAACACTGCAGCCGTAGCGAAAATCGCAAACAGCCTGTGGCCCCACTGAATGGCCACCAGCGCCGCTTCGGTGATGGGCTGACCCTCTCCGGTCAGGCCCAGATGGCGCCAGAAGGTGAAGCCCTGTGCCCAGTTGGCATCTGGTGTGAAGGTGCCGTTGCAGGTCGGGAAACCACTGCAGGCCAGTGCAGCGTAGTTGGTGCTGGTCCAGCCACCCAGGAAAATCTGCATCAGCACGGCGGCCGTGGCCGTCCAGAGCAAGGTCCGGGTCAGTCCCCCGGCATGGACACTCACCAGATCGGCCCGGTTACGCATCCAGAACCAGGCCAGAAGCATGAGCAGGATGATGCCACCCATCAGGTGCAGTGTGACGATCAGTGGGATCAGCTGCATGGTCACCGTCCACTTGCCGAACAGACCCTGCAGCACGACCCAGAAAAACAGCGCAATGGGCAGGCCGAGCTGAATATCCTCACCATGCTTGCGGGCCCAGATGGCGCGCGCCAGCAGCACCATGATGAGTGTGCCGATGATGCTGCCCGCATAGCGATGGATCATCTCGATCCAGGCCTTGAACGGGCTCACATACCCCTGCGTACCGCCCTGCTCCTTCACTGCCTGCGCAATTTGCTCATGCGCCTGCAGCGGTGTGAATTTGGAATAGCACCCTGGCCAGTCCGGGCATCCCAGACCTGAGTCCGTGAGGCGGACGTACGAGCCGAACATCACCAGATCGAGCGTGAGGAACACCAGCACGGCGGTGAGCTTGGACCAGCGCATTTTCAAACCGATCCAGAACACTCCTGCGAGCACGATGACCCACACCAACGCCTGCACCCAGTGCAGGGAAAACTGCCAGATGGCATTGCTTGCGAGATTCATTGCACCGGCTCCACATGCTTGAATTTGATCCCGGCGTTGTTGAACAACAGCCGCGTGAGCACACGCCGCATCTTGGTGGGATCGGGATTGGCCGGGAACTGCATCATCAGATGACCGAACGGATCGACAAGCCAGGTCGGCCCCTGCAGTATCCCGCCCTTGTTGGGCAGCCAGGCAAGGAGCTTCTGCGGATCTGCGCGCAACATCAACGTTCCTTCGGCAGGCACCAGCACGCCCGGGTTGACCGCTGCATCATCGGTGATCAGCCAGACACGAACGATCTGATCGCGGTTATCGCCCTGCGCAATGCGGATCTGGCGCATGTAGAAAAGAGACTGCTGGCATTGCGCGTCGCAGGCTGCAGGTGCTGCCATCACCATCAGCCAGTAGCCTTCGAGCCGCTTGAGATCGTAAGGCTTGCCATCGAGCGTCTTTAGTCCGAGCTCGAGCGGGATGGGCCGCTGGGGCTCGACCAGAGAGCCATAGGGTGGCTTGCCGGTGGGATGCACCACATAGAACAGAAAGAAGGCCGCCACGATGGGCGCAGCCGACATGACGAGCAGCAGCCACAGCGTGAACATCGAACGTGGCTTGCGGGCCGGTGTCTGGCCTGGGGAATTCAAACTGGAGGTCAAGGGTGTGCTCACAATCGCTGCGTCTAAAAGGGTGCGTCAGGAGAGTCAAGGCGTGCGCTCATGCCCCATCTGGCGGGGTGAGCGCACCGCGGCCCAACCTGAACTTTCGCAAACGCCAGAAAACAAAATAAATCAACAAGACGACGCCTGTTGCACTCATGCCGAACCACTGCGCAGCGTAACCGTAGTTCGTGCTGATTCCCGTATTGGCGGCTGGCCATTCGCGTCCCAGGCCGTCATGCAGGTTGCCGGATTGGCGCAACACAAAGGGAAGCAACTTGATGTGGTGGAAGGCCGCAAACTGCTTCAGGTTCACATTCTGCCGGATCACGGCAGCAGGCGGATCGGAGAAAAACGAAAACCATTCTGAGGGCGGCGGAGCGATGAGTCCATCGATCTGCGTCAATCCTTGAGGCGTTTTGTAGGGGGCAATCAAATCCATTGCCTGAAAATTGCGCGGAATCCAGCCCCGCTGCACCATCACGTACTCGTCGCGCCCCGCCAGCTTCAGCGGAGTCATCACCCAGAATCCCGTCTGCTCATTCTGCTGGCGATTCTGCAGATACACGGTCAATTTTTCCGCGAAAGACCCTGTCGCCGTTGCGCGTCTCCAGATATCGGCCTGCAACTGAATGTTGTCCGCACCGATCTGCAGGGGAGATGCGCGTTCGCGCTGATCCATGCGCAAATGCAGGGCTTCCTTTTCGTGGGCACGGCCGAGTTGCCAGAAACCAAGCGAAGTCGTGATGCCGATCACCAACGCGCCCAGAATGATGATCAGCAAGTCCTTGGGGCCAAAGGCACGCATCTGCATTCGACTCGAAGAATCTGAGGTAATCTGCTCACTCAATTGCACAGGCTCGCACCATGAAAATCCTGATCCCCATTGCCTTCCTGCTCATCATTGCCAGCTTGTTTTCCGGCCTGTTCTTTGTGATGAAGGATAAGGGCAAAAGCAATCGCGCTGTGTATGCACTGACTTTCCGAGTCGGTTTCTCGGTCCTGTTGTTCCTCATTCTGATCATCAGCTACAAGTTGGGTTGGATCCACCCCCATGATGTCGGTCAGTAAGCAGGAAGTAAAAATGCGCCGCAAATGCGGCGCATTTTCCTGAACCGTACTCAATCAGAGCCAGTAAACCAGCACATACAGCAGCAACCAGACCACGTCCACGAAGTGCCAGTACCACGCGGCCCCTTCGAAGGCGAAATGATGATCGGCAGTGAAGTTGCCCTTGATCAACCGGTAGAGCACCACCGAGAGCATGGTGGCGCCGAGAAACACGTGGAAGCCATGAAAACCCGTCAGCATGAAAAAGGTCGACCCGTAGATCCCGGAAGTCAGTTTCACGCCTTCGACGGTGTAGGCGTGGTGGTATTCGTAACCCTGCATGAACAGGAAGACGACACCCAGCGCGATCGTGAGAGCCAGCCAGAAGATGGCTTTGCCACGATGAGCTGCACGAAGTGCATGGTGCGCGATGGTCAGCGTGACACCAGAGCTCAGCAGCAACGCGGTGTTGATCGTGGGAATCGGCCAGGGACCCAGCGCCTCGGGCACCGCCGGAATGAGACCTCCAGGACCCGTGGACGGCCAGGTGCCGCTGAAATTCGGCCAGAGAATCTTGCTGTGCAGAGCTGAAAGATCAGGCAGGGAAAACTCACGCGAGTAATACAGCGCGCCGAAGAACGATGCAAAGAACATCACTTCGGAGAAAATGAACCAGGCCATGCTCCAGCGATAAGAAACATCGACGCGCTGGTTATGTTTTCCGGATTCGCTCTCGCCAATGGCCTTGCCAAACCAGCTGAACACGACGTAAACCAGCCAGACAAAACCGGCAAGCAACAGCCATTCCGCATGGGGAACCCCATTGAACCAGAGCGCCGCACCGAGCGCCATTGCCAATAACCCGGCCGATGTCAAGACTGGGTACTGTGACGGTCCGGGTAAAAAATACCCATGCGGCTGGGATGTAGATGCCATATTGCCTCCTGTTATGTGCGCGCGGCGCTGGAAATCACGAAATTGACAATCAAGATCAATCCGACAACAAACACGAACGCTGCAATCAATCCAGCAGCGACAATGTGTTCAGGTCGTGCATTTTGAAAATCTTTACTACGTTCACTCGACTTGCGGATTCCGGCAAACGACCAGAGCACCGCAATCAGTGCACGGAGGAAAGACGGCTGAGGTTCTTTGCTCAACACAGTTGCTCTATTCAAGTTCATGTGGGGCGCCATCGACATCTTGCGCCCCACATGACTACATCAAATACCCAATACCTTTGCCTTGATGAGATAACCAAAATAAATCGCCAGTGCGATACTGACCATGATCATCGCCGTTTTGAAATTCTGACGGCGCTTTTCTGGAGGAAGCTGGCGATTACTCATTTCGATTCTCAGTTGTAGCCCAGCACGCGGGTTGCATCGGCATTGAGCTTGGGCGGGGTTTCGAAAGTATGGAACGGTGCCGGTGACGGAATTTCCCACTCCAGACCTTCTGCACCTTCCCACGGGCGCTGAGGCGCCTTTTCACCCTTGCCGCGCAGCATGGGAATCACCACCGCGAACAGGAAGTAGGCCTGCGACAGACCGAACAGCCAGGCGCCAACAGTGGAGATCTGGTTGAAGTCAGTGAACTGGACCGGGTAGGCCACATAGCGACGCGGCATGCCAGCCAGACCCAGGAAGTGTTGCGGGAAGAAGGCGATGTTGAACGAAATCATGGAGGTCCAGAAGTGAATCTTGCCTGCTGTTTCGTTGTACATCACGCCAGTCCACTTGGGCGACCAGTAATAGAAGCCCATGAAAATACCGAACAGCGAACCAGCCACCAGCACATAGTGGAAGTGGGCGATCACGAAGTAAGTGTTGTGCACCTGGGTGTCGATGGGCACCATGGCGAGCATCAGGCCGGTGAAGCCGCCCAGGGTGAACACGAAGATGAAGCCGATGGCGAACAGCATCGGGGTTTCAAACGTCATGGAACCGCGCCACATGGTGGCCACCCAGTTGAACACCTTCACGCCCGTGGGCACGGCGATCAGCATGGTGGCGTACATGAAGAACAGCTGACCTGTGGTGGGCATGCCCGCGGTGAACATGTGGTGCGCCCAGACCAGGAAGGACAGGATGGCGATGGAAGCCGACGCGTACACCATCGAGCTGTAGCCAAACAGACGCTTGCGGGCAAAGGCCGGGATGACCGAGCTGACGATGCCGAACACCGGCAGGATCATCACGTACACCTCGGGGTGGCCGAAGAACCAGAACAGATGTTGATAAAGCACCGGATCACCACCGCCAGCGGCGCTGAAGAAACTGGTACCAAAGTGACGGTCGGTCAGGGTCATGGTGACCGCGCCAGCCAGCACCGGCATGATGGCCAGCAGCAGGTAGGCGGTGATCAGCCAGGTCCAGACGAACAGCGGCATTTTCATCAGGGTCATGCCGGGAGCGCGCAGGTTCAGGATGGTCACGATGATGTTGATCGACCCCATGATGGACGAGGCGCCCATGATGTGGATCGCGAAGATCACCATGTCCATGCCCATGCCTTGCTGAACGGTCAGCGGGGCGTAGAGTGTCCAGCCCACACCGGGGGCGCCGCCGGGCACGAAGAACGAGGCAGTCAGCAGGATGCCCGCAGGAATGAGCAGCCAGAAGCTGAGATTGTTCAGCCGCGGGAAGGCCATGTCGGGCGCGCCGATCTGCAGCGGAATCATCCAGTTGGCAAAACCCACCAGCGCGGGCATGACCGAACCGAAGATCATCATGATGCCGTGCATCGTGGAGAACGCGTTGTACAACTCGGGGTTGAGCAGCCAGACGTAGGGCTTCCACAGTTCGGTGCGGATACCGAGCGCGAGAATGCCGCCCTCGAACAGCATCCACAGGGCAAACAGCAGATACATCGTGCCGATGTCCTTGTGGTTGGTGGAGAACAGCCAGCGGCTGATGCCGTGCGGATGTTCGTGGGCGTGGTCACCGGCATGGGCCGATGGCGGTGCGTGGTCAATGACTGCGCTCATGGTGACTTCCTTTCCTGCGATTCCAGAAAATGTTGAAACGTTGTTCTCGTGCTTGCCGCGTTGTTATGGGCTGTCTCCCACCACGCCCTGATCAGGTTTTGCTGGGCGCTGCGCCGTCAGCCGGCGGCGTGCTGTCGGGATGCGCCTTTTTCCATTGCGCCACCCATTGCTCGTACTCGGGCATGGTCACCACCTTGATGACGATGGGCATGAAGGCGTGATACTTGCCGCAGATCTGCGCGCACTGGCCGTAATAGGTGCCGGTCTTCTCGGCAGTGAACCAGGTCGAGCGCACGAAGCCAGGAATGGCATCCATCTGCACCCCCAGTGCATTCACATAGAAGCCATGCAGCACATCGTCGGAGGTGGTGACGATCTTGATCTTCTTGTCCACCGGCACGACCAGTTCATGATCCACCGCCAGAACAAAGTTGTTCGGCAGATCCTTGCCTTCGTAAATCTCGGAATACGGCGTGGTCAACGTGGACCAGAAGGAAATGCCCTTGCCCGGACCGGCCATGTAGTCATAGCCCCACTTCCATTGCGCGCCGGTTGCCTTGACGGTCATGAAGGAGTCACTGTGGTTTTCCTGCGCAATGACGGTGCGGGTGGCCGGAATCAGGATGGCGATCACGATCAGGATCGGGATGACCGTCCAGGCGATCTCGACCTTGGTGCTTTCATGAAAGTGCGCAGCCACGGCACCCTTGGATTTTCGGTGCTTGAACACCGAATAGAACATTGCGCCGAACACCACGATCCCGATGCCCAGACAGACCCAGAGCATCATGTCCATCAGGAACTGCTCCTGCTTGGCCATGGGAGAAACAGGATTCTGGAAATACAGACCCCAGGTTTGCGGACCTCCGGGAATGCTTTCCACTGCGGCATGCGCCGCGCCCATGACACCCAGAAGAGATGCCGCGGTAGCCAGTCGGATTTGATGCAATGCTTTCATGTCGCCCCACTCTAAGAATTGGTCCTGTCCCTAAAACACATCAAAGGGCGCGCAAAGCGGCCCGCAAATCTTTCGCCAGTACTGCACGCCGCTCCGGGCGGGCGTAGCGGCCGATGTAGGCCGTTTTTCCGGCTGACGACAACTCGATCAGCCCACTCTCCGGCAGCGACACCCGCACCCAAACCGGGTTGAAACTGACGGTCTGCACAACACCCGCGTTTTCCCATTCCACCTGCAACTGCTGCGCGGACAAACGCACACGCTCTTGATCGGTCGCGTGGCGCCCATAGACGAACAGCGCGATCGCCACCGAACCCAATTCGATTCCGGTGAACGGCATCACCAGAGAGCCGCCCACATCCCAGGCGATCGCCGCAACCATCAGCGACACCACACTCAGCGACACAAAAAACACCACCAACTGCTGCGGTGACATGGAACAGTTGCGGCGGAAAACCCAGTTGCGCAACCAGTTCTCGCCCTGCTCCTGCTGACCATCCAGACTTTCAGCGGCCAGCGGCAGGCCTTGCGGCGCGCGCTCTGCAAGACATTGCTGAGAATCGGCGTTGTGCATTTACATCACCTGTGATCGTCGTTGGGTCGTGGCGTGTCGCTCGTCACAGACCTATATGAGTGATCGATTATAGGTGCGACACCATGTCGCATCGCGATTCTGCAGATCACTTGACTCTATTTTGCGTGAGATCAAGATGACGCAGTTACATTCTGATCCATGAATGTTGCAGACACTCACTGCGACAAACGGTCACAGGTTTTTAGTCCAGACGCCGACCTCTCGGCAATCCGGGTTGACGCGCAGTGTTGCGCAATTGTTCGACGTCGAAAGTGGCCTGACCGGCCTGCGCGCGCTCGGTGCGCGGGCGGAATGCATGGCCGTAAACCAGCTCGAATGTCAGGGAAATGCGGCCGTCGGCTCCCGCCGTGGCCTGCAGCGCGTCCGTCAGTCGCTTCCAGGCGCGGGGCGTCCGCAACCCCGGGGCATGCGCCGCATGCGGCACCGCGCCCAGCGCGCGCAACTCAAGCAGCGCGGCCTGTGCGGACGCCCAGGTCATGCGCACCAGTTCCATGTCCATCACCGGATCGGCAAAGCCCGCCTGAATCAGTTCATCCCCGAGGTCGTGCATGTCAGTGAAGGTCATCGGCTGCGAGTCGTAGCCAATGGTGCGGCAGACTGCGGCGAGTTCCTTGAGTGTGTCCGGGCCAAACGTCGTGAAAAACAGTGCGCCCTCGGGCTGGAGCTGTCGCCGCCACGCGGCCAGAACCGGCGCGCGATCGCGCTGCCAATCCAGGTAGAGGTTGGACCACAGCACATCGGCCTGCGCGGGGTATTCAGGGTCTGCTGCGTCCACCGCCTGCACCTGCACCATGCTTTGCCGCCCGAACCAGCGCGCCCAGCCCGAGCGTGCAAAGCGTCTTGCTGCAGCCTGCGCCAGCAGCGGAGAAGGTTCATAGCCGAGGATCTGCGCTTGCGGATACTGTTGATGCAGCAAAGCCAGGCCATCGCCCCAGGCGCAGCCGGCATCGAGCACGCGTCGTGCCTGCATGCGGAGCAGGGGCAGACGCTCGGCCATGCGCCGCGCCGCTTCCTGCCAGATGAAGGGCGCAGGAAGCCGTGCCAGCCGGTCGCGCGCGCAGGCGGCGGCTGCCAGCCAGCGGGCTTGCTGTTGCGCGGCAAGGAATTGATCGGGGCGATCCATCGGCCAGGGCAAATTGAGGAGCGATACCGCGCGAGCGGGCGATATAGTGCGGCGATGCCTGCACTCGAGCGCCCTATTTTGCCTGCCTCGCGCTGGTCCACGCTGTGGCCCGGTCGTTGCGCGCACTGCGAGGCCCGCAGCAGCCAGCCGCTGTGCAACGCCTGTCTGCAGCAGGACCTGCCATTGCGCCCGCGCTGCCCGCGCTGTGGCGTGGGCGTTGCACAGGATGGGCAGATCTGCGGCCATTGCCTGCTCCATCCCCCGCGGTGGGTCGGCGCGCTGACCCTGGGCGACTATCGCTTTCCGAACGATCAATTCATTCTGCGCATGAAGTTCGGCGCCGAGCCCGCCATCGGGCGCTGGTTTGGCGATCTGCTCGGTGCACGCTGGTTGGATGCCGGGCTGCCACTGCCCGATCGCATCCTGCCCGTTCCGCTCTCGCGCGAGCGGTTGCGCGAACGCGGCTTCAACCCGGCATGGGAGATGGCCCGGCGCATTGCAAAGCGGCTGGATCGCCCTGCAGATCCGCATGCCCTGCAGCGGGTGCGACAGGGCATCGCGCAGAGCAAGCTGCCGCTCGACGCCCGCAAGCGCAATATCCGGGGCGCCTATGCCTGCCAGACCCGCTTGGATGGCAAGTCCGTGCTGCTGGTGGACGATGTCATGACCTCGGGCGCCACACTGGCCGAGGCGACCCAGGTGCTGCTGCAACAGGGCGCGTCCACCGTGCGGGTGGCTGTCGCCCTGCGCACGCCGCTCGACCCCGCACCCTGATGCCTCCTTTCAAACCCATGTTCCACGTCGTACTGGTTCAACCGGAAATTCCACCCAACACCGGCAACATCATTCGCCTGTGCGCCAACACGGGCTGCAGCCTCCACCTCATCGAACCCCTGGGGTTCACGGTGGAAGACCGGCAGTTGCGCCGCGCGGGGCTGGACTATCACGAATACGCCAGCATGCAGATTCACGCGGATTGGACCCAGTTCGTGCAGGCCGCGCAGCCGCCCCGCGAGCGCCTGTTCGCGTTCACCACGCGGGGCAGCCAACTGATCGGCGAGCAGCGTTTCCAGCCGGGCGACTGGCTGGTGTTCGGCGCCGAGACCAGCGGATTGCCGGAGGACGTGCGCGCGCAGTTTCCGCCGCAGCAGCGCGTGCGCCTGCCGATGCGCCAGGGGCAGCGCAGCCTGAATCTGTCGAATGCCGTGGCGGTGACGGTCTTCGAGGCGTGGCGGCAGAGTGGCTATGCAGGTGGGGTCTGACGCGGCAGCGAAAATGGCAATTTCACCAGAGCTTCTGGAGCACGGACTGGAGACAAGACGATGCAAACGCCCTCGAATGGCCTGACCATCGGCGCGGTCGCCCGGGCCGCTGGAGTGAATGTCGAAACCATCCGGTTCTACCAACGCAAGGGCTTGCTGAGCGAACCCGATCGACCGCAGGGCAGCGTGCGCCGTTATGGGCCAGACGACATCGCGCGCCTGCAATTCATCAAGTCTGCCCAGCGCCTGGGCTTCAGTCTGGATGAGATCGCGGGCCTGCTCCAGCTCGACGACGGCATGCATTGCGACCAGGCCCGCGAACTGGGCGAGCGCAAGCTCCAGAATGTGCGTGCCAAGCTCGCCGACCTCAAGCGCATGGAATCGGCCCTGGCCCAGATGGTTCGCGCCTGCGGCTCCAGCCATGGCGCCCTGTCCTGCCCCTTGATCGAGGCGCTGCACGGCAAACCGCGCAACACCTGATTGCGCATGCCGCGCAAAGGCCCCATGAGCCTGTCAACCATGGCGCAACACCGCTTGACTCCGGACTTTGGTACGGCCCTAAAGTGCCGTCATCGTCAATGCCCTGGAGTTTCAGCATGTCGCAATCCCATCCCTCCCAGCAGCCCAAGGGCCGCGGTGCGCTGTTCGCCGGCGGACTTGCGGCCATTCTGGCCTCCACCTGCTGCCTCGGGCCGCTGATTCTGCTGTCGCTGGGCATCAGCGGCGCGTGGATCGGCAACCTGACCCTGCTCGAACCCTACCGGCCGATCTTCATCGGCGTGGCACTGGTCGCGCTGTTCCTTGCCTATCGCCGCTTGTTCAGGGCGCCTGCAGCATGCAAGCCCGGCGAGGTCTGTGCCATTCCTCAGGTCAACGCCACGTACAGGCTGCTGTTCTGGGTGGTGGCCGCGCTGATCGTCGTCGCTCTGTCTTTCCCCTTCATCGCCCCCCTCTTTTACTGAAAGGACACATCATGAACAAACTCCTGACCTCCCTCGCCCTCAGCCTGGCCTTCACCGCGCCGGCCTGGGCCGCAGTGCAGACCGTGACACTCGCCGTGCCCGGCATGACCTGCGGCGTCTGTCCGATCACGGTGCACAAGGCACTCACGGCCGTTCCGGGCGTGGAGAAAGTCAGCGTCAACGAAGCCAGGAAAGACGCCGTGGTGACCTTTGACGACACCAAGACCAACGTCAAGGCCCTGATCAAGGCGACGACCGACGCCGGTTATCCCTCGGTCGTCTCCCAGTAAGGCGCCACCATGTCCCTCGCCAGCCCTCCGCGCAGAGCCGTGTTCGACATCGGCGGCATGACCTGCAACGCCTGTGCAACCCATGTGAGCAAGACCCTCGAGCATCTACCGGGGGTGCATTCCGCGCAGGTGTCCTATCCCCAGGGCATCGCGCAGGTGCTGGCCGATGCCGAGGTGTCGCTGGACGCAATGGCTGCCGCCGTCGCCAAGGCTGGCTACTCGGCCCGGCTGACAACACAGACGCTCCGCCCTGCACAGGGTCTGCCCGGTGACACCGGGCAGACCGGACGCGCCGCTGCGGGCCACGGCCTGCGCATCGCCGTGATCGGCAGCGGCGGCGCGGCAATGGCTGCTGCGATCCGCGCCGCGGCCGAGGGTGCGCAGGTCACGCTGATCGAGCGCGGCATCATTGGCGGCACCTGCGTGAACGTGGGCTGTGTGCCGTCCAAAATCCTGATCCGCGCCGCGCACATCGCCCACCTGCGGGGCGAAAGCCCGTTCGACGCAGGCATCTCCGCCACGGCTCCGTCCATCCTGCGCAACAGGCTGCTCGCTCAGCAGCAGGGGCGCGTGGCGGAACTGCGGCACGCCAAGTACGAAAGCATTCTTGAAGGCCAACCGGGCATCACCACCCTGCGCGGCAGCGCGCAGTTTCGGGACGCTCACAGCCTGACCGTGGCCCTGCACGACGGCACCGAGCAGGCAGTTGTCTTCGACCGCTGCCTCATCGCCACCGGCGCCAGCGCCGCGATCCCCCCGATCGCCGGGCTGCGTGACACGCCGTACTGGACCTCGACCGAGGCGTTGGAGAGTGACGCCATCCCGCCTCGCCTGGCGGTCATCGGCGCCTCCGTGGTCGCCGTGGAGCTTGCGCAGGCCTTCGCCCGGCTGGGCAGCCAGGTCACCATTCTGGCGCGCAGCACGCTGCTCTCGCAAGACGATCCGGCAATCGGCGCAGCGCTCACGGCGGCCTTGCGCGGCGAAGGCATCACCGTGCACACCCACACCCAGGCCAGCGCGGTGGCGCATGCCGATGGCGTGTTCACCCTGACAACCGAGCAGGGCGCGATCTGCGCCGAGCGTCTGCTGGTGGCCACAGGGCGCGCGCCCAATACCCGCGACCTGCAGTTGCAGGCAGCGGGCGTGCAGGTCGATGCGCGTGGTGCCATTGCAGTGGACGACCATCTGCGCACCAATGTGCCGCACATTTTCGCCGCAGGCGACTGTACCGATCAGCCCCAGTTTGTCTATGTGGCAGCCGCTGGTGGCACGCGCGCGGCAATCAACATGCTCGGCGGCGACGCCAGACTCGACCTTTCCACGATGCCTGCGGTGGTATTCACCGACCCGCAGGTTGCCACGGTCGGCCTGAGCGAGGCGCAGGCACGCTTGCAAGCCATCGAGACCGACAGCCGCACGCTGACTCTGGACAACGTGCCGCGGGCGCTGGCGAACTTCGATACCCGCGGCTTCATCAAGCTGGTCGCCGAGGCCGGCAGCGGGCGACTGCTCGGCGTTCAGGCCGTCGCGGCTGAAGCAGGCGAACTCATCCAGACCGCCGCGCTCGCCATCCGCAATCGCATGACGGTGCAGGAACTCGCCGATCAGCTCTTTCCCTACCTCACCATGGTCGAAGGCCTGAAGCTCGCGGCGCAGACCTTCACCAAGGACGTGAGCCAGCTGTCGTGCTGCGCGGGGTGAGGGCGCAGCGTTCTGTTCGGGAGTGCCGCGCGGCGGCAGTGAACGGCT
The DNA here is from genome assembly GCA_023255715.1 of Thiomonas sp. Taxonomy (GTDB): domain Bacteria; phylum Pseudomonadota; class Gammaproteobacteria; order Burkholderiales; family Burkholderiaceae_C; genus Thiomonas. The sequence continues at coordinate 30,793 of JAGDVQ010000163.1, forward strand.
CTCGAGGAAACGCAGCGCCGCCCCAGGTTTCCTTGACCCCCATGTCGGCAGCCGTCACCCGTGTCGTCAAAGCGCTGAAAAATCCGGCTTGCGCTTCTGCAAGAAGGCCATCATCGCCTCGCGGGCTGCGGGCGCGCCCAGCAGGGCCTGGAACAGCGCCTCTTCCGCGCGCATGCGCGCCAGCACCGCCTGAGGCCCCTGGTCGCCCAGCCCCTTGAGCAAGCGCTTGGTCGCGCGCACCGACGGGCCGGGCAGCCGGGAGAACTTTTCCGCCTGCGCCACGGCAAACGCGCGCAGATCATCCGCAGGCAGCACGCGGTTGACCAGCCCCATCGCCAGGGCCTCGGCCGCGTCGAACGGCTCACCGAGCAGCAACTTTTCCGCCGCGCGCTGGTAGCCCGCAATCTGCGGCAGCAGCAGGCTGGATGCGGCCTCGGGGCACAGCCCAAGCTGCACGAAAGGCAGCACGAACTGCGCGTCGTCAGCCGCGTAGACCAGATCGCAGTGCATCAGCAGCGTGGTGCCCACGCCGACCGCAAACCCCTGTGCCGCAGCGACCAGCGGCTTGTCCAGGCTGGCCAGATGGCGCAGGAACTGCAGCACCGGCGCGTCCTCGCCCTGCGGCGGATTGGAGACGAAGTCCTGCAGATCGTTGCCCGCGGTGAAGCTGCCCCCTTCGCCCGCAATCAGCACCGCCTTGACCTCCGCATCGCTGGCGGCGCGCTCGAAAGCGGCGTTCGCCTCCTCGTACATGGCCAGGGTGAGCGCGTTCTTCTTTTCCGGGCGATTGAACACGATGTGCAGCACGCCGCTGCGCAACTCCACAAGCATTGAACCCATGCCTTGTCTCCCGATTGGCGCCGATCTCAGATGTTCTCGAAAATGCCGGCGGCGCCCTGCCCGGTGCCGATGCACATGGTCACCATGCTGTATCTGGCCTTGCGGCGGCGCATGCCGTAAATCGCGGTGGCGGCACGAACGGCGCCGGTGGCGCCCAGCGGGTGGCCCCAGGCAATGGCACCGCCCAGCGGGTTGAGCACCTCGGGGTTGATGCCCAGATCCTTGACCACTGCGAGCGACTGCGCCGCAAAGGCCTCGTTGAGCTCGATCCAGCCGATGTCGTCGAGCTTGAGCCCGGCCTTTTCCAGCGCCGCGGGAATGGCGAACTTCGGGCCGATGCCCATGATCTCGGGTGGCACGCCGCGCACCGCGAAGCTGACGAAACGCGCCAGCGGCACAAGATTGAAGGCCTTGAGAATCTTCTCGCTGACCAGAATCAGCGCACCCGCACCGTCGGAGGTCTGCGAGCTGTTGCCCGCGGTCACGCTGCCCTTGGCGGCAAACACCGGCTTGAGTCGGGCCAGCGCTTCGAGCGTGGTGTCGGCGCGCGGGCCTTCGTCTGCGGTCATCTTGCGGGTCTTGATGTCGACCTCGGCGGTGCCGAGGCGCGGAAACTTCTCCACAATGTCCAGCGGGGTGATTTCCTCATTGAATTCACCCGCAGCCTGCCCGGCCAGCGCCTTCTGGTGCGAGGCCAGCGCAAACGCGTCCTGCTCCTCGCGGCTGACCTTCCATTGCTGCGCCACCTTCTCGGCGGTCATGCCCATGCCGTAGGCAATGCCCACGTGTTCGTTGTTGGCGAAGATGGTCGGGTTGAAGCTGGGATGAAAACCGCCCATCGGCACCCGGCTCATGCTTTCGGTGCCGCCAGCGATCATCACATCGGCCTCGCCCACGCGAATGCGATCGGCTGCCATCTGGATCGCGGTGATGCCCGAGGCGCAGAAGCGGTTGATGGTCACGCCGCCCACGGTATCGGGCAGACCCGACAGCAGCGCGCCGATGCGCGCCACGTTCATGCCCTGATCGCCCTCGGGCATGGCGCAGCCGATGATCGCATCCTCGATCAGCTTGGGATCGAGACTGGGCACCTGCGCCAGCGCGGCGCGGATGACATGCACCAGCAGATCGTCGGATCGGTAGTTCTTCAGCATCCCGCGCGGGGCCTTGCCGACCGGCGTGCGCGTTGCGGCAACGATGTAGGCGTCCTGGATTTGTTTGCTCATGTCGTTCTCCTGGTGGCGGGATCAGTTGCGCACCGGCTTGCCGGTCTGCAGCATGCCCATGATGCGTTCCTGGGTCTTGGCCTGGCCGAGCAATTCGCAGAAATGCTTGCGCTCGAGCGCCATCAGCGTGGCTTCGTCGGCCTGCGCGCCCTCTTCCACATCACCGCCGCACAGCACGGTGGCAATGCGGCTGGCGATCTCGAAGTCGTAGGCCGAGATGAAGCCGCCGTCGCGCAGATTGACCAGCTGCGCCTGGATGGTGGCCACGCCATTGCGGCCGAGCACCGGGAAGGTCTGCCCTGGAATCGGCGGGCGGTAACCCGAATCCGCCATGCCCCGCGCCTGTGCAATGGCCACATGCAGCAGCTCGTGACCGTGCATCACGATGGCATCGCACGGCAGCAGATAGCCGAGGTTGCGGCTTTCCAGCGCCGACTTGCCGACCGTGGCCATCGCCGCCGCCTGGAAATAGGTCTTGAGGAAGTGCAGGATGTCGCCGCCCTTGGCCTCTTCTGCGGCGCGGCGGGCAAGGTAGGTCAGGCCGCCGCCCCCCGGAATCAGCCCCACACCCATTTCGACCAGGCCCATATAGCTCTCGAAGTGCGCCACGCGCCGCGCGCAGTACACGCTCAATTCGGTGCCGCCGCCCAGCGCAATGCCCGAGACCGCGGCCACCGTGGGCACTTGCGCATAGCGCAGGGTCAGCATCAGGTCCTGCAGCTTCTTTTCCTCGGGTTCGATCGCCTTGGGGCCGCCTGCCATGAAGGCCGGCATCATCGACTGCAGATCGGCCCCGGCGGAAAACGGCCCGCCCGACAGCGAGGTGGGCTGCCAGACCACCAGGCCCTTGTAGCCGGCCTCGGCCAGCGCGATGCCCTTGTGCAACCCGGCGATCACCCCCGGGCCGATGGTGTTCATCTTGGTCTTGAAGCTCGCCACCAGCACATCGTCCGCACCGGGCGCGGTCCACAGCCGGATCGATTCGTCCTCGAACACGGTCTTGCCGGACTGCAGCGGCTCGGGCGCGTTCTCGCCGAGCACCGATTGCCGGAACACCTGCCGTGCATACACCGGCAGGCTGGAGCGGCCGACGAAGGCGTTTTTCGCCGCGGAATACGACCCTTCGGGCTTGTGCACCCCGTCCACCTGGCCCACCCACGCCGGCAGCGGCGCGCTGCACAGCGCCTTGCCCGCGGCGATGTCTTCGCTGATCCAGTCGGCAATCTGCTTCCAGCCTGCGGCCTGCCAGCTCTCGAACGGGCCTTCGTTCCAGCCAAAGCCCCAGCGGATGGCAAAGTCGAGGTCGCGCGCGTTGTCGGCGATATCGCCCAGATGCAGCGCGACGTAATGCCAGACGTCGCGGAAAATGCTCCAGAGGAACTGCGCCTGCGGGTTGCTCGATTCGCGCAGCAGCTTGAAGCGCTCGGCAGCGGGCTTCTTGAGCATGCGCGCGACGATGTCGTCGGCCTTGCCGCCGCTGGGCACATAGTCGCCCTTGGCCGGGTCGAACTTGAGGATGTCCTTGCCGACCTTTTTGTAGAACCCGGCGCCGGTTTTCTGCCCGAGCGCGCCACTCGCCACCAGAGTCGCCAGCACCGGCGGCGTGGCGTAGAGCGCTGCAAACGGATCTTTGTCCATCGGCAGGGTGTCCTGCATGGTCTTGATCACATGCGCCATGGTGTCCAGGCCGACCACGTCGGAAGTGCGGAAGGTCGCACTCTTGGCACGCCCGAGCTTGGAGCCGGTGAGGTCATCGATGACGTCAAAGCCCAGGCCGAATTTCTCACCTTCCCTGATGACCGCCAGAATGGAGAACACCCCCACGCGGTTGGCGACGAAGTTGGGCGTGTCCTTGGCGCGCACCACGCCCTTGCCCAGGGTGGTGGTGAGGAAGGTTTCCAGCCGGTCGAGAATCGCGCCGTCGGTCTGCGCGGTCGGGATGAGCTCGACCAGATGCATGTACCGTGGCGGGTTGAAAAAATGCACGCCGCAAAAACGCTTGCGCAAATCGGCGTCGAAACCCTCGGACAGCGCGGTGATCGACAGCCCCGAGGTGTTGGAGGCGAAGATGGTGTTGGCTTCCAGATGCGGCGTGACCTTTTTGTACAGGTCATGCTTCCAGTCCATGCGCTCGGCGATCGCCTCGATCACCAGATCGCAGCCTTGCAGCAATGCGAGGTCGGTGTCGTAATTGGCCTGGGTGATGAGACTGGCTTCGGCCACATCGCCCAGTGGCGCGGGGCTGAGCTTTTTCAGGTTGGCAACCGCCTTGTCGACGATGCCGTTCTTGTTGCCATCCTTGGCGGGTAGATCGAACAGCACGACCGGCACGCGGGCGTTGACGCAGTGCGCGGCGATCTGCGCGCCCATGACACCGGCGCCGAGCACCGCGACCTTGCGGATGGGGAGAGTTTGAGTCATTGCGGTTCCTTTTGAGAATCAGGCGAACACCGCCTCGGTGTCCATCAGGGATTTGGCGCCGCTGCGCGCCATGCGAATGGCCGCGGCCGATTCCGGATAGAGCCGTGCGAAATAAAACCGTGCGGTCTGCAGCTTGGCCTGGTAGAACGGCGAGGTGTCTCCCGCGGCAATTTTTTGCAGCGCCACCTGCGCCATGCGGGCGAAAGCGTAGGAGAACACCACATGCCCGGCCACGCGCAGGTAGGGCACGGCGGCGGCGCCGACCTCGTCCTTGTTGGTCATGGCCTTCATGCCCAGTTCCATCGTGAGCTTTTGCATCTTGTCGGCCAGGTCGGCCATGGGGTTGATGAATTCCTGCATGGCTTCGTTCACGCCCTCTTCCTCGATGAAGTCGGTGAGGATCTTGCCGAACTTGCGCATGCGTGCGCCGCCGTCCATCAGCACCTTGCGGCCCAGCAGGTCGAGCGACTGGATGGTGTTGGTGCCTTCGTAGATGAGATTGATGCGCGCGTCGCGCACGAACTGCTCCATGCCCCATTCGCGGATGTAGCCATGCCCGCCGAACACCTGCAGACACTCGTTGGTGGCCTGCAGGCCGTTGTCGGTGATGAAGGCCTTGACAATGGGGGTGAGCAGCGACACCAGATCGTCCGCATCCCTGCGCACCTCGGCATCGGGATGGTGCAGCGCCTGGTCGAGCAGCAACGCCACCCAGTAGGCGAGAAAGCGACCGCCCTCGGCCCAGGCGCGGGCGGTCAGCAGCATGCGGCGCACGTCCGGGTGGACGAGGATGGGGTCGGCCGGCTTGTCCGGCGCCTTCGGGCCGGACAGCGCGCGCATCTGCAGTCGGTCGCGGGCATAGGCCAGGGCGTTCTGATACGCCACTTCGGTCAGCCCCAGCGACTGCATGCCCACGCCCAGCCGCGCGCCGTTCATCATCACGAACATCGCAGCCAGACCCTTGTTGGGCTCGCCGACCATCCAGCCGGTGGCGTTTTCCAGGGTCATCTGGCAGGTGGAGTTGGCATGGATGCCCATCTTGTGCTCGATGCCCGAGCAGAAAATGCCATTGCGCTCGCCCACCTTGCCGTCGGCCGTCGGCACGAACTTGGGCACGATGAACAGCGAAATGCCCTTGCTGCCCTCGGGCGCGTCCGGCAGCTTGGCCAGCACCATGTGCACGATGTTGTCGGCCAGATCGTGCTCGCCGCTGGAGATGAAGATTTTCTGCCCGCTCAGGCGGTAGCTGCCGTCGGCCTGCGGCACGGCCTTGCTGCGGATCAGACCCAGGTCGGTGCCGCAGTGCGGCTCGGTCAGGCACATGGTGCCAGTCCACTGCCCAGCCACCAGCTTGGGCAGGTACAGGTCTTTCTGCTCGGCGCTGCCGTGCGCGGTCAGCAGCTCGACCACGCCCTGCGTCAGTCCGGGGTACATGGTCCAGGCCTGATTGGCCGCGTTCTGCATTTCATGCACCGCGCTGCCCACCAGATGCGGCAGCCCTTGCCCACCGTATTGCGGGTCGGCAGTCAGCGCGGTCCACCCGGCCTGCACGAACTGATCCCATGCAGACTTGAAGCCCTTGGGTGTAGTGACGGCATGCGACTGCACGTCATAGTGGCAGCCTTCGATATCGCCGCTGGCGTTGAGCGGCTGCAGCACCTCGCTGCAGAACTTGCCCGCTTCTTCGCAGACCTGGTTGATCAGATCGGCGTCGACCTCCTGATAGGGCGGCAGCGTCTTGAGGGTGCCGACCGCATCGAGCACCTCGTGCATGATGAACTGCATGTCGCGCAGCGGCGGAGTGTATTGGGGCATGGGGGTCTCCTTGGAATTCGGATGGGTGACAAAACGGTTCTGTGAGCGGCTCAGTGCGCCACATCGCCCTGCGCCGCCTGGGATGCATGCGCCTGGCAGGGCGTGAGCAGCGCCAGTCCAGCGGGTGTGGCCTGCGCGCGCAGCAGGGCATCGAGACTGCGGCAGGCCAGCGCCAGGCTGTTGGGCAGTCGCAGCAGCCGGGCGTCGTGATGCAGCGCCAGGATGTAGCCGTGGATCTGAAACATCAATTGCTGCGGGTCGGTGTCGGCCTTCAGGTGACCGCACTCGATCGCCTGGGCAATGGCGCGGCGCACTGCATCGTGCCAGGTCTGGATCATCGCCACCAGCGCCTCGCGCACCGGGCCAGGGCGATCGTCGAATTCCACCGCGCTGGAGATGTAGATGCAGCCGGTCTCCATTTCCACGCTCACCCGCTGCAGCCAGCGCTGCACCATGGCCGCGAGTCGCGGCATACCGCGGGGCTGCGCGATGGCGCGATAGAACACCTCCTGCTCGAACTGGTCGTGATACGAGCGGATGACCGCGATCTGCAAGTCCTCGCGCGAGCCGAAGTGCGCGAACACGCCCGACTTGCTCATGTCCATGCGATCGGCCAGCACCCCGATGGACAGCCCCTCCAGGCCGATGCGCCCGGCCATCTGCAGCGCACAGTCGATGATCGCCTGCCGCGTCTGCCGTCCCTTGGCCGAGCCGCTTGGGGCGCCCGTTTCGGAAACGGAAGTTTTCGCCAGACTTTCCATGATTGGCTTGCCTGCAGGCGATTTGCGCGGCGCGCGGCGTGCAGAAACAGTGGGGCGGCTGGGATTCATGTGGAACGGAGGGCTGGGGAATGCGGGATTAAAAAACGAACGGTCGTACTATTTCTGATTCCCGGCGGTTTGTCAACCACACATCACGCAAACGGGATTGCCGCCTACACTTTCAGAGGGCGGTGCGCACTGATTGCCGCCCACTGCCCTGCTCCGGAGTTCCGCCATGCCTGACCTCGCCCCCCCACTACTGGAGACCGTGGTGCGCGCTGCCTGCCCGCACGACTGCCCCGACACCTGCGCGCTGCTGGTCACGGTGCAAAACGGTGTGGCCATCAGCGTGCGCGGCGACCCCGACCACCCCACCACCCACGGCAAGCTGTGTACCAAGGTGTCGCGCTACACCGAGCGCACCTATCACGCGGGCCGCCTGTTGCAGCCGATGCAGCGTGTCGGCCCCAAGGGCAGCGGGCAGTTCGCTCCCATCAGCTGGGACGAGGCGCTGGACACCATCACCGCCAGGCTCAAGGCCGTCGCCGCGCGCGACCCGCAGGCCATCCTGCCCTATTCCTACGGCGGCACCCTGGGCTTCGTGCAGGGCGAGAGCATGGCCGCGCGCTTTTTCCACAAACTCGGCGCCAGCCTGCTCGACCGCACCATCTGCTCGACCGCGGGCGAGGCCGGGCTGAACGCGGTGATCGGCGGCAAGCTCGGCATGGATGTCGAGCAGTTCGCGCACAGCCAACTCATCCTCATCTGGGGCAGCAACAGCATCACCAGCAATCTGCATTTCTGGACTTACGCGCAGCAGGCCAAGCGCAACGGCGCCCGGCTGGTGTGCATCGACCCCTGGCGCAACGACACCGCGGAAAAATGCCACGACCATGTGCAACTGCGCCCAGGCACCGACGCGGCGCTGGCGTACGCGCTGATGCACGAGCTCATCGCGCACGACTGGCTGGACCACGACTACATCGCGCGCCACACCGTCGGTTTCGATGCGCTCAAGGCGCGGGCGCTGGAGTGGCCGCCGGAGCGCGCGGCGCAGGTGTGCGGCGTGCCTGTCGAGCAGATCCGCGCGCTTGCGCGCGACTACGGCACCACCTCGCCCGCGGCGATCCGCATGAACTACGGGCTGCAGCGCGTGCGCGGCGGCGCCAACGCGGTGCGCGCAATCGCCTGCCTGCCTGCGCTGATCGGCGCGTGGCGGCACGCCGCGGGCGGGCTGCTGATGTCCAGCTCCAACCATTTCAAGGTCGATACCGCGGCGCTGGAGCGCCCCGATCTGCTCGCCGGGCGCACCCCGCGCACCATCAATATGGTGACCATTGGCGACGACCTGCTGCGCGCATCCTCGCCCGAATTCGGCCCGAAAATCGAGGCGGTGATCGTCTACAACAGCAACCCGCTGGCGGTCGCTCCCGACGGCGACAATGTGCGGCGCGGGTTCGCCCGCGACGACCTGTTCACCGTGGTGCTCGACCACTTCCAGACCGACACCGCCGACTACGCCGACATCCTGCTGCCGGCCACCACCCAGCTCGAACATCTGGACGTGCACAAGGCCTACGGCCACCGCTACTGGCTGGCGAACAACCCCGCGATCGCCCCGCTCGGGCAGGCCAAGCCGAACACCGACATCTTTCGGCTGCTGGCTGCGCGCATGGGATTCACCGACCCCTGCTTTGCCGAAACCGACGCGCAGATCGCCGCGCAGGCCATCGCAGCCGACCCGCGCAACGGCGACATCACCTGGGCGCAGATCCAGCGCGACGGCTGGGCCAAGCTGCCCGGCGCCGCAGCACCATTCGCGCAGGGCGGCTTTCCCACGCCCTCGGGCAAGTGCGAGTTCTGGTCGCAGCGCGAGGCCGACGCCGGGCGCGACCCGCTGCCCGCGGTGCTGCTGCCCTACGAATGCGCAGACACCACGCCGGGGCTGGCCGCGCGGTATCCGCTGGCGATGATTTCGCCGCCGGCGCGCAACTTCCTCAACACCAGCTTCGGCGCGGTCGACAGCCTGCGCGAAAGCGAAGGCGCGCCCGCGCTGCTGATCCACCCGCAGGATGCGGCAGCGCGCGGCATTGCCGATGGCGCT
>JAGDVQ010000072.1 GCA_023255715.1 Thiomonas sp.
CCGACAGATTCCACGCATACACCCCGCCGGCCAGTCCGGCCACGCCGGCCGAGATCAGCCAGGTGATCAGTCGCGCCCGCACGATGTCGATACCGGCCATCGCCGCGCTCACCGGGTCTTGCTTCATCGCACGCAGGCCCATGCCGAAGTTGGATACGCGAAAGTAGGCGGCCAGCGCGGTGGCCAGCAGCAGCACCGCGAGCATGGTGTGGTAGCTCGCCGCCGGTGCGTAGACCTGCTCGATCTTCAGGCCATACGGCCCACCGGTGATGTCGGCCAGATTGGTGTTGGACACCACGTAATACAGAATCTGCGAGGCCGCCAGACTGGCGATGGAAAAGTAGGCGCCCGACAGCCGCAGCAGCGGCCCGAGAATCAGCCCCATCACCACGGCCGCCAGCCCGCCGCCCAGCACGCACAGCAGCACCGGCAGGCTGGTGTGCAGCACCAGCAGCGAGGTGGCATAGGCGCCGCAGCCGAAGAAGCCCACATAGCCGAAGGGCAGGTAGCCGGTAAATCCGTACAGCAGATTGAGCCCCTGCGCGAGCACGATGAAGGTCATCAGCGTGAACAGCAGCGACTCGTTGCCATACACATGCGGCAGGAACAGGAACAGCGCGGCCAGCAGCACCAGCACGATCAGGCCGGAGCGCCAGCGTTTGAGCCAGGAGCGATCAGACACTGCGCACCGCCTTTCCGAGCAGGCCTGTGGGGCGGATGAGCACAATCACCAGCAGCAGCACATAGGGCACGAGGTTGGACCAGGAGGAGTAATAGGTCTGCATCAGCATGGTGCCCAGGCCGAACACCAGACCGCCGATCACCGTGCCCAGCGGGTTGCCCAGCGAGCCGATGATGACAATCGCAAATGACGTGGTGGTCAGCCCGTCACCCAGGTCGGGCGAGACCGAGCCGAGCAGATACGGCAGAAACACCCCGGCGATCCCGGCCAGCGCCAGCCCGGCCACGAAGGCCAGCGCAGACACCTTGTTCACGCTGATGCCTGTGGCCAGCGCCTCATCGCGGCTGGCCATGATGGCGCGGGTGGCGTAGCCCAGCTTGGTGCGGGTGAAATACAGCCACAGCGCCACGATGGCAGCCATGCTGAAGGCCGCAGCCCACCACCAGCTGTCGGGAAATTCCTGACCGAGCACACCGATATTGCCCGCGCCCAGCGCCTCGCTGGGCAGCGAGCGCTGGTCGGCGCCGAAACCCAGCACGGTCAGTGCTTCGAGCATCTGACCGATGCCGAAGAACAGGATGAAAGACAGCATCTCCGGGTCGCCGCTGCGCTGCAGCCGGGGCACCACGGCGTAGTACAGCGGAAAGCCGATGACGGCTGCGGCCACGATGCTCACCGGCACGCCCCACAGCGGATTGAAGCCGAAGTGCCGCGATACCAGCCAGGCCGCATACGCGCCCAGCACAATGAACTGGCCATGCGCCAGATTGATGATGCGCATGACCCCGAAAATCAGATTCAGACCGATGCCCACCAGGCTGAAAAAGATGCCATACAGAATGCCGCCGATGATGGCGTATTCAAGCAGTTCCACGCGCCCTCCCTGAGCTGTGCTGCGGCGTTTCGGCGCCCCGGCCTTTTCCTTCCCGAGGGTTGGGGCCAGACCGGGGCGGCCCTGCCGCTCGCCTGCCGTTTATTGCTGCGGCGCCGGATACACGGCCTTGCCGGTGGCCTTGTCCTGCGGATAGACCACCACCATCTTGCTGCCCGCGCCCTCGGGCACGATCTGCGCCACCGGGAAAGGCTGGCCGAGCTGCGCGCCGTTGGCGTTCACGTCAAACGCGCCCAGCAGCGTGGTGGTCTTGCCCGACATGTCCATGATGGCCTGATGAAAGTCCTTCTGCGTGAACTGCGGCGACATGTCGAGCATGTGCTGCACGATCAGCCCGGTGTTGTAGCCGGCGCAGTCGAGGAAGTTGGGTTCCTTCTTGTTCGCCGCCTGGAAGGCCTTGACGAAGTCTGCAGTGTTCATGCCGTAAGTCACCTTCTCGTACTTCACCAGCGGCGGGGTGGGGTAGGTGTAGGTGTAGTTCAGCGCCTTGGCTCCGACGTTCTTGGTGATCAGCCCCAGCAATTGGCCGGGGAAGATGGTGAAGGTCATGGGGAAGTGCAGACCGCTTTGCGACAGCCCGCGCAGGAAGGCGATGTCATTCGGGGCGTAGCCGAATTCCAGCACCGCGTCCGGGTGGGTGGCGGCAATGGTGTGCAGCAGCACGGTGTAGTTGGACTCGGTGGTGGGCACGCCGTGGTCGTAGACCGGCTTGATGCCCGCCTTGGCCAGCACCTCCTTGAGGGTGGTGGCCTGCGACGCGTCAAAGTCGTTGGCGCCATACAGGATGGCCACGCGCTTGATCTTCTGCTGGATGATGTAGTTGGCCAGCGGGATCGGCCACACCGTGCTCGACGGAATGCTCACGTCGGCCAGATAGTCGGTGGGCTTGGTGAAGAAGTTGGCGCCCGAGCCGGTGGGGTCGATCAGCAGCATGTGGTGCTCGGCTGCCAGCGGCACGGCCACCGACGTGAGCACCGAGCCGAAGTCGGCCACCAGCACGTCCACCTTGTCCTGGGTGATGAGCTGGTTGTAAAGCGTGGTCGCGGTGGAGGTGGAGCTCTGGTCGTCGTACGCGACGATCTTCACCGGGATTTTTTTGTTGAACGCCTTGACGAACACGCCGCCTTCCTTGTTGATGGCGGCAGCCCAGAACTGCAGACCCTCGTACTGGCCCTGCGAGGCCACGGCGAACGGGCCGCTGCTGGCGTAGAGCGTGCCGATCTTGATGTCCGCAGGCGCTGCGGCGGCATGCGCTGCCACGGCTGTGGCACTCAGGGCCAGGCCAGCGGCCACGCGACGAAGGAAGGTTTTGGGTGAAGGTGCGGACATGAGAGTCTCCAGAGAATGAGCGACGCGTGCATCGCGCGCCGATGAATGTCATGTTTCATTCTCTTCCGGGACTTTGCCCGAAGCGGTGAGGAAGTGTGTTGGGCAGAAACGAGACGTATCTGAAATCGAAAAAACCCGGCGATGCCGGGCTGGAGGGCGCAATTTTCGTCTCAGTGGTGCAGGGTGCCTTTACGGATCCTGGCCACTTCGCTGGCGCTGACATTGGGCGCGTCATTGCCCCAGCTGCTGCGCACATAGCTGGCGATTTCCGCCACCTGGGTGTCGTTGAGCGTGGCGCCCAGGTCGGGCATGGCCATGGGGCTGGGGTTGCCCCGGGTCTCGACGGTATGTCCGCCGTGCAACATCATGCGGATGGTGTTGAGCGGGTCGGGGGTGTTGACCGTGGGGTTGAGCGCAAGCGCCGGAAACACATTGGGCAGGCCCTGCCCCTGCGCCTGATGGCACATGGCGCAATGCGCGGCATACAGCGGCGCGCCGGCCCGGGCAGCGGCGGTCATCACCGGCGGGGTCGGCCTGTTGATCGCCGAGTTCGGCCGAACGGGCGGCAGTGACTTGAGGAACACCGCGATCGCGTGCAGATCGTCGTCGCTCAGGTGCTGCGTGCTGTCATGCACCACGTCGGTCATGCTGCCGACAATGGTGAAGGTCGGCGTCCGGCCGGTCTTGAGCAGTTGCACCAGTTCCGCCGGTGTCCAGCGGCCCAGGCCATCCTGCAGGTCGCCGCGCAGATTGGCCGCATACCAGTTGTCGATGCGCGCTCCTGACAGATACAGGCTGCCGTCCGGGCCACCGGGTGCCAGCGTCTTTTCCTGCAGGAAGGGGCCGCGCGGCGTGTGGCAGGCGCCGCAGTGGCCCAGGCCCTCCACCAGATAGGCGCCGCGGTTCCACTGCGCGGTCTGCTTCGGGTCGGGGCGGTACACGCCGTCGCGGGCGAACATCCAGTCCCAGATTGCCAGCGGCCAGCGCATGTTCAGCGGCCAGGGGATGTCTTCCGGTCTGTTGGCCTGCGCCACCGGCTGCACGCCGTGCATGAAGTAGGCGTAGAGCGCGTGCATGTCCTGCGGGGTGATGCGCGCGTACGACGGGTAGGGCATGGCCGGGTAGAGGTAACCCAGCCGGGGCGATTTGCCGTGGCGCAGCGCGGCGTCGAATTGCGCAAAGGTCCAGTTGCCGATGCCGTCGGTCTTGTCCGGGGTGATGTTGGGCGAGTACACCTTGCCGATGCCCATGGGAAGATTCATTGGCAATCCGCCGGCAAAGGGCTTGCCGCCCGGCGCCGTGTGGCAGGCAATGCAGTCACCGGCACGGGCAAGATAGGCCCCGCGCAGCACGTCAGGGTCGCTGGGGGTGGGGACGGCAGCCGTGGCCTCGGCACCGAGCGTGCCCAGCAAGATGCCAACGAGGGCGAAGGCCAGGGTGCGCAGGCGACGGGTGCTCATGCTGAACATGTTGAAATCCTCCTCGAACGGCCGACACGCGCCAGCCTCTGTTGCGCTGCATCAAGACTAGGTCTGCGACGGGCACACGATGTAACCGCAGGCTGCATGCAAAGCCGGATGCCACTGGGGCGCTGCGCAGTCGCGGGCACAATTGGATGTCTGCATTGCATCGCGACACAAAACGGAGAACAACATGAACGATCCCCTGGTCCACGTCGTCACGCACCCGCTGGTGCAGCACAAGCTCACCCTGGCCCGCAGCAAGGACACGACCACCGACAACTTCCGCCGCCTGGTGCGCGAAATCGCCGCCATGCTGGCCTACGAGGCCACGCGCGACCTGCCCACGGAACTGGTGGACGTGAGCACCCCGGTGGCGGACTGCCGCATGCCCATCCTCGCCGGCAAGAAGCTGTGTCTGGTGTCCATCCTGCGCGCGGGCAACGGCATGCTCGACGGCATGATCGACCTGCTGCCCAACGCGCGTGTCGGCCACATCGGCCTGTACCGCGACCCGGCCACCCTGGAGCCGGTGGAGTATTACTTCAAGGTGCCCGAGGACATGGCCGAGCGCCTGGTGATCGTGGTCGACCCGATGCTCGCCACCGGCAACTCGGCGGCTGCTGCACTCACCCACCTCAAGCGCGCCGGAGCCACCACATTGAAACTGGTGAACCTGCTGGCCGCGCCCGAGGGCGTGCGCACCGTGCGCGCAGCCCACCCGGACGTGCCCATCACCCTGGCAGCCATTGATGAGCGGCTCAACGACCACGGCTACATCGTCCCCGGCCTGGGCGATGCGGGGGACCGCATTTTCGGCACCAAGTAACCGCAACACCAACCCACGCGAGGAGCGCATCATGGCCGAAGGCTACTTTCCCAAATGGCAACGCAAGACCAGCGGGGTGATCGCCCCGGATGAGCGCCTGCCAGGGCCCCAGACCCTGGCGATGGGGCTGCAGCATGTGGTGGCCATGTTCGGCTCCACGGTGTTTGCGCCGTTGCTCATGGGCTTCAACCCCAACATCGCCATTCTGATGAGCGGCATCGGCACGCTGATCTTCTTCCTGGTGGTCGGCGGGCGGGTGCCGAGCTATCTGGGCTCGTCGTTCTCGTTCATCGGCGTGGTCATTGCGGCCAGCGGCTATTCGGGCGCGGGGGCGAACCCGAACATCGGTGTGGCGCTGGGCGGCATCATCGCCTGCGGTGCGGTCTATGCGGCCATCGGCCTGATCGTCATGGGTGTGGGGGTGCGCTGGATCGAGCGACTGATGCCGCCGGTGGTGACCGGTTCGGTGGTTGCGGTGATCGGGCTGAATCTGGCGCCGATCGCCATCAAGAGCCACGGCGCCAGCAATTTCGACGACTGGATGGCGCTGATCACCTTTGTCAGCATCGGCCTGGTGGCGGTGTACACCCGGGGCATGATGCAGCGCCTGCTGATCCTGGTGGGGCTGCTGATTGCCAGTGCGATCTACGCCGTGCTGACCAATGGACTCGGGCTGGGGACGCCGATGGATTTCTCCGGCGTCGCGCAGGCGGCGTGGTTCGGCCTGCCGACGTTTGCAGCGCCCGAGTTCCAGCCGCGTGCGATGACCCTGATCGTCCCTGTCGTCGTGATTCTGGTGGCGGAAAACCTCGGCCACATCAAGGCGGTGACCGCAATGACCGGCCGTAACCTCGATCGCTACATGGGGCGGGCGTTCCTTGGTGACGGCATTGCCACGATGGTGTCGGGTTCGGTCGGAGGCACGGGGGTCACGACCTATGCCGAGAACATCGGCGTGATGGCAGCAACCAAGATCTACTCGACGCTGATTTTTGCCACGGCCGCGGTGATCGCCATTCTGTTCGGCTTCAGTCCCAAGTTCGGCGCGCTCATTCACCTCATTCCGCCGCCGGTGCTGCGCGGTGTGGCCATCGTGATCTTCGGGCTGATCGCGGTGTCGGGCGCGCGCATCTGGGTGGACAACAAGGTGGACTTTTCCGACAGCCGCAACCTCATCATCGTGGCCATCACCCTGATGCTGGGCACGGCGGATTTCACCCTCAAGTTCGGCGACTTCGCCCTGGGCGGCATCGGCACCGCGACGTTCGGCGCCATTGCGCTGTACGCCCTGCTGGGACGCAGGCAGGCCGCGCAGAACGGGCAGGACAAGCTGCTGGATGCGATCGAATGAGCGCTTTGCTGCGACCTGTTGCGACTTTGACATCCATTGACGCGCAAAACCGCGCCGCTGGAGTCCAATCTGACGCATTCACTCTACCGGAGAGTCTTGCGTGGACATTCAAACCATCGATCAGCAGTATCAGCAGTTGCAGGGCGAGGCGCAGCAGGTCGGACAACAGTTGCAGGCGCTGGCCGCCAAGCTGCAGGCGGCGGCGCAGGGCGGCAATCAGGACGCCCGCGAATGGCTGCTCGACCTGCGCGAAGTGGCGCTGGGCGTGCAGACCGAGCAGCAGCAGATGAGTCAGGTCTTGCAGGCGATCCACGCCATGTGGCAGAACCAGGCCCAGCAGCTGCAGACCATGCCGGCCGCGATGCAGCCGGGCTACATGCCGCAGGGCATGATGGCGCAGAACGCCGCGATGCCCATGCAGCAGGGCGGAGGCCTCATGGGGGCACTCGACGGGTTTCTGAACTCGGGCTTTGGCCGCGCGATGGAAATGGGCGCCGGCTTTGGCCTGGGCGACGATCTGATCAACAAGATTTTCTGATCAGACCAGTCCCTCGAACAGCAGCACGTCCACCAGATCGCCGGCCTGTGCGGTGGTCTGGTCGTGGTGCAGCACGATCAGGCCATGCGCTTGCGACATCGAACTGAGCACGCCAGAGCCCTGGTTGCCGATGGCGCTCACCTGCCAGCGGCCGTCTGGCAGCGGGCTGAGCAGGCCGCGCTGGTACTCGGTGCGGCCGGGCTTCTTGCGCAGGGTCTGCGCGCTGACCGCACGCAGCATCGGCTGCGGCTGGGGGCTTGCGCCCATGCAGTGCAGCAGGGCAGGGCGGACGAAGGCGTAAAACGTCACCATCACCGCCACCGGGTTGCCCGGCAGGCCGAACAGCCAGGCGCTGTGCCCATCCGAGCGCAGTTGACCGAAGGCCAGAGGCCGACCCGGCCGCATGGCGATGCGCCAGAACACCACCTCGCCCATGCGCGAGAGGGTGCTGCGCAGGTAGTCGGCCTCACCCACGCTGACTCCGCCCGAGGTGATGACCACGTCCGCGCATTCGGTGGCGGTGCGCAGCGCGGCTTCCACCGCCTGCGGGTTGTCGGGCACCACGCCGAGGTCGATGACCTCGCAGCCCAGACGTTCCAGCATGCCCCACAGGGTGTAGCGGTTGCTGTCATACACGCAGCCTGCGTCGAGCGGCTGACCGACTGAGCGCAGCTCGTCCCCGCTGGAAAAGAAGGCCACGCGCAGCCTGCGACGCACCGACACTTCGGCCATGCCGAGCGAGGCAATCAGCCCCAGATCGGCCGGGCGCAGCAACTTGCCTGCGGGCAAGGCGGTCTTGCCGCGCGCCAGGTCTTCGCCGCGCAGGCGGCGGTTGTCGCCCGCGCGCACCACGCCCTGCGGGATGGTGACCGTGTCGCCCTCCACGCGGCAGAACTCCTGTGGCACGACGGTATCGCATCCGGCGGGCATGATGGCGCCGGTCATGATGCGCAAGGCACTGCCCGGGGCCACGTCGCCGGCGTAGGCATGCCCGGCCAGACCACGCCCGGCGACGGCGAGTACCGTGTCGCCCTGCGCGGCGAGATCGTCTCCGCGCAGCGCGTAGCCGTCCATGGCCGAGTTGTCGTGCGCCGGCACGTCGATGGGGGAGACGACATCCTGCGCCAGCACCCGGCCCAGTGCGGCGCGTACTGCCACGCGTTCAACGGCCGAAACGGGCTGCACACTGGCCTGCATCACGGCCAGGGCGGCGTCCACCCGCAGTGCGTTGGGGTCGTAGCCGCTGACGCAGGAAATGACGTGCTGCAGATCGAAAGGACTGGTCATGGCGAGTCGGTGCGTTCCAGGCGTTGCAGGTCGTCCTGGGTATTGATGTTCTCGAAGGCGCGGGCATCGTCGAACTCCACGATGGCCATGCGGTGCTGCGCCGCCCACAGGTCGATCTTGCTGCCGCCGGATTGGAGGAAGGCGCGCAGATCGTCGCGCAGGTCGGCTTCCATCAGGCAGAACACCGGCTGCAGGCGGCCACCCGCCTTCGGCAGGGCGATGCGCGCCTGCGCCTGCACCAGCCCTTC
>JAGDVQ010000119.1 GCA_023255715.1 Thiomonas sp.
CCCTGGGCTTCACGGTGGGTGCCGAGGCGGCAACAGCCTTCGCTGCAACGGCTGCAGCCTGCGGCGCGCTGGCGGCGGACAATGCATCCATCGCCGCCGCCGCAGCTTTTTCCTGCTGCGCCGTGCTCACGGCAGGCTGGGGTCTGGACGCCACCACTGCGGAAGCGGCCCGCGTGAGCAGATTCGATGCGCTGGACGCCGGGTGGATCACTGTGCTGGTGGTTCCCACTGCGGGCTTGCGCAGCCCCACCACGGCCCAGGCGATGAGTCCGAGAAGAATCAGGATGCCAAGGGCCAGAATGCTGCGATTGAGCCAGCGCAGGCGGTTTTTCAGGGGTTGCAGGTCGTCGTTCAAGAGGGCGTTCCGTGGCTGGGCGGCGGGGTGGACGTTGTGGCGGCTGCAGCGGCATCGGGCTGTGCGGGAGGCGCTTCGGCGGGCACGATGGGCGTGTCGTTCACGTTCGCATTGCTGAGGGGCGACACGATCACCACGCTGACGCGGCGATTGGCCGCGCGGCCCTTGGCGGTGCCATTGCTTGCGACAGGATGATATTGACCATACCCGGCAGCGACAAGCTGATCGGGCTTGACGCCCTGTGCAATGAACATTTCCACCACAGACACCGCCCGCGCCGACGACAGCGCCCAGTTGGAGCGGAACTGCGCCGTGTTGATCGGCCGGTCATCGGTGAAGCCGTTGACCTGGATGGGATAGGCCACGCCCTGCAGCACCCCGGCGATCTGGTTGAGCAGCTCCTGCGCCTGCGGCGTGAGATCGGCCTGGCCCGAGGCGAACAGCACCGTGTCGTGAATATCGATGACCACGCCCAGCGGCGTCATGCGCACCTGCACGTCACCCTTGCGAATGGCACTGGCCAGCAGGGTCTGGATCTGCCTGGCCACGCCCTCGAGGGTTTTCTGCACTTCCTTGGCACCCGGCCCGCCCCGCCCAGGTTGAATGATCTCGGGTTTTTGCTGCTTGGGGATGGGCGGCAGATCGACCACGGACGGCATGCTGTTGAACGGCTGCCCCACCTGCACGGGATTGGGCGTGGTCGGCTGCCCGGTGAACGCGGCAATCATGGTCTGCGACAGCACCTTGTACTTGCCTTCATTCAGCGAGGAAATGGAATACATCACCACGAAAAAGGCGAACAGCAGAGTGATGAAGTCGGCATACGACACCAGCCAGCGTTCGTGGTTCTCGTGTTCTTCGTGCGCTTTTTTGCGGCCCATGGTTTCACTCGTTCAGGATGCAGCGCTCAAACAGCGCTTATACGCCCTTGCGCTGCCGCGCCACCTGGCGGCGATGATGGCGGAAGATCAGCCGGTCGAGATCGTTCTGCACCTGTTGATCGAGCGGGTCGAGTTCCAGGGTGTGCCAGAACTGGCCGCGATCCGGGTGCAGCTCGGTGATGCGCCCCGACAGCAGCAGCGGAAGAGCGATGCGATGGCGCAGATAAATGCGCGCCCACAGACGACGCCCCACCTCCAGCGGCTGCTCGCTGGCCCAGCGCAGCTTGCGCGACGACAGCGCGCACGGCCGCTCGGGCGGCAGGTTGCCCAGCCCGCGCAGCGCTGCGCTGGCCATGAGCAGCAGCAGGTCAACCCGGCGCTCCAGGTTCTGAATCGGGTCGCTGCGGCCGTGCTCGACCTCGTGCGACACCGGCGGCTCGTCGAGCATCAGCAAGGCGCGCAGCAGGGTGTTGTTGTCGGACATGACCTCGGCGCGCCCCTGCGGGGGGTTCAGCTCGTCCACCCAGTCCAGCGGAAACACGCCGTCGAGCTGCACCGCCGCCACCGCGCCATGCAGCGCCTCGGGGTGGCTCGCGAAGAAGCGGGAATCGGGGAAATCAGCGGGTGCATGGGACTGGGACATGGCGTTCTCCTGCGAGTCTGTCGCGCATTGTCCCATTGCAGCAAAAGGCGGGCCAATCCGTGTTGCCACGGAACGGCGCGTCTCAGGCGGCCTGCTCCAGCCCCTGAAGCCAGGAATCGCGCAGCGCGGTCACCACGGTACGGCAATCTTCGATGGCCTGCAGGTCATCGAAGATGTTGGCCTGCGCCAGACGCGCCAGCAGATAGGTATAGACCCGCTCCAGGCGCTCGCCCACCGGCTGCTCGGCGAGCTGCGGACCATCGGGCAGGACGGCCAGCAGATGCTCGACCAGTTGGTAGGCACGGCCGAGTGCCTGCCCCTTGAGCGGCAAATCCTTGCCGTCCGGCTGGCGCAGGGCGGCTTCGGCACGGCGCAGATATTCCAGAATGCCATCGAGCCCGAGGACATAGAGCTTGTCCGCGGGGACGCCCTGGCTTTCCACCTGGCGGTAGGCACGCATGGCAAAGGCTGCTGCACTCATCGAACTCTCCTGGTGTGGCGGCGATCAGCCGCCGGTCGAACTGGAACTGGAGCTGGAACTGCTGTTGCTCGGATTGAAGAACGCGGTGAGGTACTGTCCCACCGACTGCAATTGCGCCACCTGGGTCTGCATGGCGTTGAACTGTTGTTGCAGCAGCGCGGTCTGTGACGCCGCGCTGGCCTGCAACTGGGTGATCTGCTGGTTGATGCCCTTGATGGTGTTGTTCAGCCCGCTGGTGGCAGCGGAGACAAAACCGCTCTGGGTGTTGAGCGCCTGGGTCAGGATGGCGTTCATCTGCTGATACAAACCCTGGCTCACCGTGATCGAACCCAGGCTGCCGGTGGCCTGTCCGCTGATGTTGACCTGCAGTCCCAGCGCCGGACCCGGCCCGGTGACGGTGAGTTGCTGCCCTGCGCCCGTGCCGACCTGACCATTGATGGCGCCCACCACATCCGTGCCCTTGGCGCTGAGCAGGGTGGTGCCGATGCCGGTGCTGCCGGCCGACGCTGGCTGCGTGGACACCACGGTGAAGTTCTGCGCACTGCCGTAGTCGGCCGACTGGAATTGCAGGCTGCCGTTGTTGTTGACCGCCGAAATATTGCTCAGCCCCTGCTGGCTCAACGTGGCGTTGACCGTGGCGACGATGGCGTCGATGGTCGAACCCGAGGCCAGCTGCACCGACACGCTGGTGGCGCCGGAGCCGATGACCAGGGTTTCGGCGCTGGTGATGCCGCCGCTGGCAACCGGATTGGACGCCGTGACGCTGGCCTGCGTGGCGCCAGAGGTGACGTTCACCGCATAAGTGCCCGGCTGGGTGCTGTTGCCGGCGCCCACATATTGCACATTGGCATTGGTGGCTGTCCCCACCTGCCCGAACAAGCCCGCCACGGCGTTGTAATTGCTTTGCAGCGCGGAGCCGAGCTTGCCACTGTCGAGCACCAGGGTGCCGTCCTGCGCCAGGCTCACACCCACCGCGCCCAGCGAGGCATACGCGCTGCCCGGCGTGGTCCCGACGCCCTGTCCGCTGATGAGGTTGAGCAACTGGGTACGCAGGGTCTGAATGCCGGCATTGCCAATCAGCGGCCCGCTCTGGCCGGATGCGCCGTTCGAGCCGGGGTTGAACGCGGTGAGCTGGTTCAGCGTGCCCATGGTGGTGTTGAAGGCGGTGACGAAGCTCTGCACCGAGGTGACAAAGGCGCTGGTGTCGTTGGCCACGGTCAGCGTGGTCGAACCGCTGGCCTGCAGCAGGTTCAGGCTCACCCCGGGAATCGCACCGCTCACGGTATTGGTGGCACTGGTCACGGCCAGGCCGTTGATGCTCACCGAGGCATTGCGCGCCGTCTGGCTCTCGGTCATTCCGCCCGACACGCTCGGGCTGTAACTCAGCGCACCCAGCGAACCGGTCGCCCCGCTGGTGCTCACCGTGAACGCATTGGCCGCGCCCGTGTTGTTGCCCGTGAGGGTGAGGCGATAGCCCGTGCCATCAAAAATGACCGCGGCATTCACTCCACTGTTGGATTGGTTGATCGCCGCGGCGATGCCGTTGAGCGAGTTGTTGCTGCTGTCGATGGCAATATTGGTCACCGAACCGCTGCCCACCTGAATCTGCAGCGTGCCCGTGCCCACTGCGGTGTTGGTGGCCGAGGCAAAGTCCTGCGAGTAAATGCTCTGCGTCTGCGCCAGCACGATATTGCTCAGCGAATAGGTGCCCAGCGGCGCATTGGCGCTGGCCGTGCCCGACACCGCGCTGGAATTGCTCAGATTGACCGTGCGGTTGTTGAGCTGGGTGACGTTCTGCAGCCCGGCCACCGTGGACTGCAGGCTGGACAGGCTGCTCTGCACCGAACCCCAGGCGCTCAGCGTGGACTGGTACGACTGCTGCTGGTTCTGCAGCAGGGTGATGGGCTGCTGATACGCCGCCGACAGCGACGTGATCAGCGACTGCACATTGATCCCGCTCACCAACCCTGAAATGGACACCGACGACATGCTGTGCTCCGAACGCGTTCCCGCTTGTTGACCTTAACGACACCCCCAGCCCGAACTGTAGGGCCCGCCTGGCGAAACACAGGCGTCGATGCCGGGTTGCGGGTCAGGCCTTTTCCTGCAGCAGGCTGCCCGGGGTCATTGGCTGATCGGCGCCCTGCGCAGCCGCCTTCACCACCTGTTCCGCCGGGACGTAGTAGCGCACGAACACCTGCTGCGTCAGCTTGTCCTTCAGCTCCACCAGCAACTGCCCCGGATGCGAGCCGTCCGGGTCGAGCCCCGCGCTCAGCGCCACCGAAGGCGCCTGCTGGCTGACCTGCTTCTGCAAGGTGTCGGCCGCCTGCGCCAGGGTGGCGGGGGGCACGGCGGGCTGGGCTGGCAATGCGGCGCCGGCAACTGCGGCCGCCGAGCCGGGTTGCGGCACCGCCACACCTGAGCCGGGCGCCGCTGCGGCGCCAGTCGTCCTGGGCGTCTGCGGCTGCACCGTGCCGAGCGCAGACAGCCCCACTGCATTTTGAACGTCCATGATGCCTCCATTCAGGCAGATGAAACTCCATACAAAAGCATGCAGCAGATGGCAAAACCCCCGGGACACCTGACGGCGGCCCGGGGAAACCCTCTGGAGAAATGATCAAGCCGGATTACGGCAGCAGCTTGAGGTAGCTCTGTTGCAGCGAGTTCGCCGTGGCCAGGGTGGAGATGCCCGCTTGCTGCAGGATCTGGTACTTGGACAGCTGCGTGGTCGCCTGCGCGATATTGGCATCCTGCACCACAGACTGCGCGGCCTGCAGATTGGTCGCGGTGGTCTGCACGTTCTGCACCGAAGCCTGAATCCGGTTCTGGATCGCACCCAAAGCGCCGCCTTGCTGGTTCAGGGTGTTGATCGCCTGGTCAATGATCGACAGTGCCTGGTTGGCGCCCTGCACCGACGACACATCCACCGTGGACACCGCAGACAACGTGCTGATGTTGCTCAGGCCGATGGCGGCACCGTTGCCCAGCGAGTAGCCCTGGGTCGATTGCAACTGGGTGAAGCCCTGCACCAGTGCCGTTTGGTTGGTGCTCGACACCGTCGAACCGCCTGCCGCCAGAGTGCCGTTGCCGGTGAACCCGGTGATGGAGATGTTCTGGCCCTGGCTCTGGGTGAGCACGAGCTGGTTACTGGAATTCACACTGGCGGCGATGCCGGTCTGTGCGGTAGAGCCATTGATGGCCGAGACTAGACCGCTCAGTCCGGTGGGATCGAGGCTGGTGACATTGGCCGAGATGTTCACGGCATTGGTCTGGCCACCCGTTGTGGTGTCACCATTGCCGATGCTGAAGCTGAAGCTGCCGGTGGTCACGGTGAAGGCCACGCTGGTGTTGGCCGTGGCGGTCACGCCGGTCTGCTGGCTGATGGCGTTGATCGAGGAAGCGATGTTGGCTGCCGATTCAGTCGCTGTCACCGCCACGCCGCTGGCCCCGGCCGAGCCGGACACCGTGACATTGCCGGCCGTGAAGGCTCCGGCGCCGGCCGTGATGGTGAACGCCTGGCCTGCGGCATAGCCATTGCTGCCAGCCGCGCCCGTGGTACTGTAAATGGTGCCGCTGGCCGCCATGACGTTGTTGCCAATGGCGTTGGAGTTGGCATTGGCCACCGAGACGTTGATGATCTGGTTGGCATTGGCGCCGACCTGGAACTGCTGACCGCTGAAGGTGCCATCCAGCAGGTTCTGACCGTTGAACTGGGTCTGCGTGGCAATGGTCTGCACCTGGGCGAGCAACTGCGACACCACGCCCTGCAGCGAGGCCCGGTCTTGCGCGGTGTTGGAGCCGTTGGCCGACTGAACCGCGATGGTGCGGATCTGTTGCAGCAGGTTGGTTTCGTTCTGCAGTGCGCCGGTGGCGGTCTGCACCAGGGAGACGGCCTGGTTGCCGTTGGACACAGCCTGGTTCAGGCCGTTGATCTGGGTCTGGAAGCGCTGCGAAATGGCGTAGCCCGCCGGGTTGTCCGCAGGGCCGTTGATCTGCTTGCCGGTGGACAGCTGCTGAATGTAGGTGCTCAGGCTGCTGGACGTGCCGCCCAGGGCGTTGAGCGTGTTCAGCGCGTTGACGTTGGTGTTGATGATGCCGGAAATGGCCATGATGGAGCTCCTTTGCTATGGGGAAATCCGGCATCCGTGCCGAATACGGACAACCCTGTCCGCATTCACCTTGACGGCACGCCCCACCAGGACTTTAGGAATTTTTTTGCGCCGCCTGCTGCAGTGCGTTGCGCAGCTCATGCAACTGCTGCGGCAACGGGGCGAGCTGCTGCGCCTGTTGCTCTGCCGCCGTGTGCCACTGGGCGCGTGCCTGCGCCGCACGTGCACTGCGCGTGGCGAGGTCTTGACCAGCAGCGGTGATTTGTGCGGTGGCAAGCTGAAGATGCGCGAGCAACTGCGCACGCATTTGCGCAAGCGGCGCTGGCGCATCCGCCGTGTCCGTTGTGGAGTGCAACGGAAGATCATCCGCACCGAGAGTCTTCAGCCCCGCGAGCAGCGCGTCCAGATCGGCCTCGGTCTGCCTGAACAGCTGCACCTCGACCCCGGGCGTGCTGGCCAGATGCGCGAGTTGCAGCCGCAGATTCAGGCCGAACAATTGCAGATCGTCGACCACCTGCTGCAATTGCCCGGCACGCTGGCGCAGCATCGCAACCGCCTGCACATGCTGCGCGCCGCGGGCCTGGATTTGCGCTGCCGCTGCGGCTTCCTGCTGGTCTGCAGCGCGGGCCTGCAAGGCAAATTCCTCGGTCAAGCGGGACAGGGTGACTGCAAGAGTGCCGAGGGCTTCGCACGGGTCCTGTTCGGGCTCCACAGGCTCGACCGTGGCGCGCGCAAGCCGGTTTGCCGCTGCCAGGGCAGATTCCAGCGGCAGCAGCGCCTGCGCGGCCTCCTGCACCTGGCGCTGCAGCAGCCGCAGTTCGGCCTGCGCCTGTGCGGTTTGCTGCTGCCAGGCACTGGCGTGCGCACGTTCTGCGGCAAGGGCCTGTTGCAGCGTGTCGATCTGCGCCTTGCTCTGGGCATTGATGCAGTCTTGCTCTGGCGCAGACTGGGCTTGGGGCGCGGGTTGCTGCGCTGCGGCCTCGATCAACGGCCACCACAATGGCGCGAGGGCCGACTTGCCTGCCTCCCCAGCCTGCGAATCTGCGCGGGCCTCGCGCAGCGCCTGCTGCACCTGCAGCAGATCGAGCCGGAACGACAGGCCGAGATACAGCGCCAGCAGCAGAAGCAAGGCAGCGCCTGCGCCCCAGGCCGTGAGCAGCAGCGCAGGCTGCGCAGGAGACACCCAGGCGATTGCCGCCATGCCGCCGCCCCAGGCCAGGGCGATGAGCCAGAACAGCAGCAGGCTGCGCTGCGGCGTGCGTTTCATCGCGCCCCCTCCCCGTCTGCCGGATGCAACCGGTGCCAGCAGGCCTTCCACAGCGCGGCCACGTCGAACACGGCAATGGGCGTGGGGGGGGAACGGTCGAGGCCTGCCGGGGCGATGTCCGGTGCGTCACCCGCATGCAGCACACCGCGGATCGCGTTCCACGGCGGCGGCAGACCGGGCTGGGTCGGCGCCCAATGGCGGGTGAGCGTCGTGGTGGACA
Source organism: Thiomonas sp. (assembly GCA_023255715.1). Lineage (GTDB taxonomy): Bacteria > Pseudomonadota > Gammaproteobacteria > Burkholderiales > Burkholderiaceae_C > Thiomonas. The sequence continues at coordinate 7,957 of JAGDVQ010000119.1, forward strand.
ACCGCAGCAAGGTGCCGACGCCGTCGACCACCAGCACGCCGGCCTGCTGCGCCTGCGTCCACACCAGAAAGCGGGCATCCGGGCCCGTCAGGCTGGAGCGGCGCAAGAGGCACGCGCCGAGGTCGAGCACCAGCAAGGGCCTGCCCTGCCAGGCCATCAGCCCCGGGCTCTGCGCAAGCGCGGTGGTCATGGGCAGCGGCATCAGCCGGGGCGCGCGCAGGATTTGCCGCACCGCCGAGGCGTCCAGCGCGTGCGTCTGGTCGCCGAGCCGGAACTGCAGCCAGGAGGACGCCCCGTTCATCCGCCCACCCCGGCCTGCAGCCAATTCAGATCGAGCAGCAACACCGGCTGTTCGCTTTCCGGCTGCCACGGAACCCCACTCAACGCGGCGGCCTGCACGCCGCACAGCGCTTGCAGCGCAGGGGGCAGCGGCCAGAACACCAGCGCATGCTGACTGCCGATCGCATCCACCCGCAAGCCGAACGGCGACGCGCCCGGACTTGCCCGCAGCATCAGCACCGCGCTGCCCGGCGCGGGTGTGGCGTGCGTGGCATGCCAGCGGGTGGGCAGATCGAGCGTCGGCCACGCGCAGTCGTCGTGCAGCACGA
>JAGDVQ010000080.1:0-21838 GCA_023255715.1 Thiomonas sp.
GCTTCACCCACTATTCCAACGCCGACATCAAGCGCCCGAATCCGGGGCAGGACTACTGGCAACTGCGTCTGGGCTATGCCTTCTGAACGCGCCATGCAGCCAGGCTCAGCATCCGACGCCATCACCGATCCTGGTCGTCGCGAGGTTCTGCTTCGCCTGCCAGTGGCACTGGTGGCGCTCGGCACGATGCCCGACGCCGACGCGGCGTCTTTGCGCACCAACAGCAATCTTTCACCCCATCAGACCATGAATCTATCCACACCCCAGCCCCAATCTTTCGCAGCGTATCTGCGCCGCTTCGACTACTCGGAGCGGCAGGCGATGAAAATCGGCGTCGCCGAAGCCCTCGACCAACTCGCCGCAGGCAAGGCGCAGTTGGTGGACATTCGCTTTGCCGAGGAATGGGCCGCATGGCATGTCGGCTTCGGGTTACACATTCCGCTCGACGCCCTGCCGGACCGCCTGCACGAGCTCGACCGCAGCAAATTGATCATCACCATGTGCCCGCATTACGACCGGGCGGAGATCGCACGGCTGTTCCTCACCCTCGAAGGCTTTCAGTCGCGCTATCTCAACGAGGGCATGCTCGGCCTGGTCGACGCCCTGCGTGGCGACAAGGCGCGCGATCTGATGCGGCGCCTGCCGACGCAATCATGATCTGCTGCGCGGGTTCCTGCGCAGGGGGGTCAGCATGAGTCCCGTCCTGCTGCACGACGCGTTGTACTTCACGCTGACCTTGGTGCTGTCCACCCTGTTCGCCATGGGCGGGGTGGGAGCGGCTGTCGCGTTGGTGCCGACCTTCGGCATGCTGGGCATGGCGCTCGATCTGGCCAAGGCCATCGGGCTGTTCGTCAATTCGGTCTCGACCCTTTCGGCCTCGGTGATGAACGCGGTGCGCGGCGTGCTCGACATTCGCTTTGCGCTGCCGCTTGCCATCTCGATGATGATCGCCACTCCGCTTGGGGCCTGGATGAGCCGCGACGTGCCGCAGCATGTCATTCAATGGGTGCTCGCGGCGTTCATGGTGGTCAGTGCCGCACTCCTGCTGTTTTTCAAGCGCCAGCCCAAGGTGGCGTATGACCGGGTGTGGGTGCTGGTTGCGCTTGGCGCCAGCGTGGGCTGGGTGTCGGGCCTGATCGGCGTGGGCGGCGGCTCGCCCATCCTGGCCGTGCTGGTGTTGCTGGGGTTCGATGCAAAAAAGGCCGCCTACGCGGTGAGCTTTGCCATCCCTTTTGCGACGCTGGGCGGGTTTTTCACCTACCTGAGCTTCGCGCACATGGACTGGTCGCTGCTCGTCGTGGTGAGCGTGGCCGCGGCGCTGGGCGGGGTGATCGGCGGGCGCATCATGACCTATCGGCTGTCCTCGGGTGGCGTGAAAAAACTCATTGCCGCGCTGCTGTTGATCCTTGCTGCCAAGATGATCTGGGACCTGTTGCGATGACGTCCCTCAAACCGATCAAAGAACAAGCCCACAAGGCTGCGCAATCGCGGCAGCGGCTCATCCCTGTTCTGCCCTTCGTCATTCCCTTCATGCTTGCCCCGCTGGCGCTGGCATGGCTGTGGAAAACCCAGTACCCGGCGCACTTCCAGGCGAACCGGGAAGACATCCTGTTCGGGTTTTTGATCTACATCGTGATCGTGCGGTTTTTTCTGCTCGATCTGATGTTGTTCTATGTGTCCCGCAAGCGCCGGTCGATGCATCTGGATTTGCTGCATATCGTCTTCCTTTATCTTGAAGTGACGGCGATGACGCTGCTGTATTTCGCAGCGCTTTACGAGCTGTTCGGCGTGTTCGAGCTGTTTCGCTACAACGGCGTGCAGGAGACGCAGCACATGCTGCTGATGCAGCCGCACAGCTTCCGCGTGGCGCTCTACATCTCGATGGAGCTGTTCACCACGCTGGGGCTTGGTGACTGGATTCCGCGCACCCTCAACGCCATGCTCGCCGCAGGCATCGAGTCATTGCTCGGCTTTGTGCAGGGCGGGGTGTTTTTTGCGGTGCTGATCTACGCGCACCAGGATCGCGGCTCGCAGTCGTAAGCCGTACAGGTCTTGCAAATAACACAACTCGTTACGTTTGCGGCGCGTTCTAGCCTTGCGTGTTTGATATGCCGCAAAGTTGAGTGAGTTTGCCTGGGCCTATGGTGATCGCATCGAAGCGATGACTCACGAGGTCCACCATGAAGGTCTCATCACAAGCGGACGGCGCACCGCAAAACGGCCGCCGCAATTTCCTCGGCAAGGCGCTCGGGCTGACGGCGGCTGCGATCGGCACAGCGGCTGCCGCAGGCGTCGATGCCGCAGGGATCAAGCAGCCGGGCGACGACGCATTCGGTGACACACCCGAGGCGCTCACCCCGGCCGGCACCGATTTCGAGCTGGCGCATGACCGCTCGGTCTACGCCTACACCGCAAAAGACGGCAATCTGGCCAAGGAGGGGTTCGAGGGCAAGCGCTGGGGCATGCTGATCGACCTGCGCAAGTGCATCGGCTGTCAGGCGTGCACGGCGGCGTGCAAGTTCGAGAACAACATCCCCACCGGCGTGTTCCGTACCTGGGTGCCCGATGTCGAGCTCGGCACTTACCCCGACACCAAGCGGGCGTTCTTGCCACGCCTGTGCAACCACTGCGAGCGGCCATCGTGCATCGAAGTCTGCCCGGCCGGGGCGACCTGGCAGCGCAAGGATGGCATTGTCGAAATCGACTACGACCTGTGCTGGGGCTGCGGCGCCTGCGTCAACGCCTGCCCGTACGACGCCCGCTTCATCAACCCCATCACCAAGACAGCGGACAAATGCACCTTCTGCTCGCAGCGAGTCGATCAGGGCTTGTTGCCTGCGTGTGTCGAAACCTGTGTCGGAGGCGCGCGGCAATTCGGCGATCTCAACGACCCGAACGATCCGATGACCAAGCAGGTCCTCAGCGAGGCCATTCAGCAACTCAAGCCCGGCACCGGCAACGAGCCGCGCGTGTTCTACATCGGGCTGACCACCGAACTGCAGAACAACCCACCCGGCATTCCGACGCTGTGGTCCAAGGAACAGCAGGACATGGATCGCAACGACCACGACTGGGACATTGCCACAGGCAAGGAGGCTGATCATGTCTAACCCGCTCACCACCCCGCAATTCGTGCCGCCGCTGCGGCATTTCAACGAGCTGTACAACGTCGTCCACGATCGACCGTTTTCCATTCTGTTCGCCAATTACTCCTGGGCGCTCGGCGTGGCCGGTGCTCTGGCGCTGATCTGGGCGATCAACGCCTGGCGCGGGCGCACCGAATCGGTCGAGCACCGCTTCACCATGCCGCTGGTCGTTGGCCTGATCCTGGGCGGTTTTGTCAATGTGCTGGCCGAAGTCAACCAGCCAGGCAGGCTGATCTTTGGCTACTTCCTCGGCTGGTCCAACTGGGATACCGCGATCATCAAGTACGGCATCATTCTCCTGCCGCTGTTCCTGGTGCTGGCGTGGTGGCTGAGTTTTCAGTCCATTCCTCGCGCGCGGCTGGCGGCGGAAATCGAGCGTCTATCACCAGGCTGGAAGAAGCTGGCCGACTTTTTTTCGCTGTGGAGCCGGCATTACAGCGTGTTCGAATCCACCTGGTTCAAACCCATGCTGGTGGCGACGATCGTTCTCGGCCTGTTCGCGCCGCTGTATTCGGCCGTGTTCCTGATGAACGAGCACGGCGTGCCGGTGTGGAATTCGCCAGCCGCGGCCATGCTGTTCCTGGCGAGCGCGATCGCGGTGGCGGCGCTCGCCGAACTCGCCCTGGTGCCGCTGCTCGCCTGGCTGGTGACGGCCAGCCGTCCGCAGGCGCAGAGTGGACATCGCACCACCGCGGCCGTAGCGCTCGGGGTGTGTCTCGTGACCTGGTATGGCTGGATGTGGTGGCTCGGGCGTTTTGGCTCGATCGAGGAGCTGCGCGCTGCCAACCTGTTCATGGGGCCCTACGGCGCGCAAATCACCTGGAACTGGACCATCATCGGCCTGCTCCTGCCCTTGGCGCTGCTCCTGCTGCCCACGCGCAGCAGCTATGGCGCGCAGTGGATCGCGCTGCTTGCCGCCACCTGGGGCTCGTACGCCACGCGCATCGGCATCGTGCTGGGCGGTGAGGCGATCAACCGCAGCGGCGCGGGCTACTACATCTTCCATCTGAATTTCGAGGAGCTCTGGTACACCGGGGTCAGCGTGCTGCTGTTCCTCGGCATCCTGGCGGCGTTGCTTGCTGCCATGCCGCGCGACACCCAGTCGGCTCCCTTCATTGCACACAAGGCTTGATCATCATGGACATCTCACGTCGTGGACTTCTCACCCTGGGGGCGGTTGCTGGCCTGGGCGCTGGCACCCTGGGCTTTTCCAAACGCCTGGTCGATCTCATCCCCTTGCACCAGCGGGGGCGCAAGGCGCTGCATCCGGTGTACGGCAACTCCAACACGCCGGAATGGCTGCGCGATCAGGCAAGCGGCAAGCTGGTGCCCAATCCGCAATGGACGCTGCACCACACGGTCGACCTGCAGTGCCACAGCGAATGCGGGCTGCGGGTGAAGATCGACCGCAAGACCGGGCGCATCCAGCGCATCATCGGCAACCCCTATCACCCCAACACCCTGAGCGAATACACCGCGGTGACCACTCCGCTGATCGACACCGCAGCGCTTCCTGGCACCGTGTGCGCCCGGGGCAACACCGGCATCCAGTCGACCTACGACCCCTACCGCGTGCTGGTGCCGCTCAAGCGCGTGGGCCCGCGTGGCAGCGGGCAGTGGAAGCCGATTTCCTGGGACACACTGCTGACCGAAGTGGTCGAGGGCGGCAAGATCTTCGCCGATACCAACGACCCGGCGAGCAAGGATCTGGACGTGCTCGGCTTTCGCGGTCTGTACGCCAAGCGCAACGAGCCGATGGACCCGAACGCGCCCGAGCTCGGCCCGCGCACCAACGGTTTCGTGCTGCAGGCGGGCCGGCTGGTGGGCACGCGCATGACCTTCGTCGAGCGCTTCGTGCACACGTTCGGCAGCGTCAATGTGTTCGACCACGTCAATGAATGCGAGCTGTCGCACCACATCGCGCACCAGCATGTGTTCTCGGGCATCAACATGACCCAGCCCGACGTGCGCGAAGCCAAGTTCATCATCTATTGGGGCACGCAGCCCGGAGACGCCAATTTCCCCATGCAGACGCAGGGCAAGTATGTCGCCGAGGCGCGCGCCAAACCCGATGGCCTGAAGTATGTGGTGGTCGATCCCAAGCTCAGCCGCGGCGGAGTGGTCGGCGACCGCGCCAACTGGCTGCCGATCAAGCCAAGCACCGACGGCGCGCTGGCGATGGCGATGATCCGCTGGATCATCGACAACCAGCGGTACAACGCCGCCTATCTGTCCTACCCCACGCTGGCTGCGGCGCAGGCCGCAGGCGAGCTCTCGCACACCGACGCGACGCATCTCGTCATCGTCGATCCCCAGCATCCGCAGGCACGGCGCTTTCTCACCGCGGAAATCGCCGGGCTGGGCAAGCCGCAGGCCAGCGGTGAAGACGACCGGGTCGTCATCGACGCCGCCAGCGGCAAGCCCATGCAGGCCACGGCGGTGAAAACTGCGCAAATCGACTTTGCCGGCGAGGTGGGCGGCGTCGCGGTGAAGACGGCGTTTCGCCTGCTCAAGGAAGCCGCCGAAGAGCACACCATCGAGCAATACGCGCAAATCTGCGGCATCGAGCCGCAGCGCATCGTCGAGGTGGCGCGCGAATTCACCAGCCATGGCCGACAGGTGGCCAGCACCATGTACCGCGGCGTGGTCAAACACCCCAACGGCTATTACAACGGCGTGGCCGTGCTGATGCTCAATCTGCTGGTGGGCAACATGAACTGGACCGGCGGACTGACCGCTGGGGGTGGTGGCTATCCAGTGAAAAAGGGCCGCTACGACATCGACAGCGTGCCCGAGGCCGAGGGTCTGGCCAAGGGCGTGATCATCAACCGCGAAAAGTTCCACTACGAGGACACCAGCGAATACAAGGCCAAGGTCGCTGCCGGGCAGAATCCGTACCCTGCCAAGCGTCCGTGGTTCCCCTTGAGCTTTGCGATGTACACCGAGACGCTGCCATCGGCCGTGCAGCGCTATCCCTACGGTGTGGACATTCTGATGTGGCAGAAGGCCACACCGCTCTACAGCGTGCCGGGGCAGGGCAACCCGGAGTTCCTCGAGGCGATCAAGAACCCGAAGAACATCCCGCTGCTCATCGCGTCAGAGATCGTCGTTGGTGATTCGAGCATGTTCGCCGACTACATCCTGCCAGACGTGTCGCATCTGGAGAGCTGGGATTTGATCGACACTTTCCCGACCACGCTGACCAAGGGCACCGGAGTGCGCTGGCCGGCGGTCAGCCTCACCTCCAAGACGCCGGACGGCCGTCATGTCTGCGTGGAGGAATTCCTCATCGACGTGGCCAAGCGTCTGAAGATGCCGGGCTACGGCGACAAAGGCATTCCCGACGCCGACGGCAAATACTGGCCCTTCCATCGCCGCGAGGATTTCTACCTCAAGGCGGTGGCCAACCTCGTAGCAGCCAAAGGGGTGGGGGGGGATGAGATTCCGTCTGCGTCCGAACAGGAAATCGCGGTCACTGCACTCGACGATTTCCATCAAAAATTTGCGTCCAGCCTCAAGCCGGAGGAGTGGCCGCAGGTCATGGGATGTCTGGTACGCGGCGGACGCTTCCAACCCCATACCGGGTCGCGCAAGGGCGAGCAGCTTGCCTATCAGTACACCAAGCGGCTGCATTTCTATGCCGAAAAAACCGGCACCACGCGCAACAGCATGAACGGCGCGTTCTTCCATGGCACCACCCGTTGGGTGGAACCGACCACAGCTTTGGGCAAGCACCTCGATCAGCTCGACGACCCGAAGGACTGGCCGCTGACCATCATCACCATGAAAGGCGCGCTGCAGTCGCATTCGCGGCTGGTGTCCAACTACACCCTGCGCGAAATCAACCCGAGTAATGGCGTGCACATGGCGGCAGCCGACGCCAAGCGGCTCGGTATTGCCGACGGCGACTGGATCTGGGTGGTCACTCCCGAAGGCAAGCGCAAGGGGCGCGCGGTGGTGCTTGAAGGCATCCGTCCGGGCGTGATTCTGTTCGAGGTCGGCTACGGCCACTGGGGGTATGGGGCGAGCAACTATCAGGTTGACGGCAAGCGGGTCATGGGTGACGCCGTGCGCCGTGCGGGCATCCACCTCAATCCCATCATGCGGCGTGATCCCGATGTCTGGCAGATGCCCTTGATGGACCTCACTGGCGGCAGCGTGGTGTTCTACAACACCAAGGCCCGGCTGGAAAAGGAGACGGCACGTGTCTGATGTTCAGCACCCCTACGCCGACTTGGCTCGGCTGGCAGCGGCCGCCTCGCGGCTGCTGCTCAATCCGCCGGATGCGTCCACGCTCGATGCGCTGGCCGCAGCCGGCAGCGCTCAGCTCGATCTGGCGCAGTCGCGGCAGGACTTTTATGACCACCTGTGCATCATGCAATCTGGTTGCTTTCTGCCCCCGGTCGCGCATGTGCTCGCACAGGCCCGTCAGACTGAGGCCTACTGGCATTTCGGCACGCCGCGGCATGATGGTGGCGACGCCCTGATGCCCTGGTTCGATGCGGCCGGTTTCGACCCGAGCGCATTGCCTGCCGATCCATTTCTCAGCGGGGGCAATCGTCCCTTTGACCATGTCGGCGTGCTGCTCGCCTTTCTGGCTGTGCTGCTCGACGCGGCGCAGGACGACCCGGCCGATCGCATCTTGATCGGGGAATTCATCGGCGAGCACATCGCGCCCTGGGCACAGACGTTTTCGCATCTGCTGAGCAGTTCGACCAGCCCGTACATCGCACTGCTCGGGGCGATGCTGGGCGACCTGTTCGCCGCGCTGCGCGAGACCGTGCCGCAGGTCGCGCCAGCCGTTGCCGGAACCCGGCCGAAGGTGATCGCGATTCAGGCAGCCATATAGGCAGCCTTCTGGGATGGATGGACTGCCCGCCGAAGTTGGCGCTTCGGGCGGGACTTCACGGGGCGCGCGGGCTGGGTGACGACCGCGCGCCTTCTTTCTTGCTGCAACACTTCAGTGCGTGCACATGGCGTCGCACACCGAGTCGGCAATCGCACTGGTGAGGTGGTAGGTCACGGCGTTGCCGCTGCGTTCGCGGCGCACGATCCCGGCACGGCGCAGCAGCCGAAGGTGTCCCGAAATATTGGGTTGCGAACAGTGCACCGTCTGCACAAGACGATGGACGGTTTGCCCGCTGTGCCGCAGTTCACAAACAATGCGCAGCCGCGTCGGGCAGGACAGCGCGGCGAACAATTCGGCAGCATGTTCGAACACGGCCTGCACCGCATCGCGTTGTATGGGAGGGGGAAATGGCGTAGCGAACAGGGTCGAGCCCGAAGCAGCCTCGTCGTGATGCATCAAAAACCTCTTCAGAGTGTGGTGACAAAGTTCGCCGCCGAAGGCCGCACCCGACTGGCCTTGGCCTTGCCCACCGTGCCGATGACGATGAAGCAGATTGCTTTTTCGTTGGACGCCAGCCCAAAGGTGGTGCGCAGCGCGGCCGAGTCCATCGCCTGTCCGCTGACCAGACCGGCGCCGAACCCCTGCGCCTGCGCCATCAGCAGCATGTTCTGCAGCGCGCAGCCCAGCGACACCAGCCGTTCAGCCATCGGGATTTCCGCATGACCATCGTCGCCGGTGCGGCTGATCGCCAATGCCAGAAACGGTGCGCGGGCCGCCTTGGCGCGGGCGTCCTCAAGCTGCGCCGCAGTGGCCTGCGGGTCGCGCTCGATCAGCGCCTGCACAAACGCCTCGCCCAGTTGCTCACGCGCAGCTGCGCTCACCTGGACGAAGCGCCAGGGGAGGATCAGCCCGTGATCGGGCGCCTGTGCCGCCGCTTTCCACAACATCGCCTGCTGTGCCGGGCTGGGACCAGGATCGGTCAGCCGTTTGGGAGAAACCTGCTGGCGACGCGTGACGAGTTCGCAGACGAGTTCGGCGTAGTCCAAGGGTTCGGCGAGAGTCATGATGGCAGGAAGGCAAAAGGAGTAGCTCCGCCGCGCGGACTGCGGCGGCCAAAGGCGCGAGGCGCACAGTGCGCGGTGTCACTTCAAACTGAGGATCCAGTCGACCAGCTCCTTGGCCTGCGCCGGGGTGACGTTGGTGTTGGCCGGCATCGGAACCTGGCCCCAGGTGCCGACATGGCCGTGCAGCACGGCGTTGACCAGCATTTGCTCCGCACCGGGCTTGCCGGCGTATTTGGCCGCGACCGCCTTGTACGCCGGGCCGACGATCTTGGCATCGACCGCGTGGCAGGCCAGGCAGTTTTTCTCTTTGGCCAGGGCCATCATGTCCGGCGCCGCCCAGGCCTGGGTGGCAAATGCGCTCATCAGGGAAATGCACAACAGCTTTTTCATGGAACACCTCTTTGGGTTGTCGTTCAGGGAGGGGAAATCTGTTGGAGGATGAATGGGTGTGAATCGGTCTCCTTACTGGGTTTGCAGAGAAAAAACGGGCCTCGTGCGAGGCCCGGTCGAGACTTCCGCTCGAGGAGGAAAGCGGCGTCTCCTGCAACCAGGTCGCAGGAGACTGCGCTCGAAAGCCGTCGCAGCGCGGCGGCACTTGCTCAGGCTTCGTACAGACGGCTCTTGGTCGAGACGGTGCGTTGCCAGTCGGGCATCGAACCGATGCGACGGATGTTCGCCCAACTTCCCTTGTAATAGGGGAGGAAGTGCACGTCGGTTGCGGTGCTGGTCACCGAGCCCTGCACGCCCTTGGGTGCGCCGAACACCATGAAGGTGCTGCCGGGCTTGAGCGAGGCCTCGGGGTAGGCCATCGCGGTGGTGGCGCCGTTGTCGTTGTAGACCTCGACCACGTCGGTGGCCTTGATGCCCAGGCCGGCCATGTCCTGCGGATTCATCTGGATGATCGCCACTGGGTAGCGGTCGGTGATGAACCGGTCGTACTGGTTGTTGAACCACGACTGCCAGACCTCGTTGAGCCGACCGTTGTTGACGAAGAACTTGAACTTGGCCTTTTGCTCAGCTGCCGGTTTGAGCATGCCGGCCCACTTCGCTGGAAACACCTTGGCCTTGCCGCTCTTGGTGCCGAACTTGCCGTCGGTGTAGAGCATCTCGGTGCCAACCAACTTGTCACCTTCGACGGATTTGACGGGTAATTGCACACCGTTGTTGCCTGCCTTGCGCAGCAGATCGTAGGTGGCCAGATGACCCGTGTCGCCGCCCTGGCTGTCGATCTCACCGGCTCCGGGCTGGCCAGCGCGGCGGAAGCCGTCGTTGAATGCATCCTCCTCGGTCGCCCAATCGAAGCCTTCGAAGCGCTTGGCCATTTTCACATTGCCTTCCTGCTCGTACATCACCTTGATGGTGTTGGCGATGCGCGCGGCGATCAGGCAATCGGGCAGCGCCTCGCCCGGCGGGTCGATGAACTTCTCGGTCAGCCGCATGCGGCGCTCGCCGTTCATCGACGTCAGGTTCATCTCGCCCGAGACCGCGGCGGGGAACATCACATGGGCAGCCTCGGCGAGCATGGTCGGGTAGATGTTCATCATGCCGACGAACAGTCCACCCTTCTGTGTCGCGGCGTAGATGACGTCGACCATTTCCTTCGGCGTCGCTCCGCGTGCACCTGCCATGGCCTTGCGCACGATCTGGCTGCGGCGGATGACGGCCTCGCGCAGCGCCTGCGCGTTGTTGGTCGTCTGAAAGCTGTTGCAGGCCCAGTAGGTCATCATCTTGCCCTTGCCGTTGATCAGGTAGTCGTCGACCTCGATCAGCTTGTCATGCATGGGGATGGGGAAGTTGGCGGCCGGATAGCGGTGGGCCGGCTCGGGATAGCCAGGGCGGCAATAGCCTTCCTGGTGCCCGCCCATGCGCACCCAGCCGGTGCCACGACGGCCGACGTTGTGCGTGGCCACGACCACGGCGCCCATCGCCTGCTCGGTGACATAGTTGTTGTTGCCCCAGATGATGCCTTTCTCGAACGCATGCATCACCCGCGGCAGCTTGCCAGGCGCCTTGGGCTTGTAGCTCCATTCGGCCGCCTGTTTGATCTGCGCCACCGGAATGCCCGTGATGCGACTGCATTCGTCGAGCGACATGCGGTTGGCCTTGACCGCCGCATCGAAACCTTCGGTGTGCTGGGCGATGAAGTCTTTGTCGATCCAGCCCTGATCGACGATGTAAGTCAGCATGCCGTTCCAGAGCGCGCCGTCCGCGCCGGGGTTGATCGCCAGATGCAGCACCTGGTCCTTGGCAATGCTCTCGCTGATGGAAATCGACGGCGTGCGCCGCGGGTCGACAAAAATGAACTTGCCTGCTGCCACCGGCTCGCCGGGGAACATTTTTTTCTTCTTGTCCACGGTCGCGCCCTGCAGATTGGGCAGCCAGTGCACCAGAAAGTAATTGGTCTGGTTCTCGTAAGGATTGTTGCCGTTAGCCCAGATCACGTCGGCCAGTTCGGCGTCCTCGTAGCTGTTGTTCAGCTCGAAAATGCCCATGTCGCGGTTGCCGAAGCATTCCGAGTTGTACGCAGGGCGGTTGTGGATGCGACAGGTCGGCGTCTGGATGGCGGAGAACACCAGCTTGCCGGTACCCCAGGTGTTCTCGAAACCGCCACCCGAGCCGCCGTGGTCGAACATTGCCACGGCAATGGCGTCTGGCCCCTCCTTGTCCAGAATTTTTTTCACCATGCCGCCGTAGACCTGCAGCGCATAATCCCACGAGGTGTCGAGCCACTCACCGCCCTGATAGATGCGCGGATGCAGCAGCCGCTCACGGGTGATGCCGTCGGCGTTGTAGAAGTAAGAGGCCATCTTGCCTCCGCGGGTCGAGCTCTGCCCCTGGTTGACCACGCATTCCTTGTCCGGCACGATCATGATGGACTTGCGCTTGCCATTTCTGTCGGTGATCACATTGGTCATCGCCGGGGTCATGATGGTGGCAAACGGCGGGAGCTGCTTGCGAAAGTCCAGGCCGAGCGCGTTCTGGTTGGGTGCGCGTCCGCCCTCGCGGTCGGCGTCCCAGGTGTAGGCGTGGTAGCCGCAGCCGACGATGCAGAACTGGCAGGTGAGGTTGGTCTTCTTGGCATCGACCGGGGGCAGCGCGACGCGATCCTTGAATTGCGACATGATGTTTGTCTCCTCGTTGGGCTTACAGCACGTTGGCCTGGCGGCCGTAGATCAGTCCGGTCACGGCCACGGCGTGGATGGTGTCTGACGCAGGGTCGTAGCTGAGCTGGATCTGCGGCAGATCCTCGGTGGCCTGACCGCAGATCATCTGCCCGGATTTCTCCGGGTCAAACATGCTGTAGTGGCAGGGGCATTTGAAGCTGCGGGTCTTGGGGTCATACATCAGCGGGCAGCCCATGTGGGTGCACAGATTGCTGTAGGCGACGATGTCGCCATCTGGCCCAACACCGCCGGCCACGCGCTGGCCCATCTTGATCGCTACGCAGGGCGAATCGGCATCGGGATAGTTGAACGACACCGGGGTGTTGGTCTGCATGGCCTTGGCCTTGCCGACCGAGGTCTTGGGATAGGGCAGCACCGCCATGCCGGCTGCGGCCTGAATGGCCGCCTGGTCATTTCCGGCGGCCATCGCATGGCCGACCGGAGTGACGGCCGCACCCACGCCTGCTACGCTGGTTCCGGCTACTTTGAGAAAGATGCGACGCGATACTTTTTCAGTCATGATGCCTCCTCGGGGTTGTGAAACGCTTGATCGCAGCGAATTGGCACGCAAGTCATGTGCCAGTCAGCGCGCTGGCAAAAACATCAAGACGTTTCAATCACTTGGACAATTTATGGGCGGGCTGCAAGGCGGGACACGTTACGCCGGCGTAACGTGCATCGCTCGAGTGCGTTTCGTTTTGGTAACGTAGGAGGGATCGCCGTGCAACGCAGACGCTTTCTCGCCACTGTCGCCGCATGTGCCGCGGCGACCCACGCAGTCGCACAAAACCTGCCGCGAACTGGCAAGGCGCCCTTTCGCTTCGGGGTGACCGATGTGTTCCTGCACGATGGCGCGATTCATCTCCTGCAGCAGTTCTTGCAGGCGCAGCTTGGCATGCCGGTGCAGATCATTCAGAAGTCGAGCTACCAGGAATCCCTCGAGGCGCTGCGCTCCGACGAGATGGAAGCGGCGTGGATTTGTGGTTTTCCCTACGTGGTCGCCAAGGGTTTCGTGCGGCTGTGCGCGCAGCCGGGCTGGCACGGGCAACCGTGGTATCAGAGCTACTTGATCACCTCCGCGCGGCGCCCGCAGGCCCGCTCGATCAGCGATCTGCGCGGTGACGTGTTCGCCTTCGACGATCCGCTGTCCAATTCCGGCTATCTCGTGCCGGTGGTCGCGCTGCGCGCGCTCGGCCAGACGCCGCAGAGCTTTTTCCGCGGCACGTTTTATACCTATTCGCTGCACAAGGTGGTCGAGGCGGTCGGCAGCGGTCTGGCCGATTCGGGCACGGTCGATGGCTACATCTGGGAGGTCCTCACTCAGCGTCAATCGCAGGCGGCACTCAAGACGCGCATCGTCGCCAAGTCGCGGCGTTACGGATTTCCGCCCATCGTCACACGCAAGAACCTCGACATGGCGCTGCACACCCGGCTGCAATATGCGTTGCTGTCTGCCAAAGGCGATGCGAAGGGCCGCGCGCTGCTGCGCAGCCTGGATTTGCAGGACTTTCTGATGCCGCAGGAAAGCTGGTTCGAGGGCATCGCCGAGCTGGTGGCAATACTCGACGGCACGCGCCCTACGATTCCGCTGTCGGCGATTTACGCTTCCACATGAGCGCGGCGCTCCCAGACCTTGCCGGTCGCGCCGAGCCTGCGCTGCAACAGGCAGAACCGCAGACGCCGTCGCGCCGCGCCAGGCCGCACGGCCTGGTGCTGCGCCTGCCGCTGATTGCCGCCACCCTGGTTGCGCTCGCCGCGCTGTTGATGGCCGCAGGTCTGGGCTTGCTCACACGGCAATACCTGATCGAGGACGTCGACGCTGGCGCCTTCCAGGCCATGGCGGCATGGAACAAGAGCCTGCCGACGCTGATCCAGCAAGACAACGTCTGGGGCGCCTACGAGGCGCTGACTGCGGTCACGGGCGAGCAGCTGGCCGCGCCGCCGCACAGCGCCTCGCTGGCGGTGATCGTCGACGCGGGGGGGCGAGTGTTCGCCAGCTCCGATCCCAAGCTGTTTCCGACCGCGCGGCCACCGGAGTGGACACCGCTGTGGTCGCCGGGGCAGCTGCAGGTCAATTCGCCGCTGGCTGTGGCCAGCGCGCACCCGGGGCTTTCGCCACCAATCCAGAGCGGTAATTGGCGCATTTACGTCAGCGCGCTGCGCGCTGATTCCAGCGCGAACGTCGGCACGCTGGTCTACGCGGTGAGCGACGCGCTGTATCGTCAGCGTCTGGCATCGATGACCTGGTGGATCGCGGTCATCACCCTGCTGGCCATGGCGGTGTTCGTGCCCATTGTTTGGATACTCACAAGGCGCATGCTTGCGCCGCTTGCGCAGCTGCAGCAGGCGATGGCGCGCAGCGACGATGCCACCCGCCGCATCAGTGCGGAGCTGGCGGAGCGCGATGATGAAGTCGGGCGCTTGGCAGGCGCGTTCGCTGCGCTGCTGGAGCAGGCCGAGCATGCGCGGCGGGCGGAACGACTCGCTGCAGTCGGCGCGCTGGCAGCAGCGACTGCGCATGAAATCAACAACCCGCTCGGCGGCATGCTCAACGCCCTGCGAACGGCCAAGCGCTTCGGTCAGCACGACGATACCACGCGGCAAACACTCGATTTGCTCGACCGCGGGTTGGAACAATTGCGCAGCACCGCGCAGGCTCTGCTGGCGCAGACCCGACCGGATCAGCGCGACCTGACCGCGCAGGACTTTGCCGATCTCATCGAAATCATCCAGCCCTGCCAGCACGAGCGAGGCGTGCGTCTGCACAGCCAGATCGATCTGCCGCCGACGTCAATCGCTGCAGCCGCCGGGCCAGTGCGACAGGCCACGCTCAATATCCTGCTCAACGCCTGCCATGCTGCGCTGCCCGGCTCGACCATCGAATTCGCTGTCAATCTGCTTGGCGATGCGCTGCATGTGCAGGTGCGAAACCGTGGCACCTCGCCGCCCGCGGCGCTGCTTGTAGCAGGGGCGCCGACCAGCATGCCCCAGGGTGCGGGTTTTGGCCTGTGGGAAAGCCGCCGGCTGCTCAGCGACATCGGCGGCACACTCACCCTGGTACATGCTGAAGGTGTGACCGCCGCGACCATCGACATTCCGCTACGGCGTCGGTGAATGCGCGCTGAATGCGAGTTGGATATACGATTGCCGCACAGCGCCCGGCAACGCACTGGGCGCGCCCCCCGAGGAGACATCACCATGACCGAGCCGACCGTGCTGGTCGTCGAGGACGACCCCATCATGGGCGAGTCGCTGCAGCAGCGGTTGCACCTGGAGCGCTACGGCGTTGACTGGGTGCGCGACCTCGCTGCCGCGCGCAAGGCGCTGCAGACGCGGCTTTACCCCCTGGTGCTCAGCGACATCCGCCTGCCCGATGGCGACGGCGGCAGCCTGCTCACCACCATGCTGCAGCGCTATGGCGGGTGCTGTCCGCCGCTCGTGTTCATGACGGGCTACGGCTCGGTCGAGCAAGCCGTCAACCTGGTTCGGGAGGGGGCATGGGACTACATCCAAAAGCCCTTCGATGTCGACGCGCTGATGCAGCGCATCGGCGAGTGGCTACCGACTGATATGCAGACGGATGATGCCTGGTTCGGCCCATCGCCTGCATCGCAGGCGCTCGAGCGGCTTGTTGACCGTATCGCTGCGTTCGACATGCCGGTGCTGATCCAGGGCGAATCGGGCGCCGGCAAGGAACTGGTTGCGCAGCACATCCACACCAAAATGGCTGCTCAGACGGGGGCGCGACGTGAGATGCCGATGGTGGCGATCAACTGCGCAGCGATCCACGAGGGCTTGCTCGAATCCGAGCTGTTCGGCCACGAGGCGGGTTCGTTCACCGGGGCTGCAAAGCGTCACCATGGTGTGTTCGAGCAGGCCAACGGCGGCGTGCTGTTTCTCGACGAAATCGGCGACATGCCCTTGCCGGTGCAGGCCAAGCTTTTGCGGGTCTTGCAGGATGGGCAGGTGCGCCGTCTGGGCAGCGAGAAAGACGTGCATGTCAGCGTGCGGTTGATTTGCGCGACGCATAAACCGCTGGACAAAATGGTCGAGGCCGGTCTCTTCCGCCAAGACCTGCTGTTTCGCATCAGCGGCGTGCCTCTGCACCTGCCGCCGCTACGCGAGCGCGTCGAGGACATCGCCTGGCTGGCGCAGCGGCGGGTGCAGGCGCTCAATGCCAAAACCGGTCTCGCCAGGCGGCTCGACCCGCGCTTTGTCGCCTGGGCGAAGGTACAGACGTGGGAAGGCAATGTGCGCGAGCTGTTTGCCGTGATCGATCGCGCCTACCACTTCGCCACCGATTGCTGGGTGCGCTGGGAGCGGGCAGTCATGCCCTGCTCGGCGCCGACCACGGTCGGTCATTCCGCCATCCCGGGCAAGGCCATCACGTCGCTGGGCGACTACCTTGCCCGTGCCGAGCGCGACTATCTCGCGCAGGCGGTGAGCGAGCGCGGAGGCAAAATGGCCGAAACCGCCGAAGTGCTCGGTATCAGCCGCAAGACGCTGTGGGAAAAGCTCAAGCGCCACAATCTTGCCACGTGAGTTGCCAACTGAGCGACGCTGTTCGCGCAGTCGGCGACATGCAAGGTTTTGGTCAAAAGCTGCGCCGCATCTGGCGATCTTGTTGTGCCCAGCTCTGAGGCGGCCGCGAACGTGATGAAATGTTGGACAGCCAGTGGTCGTCGATGCCATCGGGAGTCCGTTCGATACTTTTTGCGCAAGCGGAATGCAGTTTCGCGTGAGGCGCTCTCGATATTGTGGTGGCGGATGCCCTCTGCGATCACATCCTGACCTCGCACCAAAAGCGCTCTCGTCGCATCCCTCGACAAAACGCGTCCATGCTGCGGATCGTTCCTTCGAGATCAGTAACCGCTTGCGTGGCGACGCCCAAGGCGGCATGGCGAGCGCGACTCTCACCGCGGAGATAATGCAACACTTGGGGATGCGCGGTTCCGCCGGGGTTCAGGCGAGGTGTTCCAGCGAAGAAAATATCGGGTACAGAAACGGGTACCAAAAAAGCGATTCGCAACGAAACACATCAAAAAACACAAGTTGGGTTTTCTATGCTGCTGATGATCGACAACTACGACAGCTTTACCTACAACCTGGTGCAATATTTCGGCGAGCTCGGGCAGGACGTGCAGACCGTGCGCAACGATGAGCTCGATCTCGAAGCCATCGCCGCGCTCAACCCCGAGCGCATCGTCATTTCGCCCGGCCCCTGCTCGCCGGCCGAAGCCGGGATTTCCGTTCCGGTGCTGCAGTATTTCGCGGGTCGGCTGCCCATTCTGGGCGTGTGCCTGGGTCATCAGGCCATCGGCGCGGCGTTCGGCGGCCGCATTGTGCGGGCGCGGCAAATCATGCACGGCAAGACCAGTCCGGTCACGCACGACGGCAAGGGCGTGTTCGCCGATCTGCCCAGCCCCTACACCGTGGTGCGCTATCACTCGCTGGCGATCGAGCGCGACACCCTGCCCGCCTGCCTGGAAGTCACCGCGCAGACCGAAGACGGTGAAATCATGGGCGTGCGTCACCGGCATTTCGCCATCGAGGGGGTGCAGTTTCACCCCGAGTCGATCGAAACCGAGCACGGCCACAAGCTGCTGCAGAATTTTCTGACGTTGAGCGAGGGCCATTTCCATGACCATCAGTAATCACGACGCGCTGGTGCGCGTCATCGAGCACCGCGAAATCTTCCACGATGAAATGATCGCCCTGATGCGCCGCATCATGACCGGGGAGATGTCGCCGGTCATGATGGCGGCGATCATCACCGGTCTGCGGGTGAAGAAGGAGACCATCGGTGAGATTGCCGCGGCGGCCGCAGTGATGCGCGAATTCGCCACGCCGGTCGAGGTGGCCGACAAGCGGCGGCTGGTCGACATTGTCGGCACCGGCGGCGACTCGGCGCGCACCTTCAACATCTCCACCGCGAGCATGTTCGTTGCAGCGGCTGCGGGCGCGCAGGTGGCCAAGCACGGCGGGCGTAGCGTGAGTTCGTCGTCCGGCTCGGCCGATGCGCTTGAGGCGCTGGGCGCCAACATTCAGCTCGCGCCCGAGCAGGTGGCGCAAAGCCTGGCGCAATGCGGCATCGGCTTCATGTTTGCGCCCAACCATCATCCGGCAATGAAACATGCCGCGCCGGTGCGCAAGGAGCTGGGGGTGCGCACCATTTTCAACATCCTCGGGCCGCTGACCAATCCCGCAGGCGCGCCCAATCAACTGCTCGGCGTGTTTCACCCCGACCTCGTCGGCATTCTGGTGCGGGTGTTGCAGCGCCTGGGCAGCGAGCACGCAGTGGTGGTGCATGGTCTGGACGGGCTCGACGAAGTGTCGCTGTCGGGCGAAACGCTGGTGGGTGAACTGAAAAATGGTCAGATCACCGAGTACGCCATTCATCCCGGCGATCTCGGGCTGAAGGCTGCGCCGCTCGATGCCCTGCGCGTAGACGGTCCCGCGCAATCCATCGAATTGCTGCACGAAGCGCTCAACGACGTCAACGGTCCGGCGCGGGACATCGTCGCGCTCAATGCGGGCGTGGCGCTGTATGCGGCCAATGTGGCGCCCACGCTGATCGAAGGCGTGCAAATGGCGCGAGAGGCCATTTCCAGCGGCGCGGCGCGCGACAAGCTGCAGCAATTCCCGCGCGTCACCCGCGCGCTGCAGACTCCGCAGGCCGCAGCATGAACGACATCCTGGAGCGCATCCTCGCCACCAAAGCAGAGGAGATCGCCGCCAACACGCAACGCGTGCCGCTGGAACTGCTGCGCGAGCGCGCCGCGCAGCGCGATGCGCCGCGGGGGTTTGCCGACGCACTGCTGCGCAAGGCAGCGCAGGGCGGTCCGGCGGTCATCGCCGAAGTGAAAAAAGCCAGCCCTTCGCGCGGCGTGTTGCGCGCCGATTTCGATCCGCCTGCTATTGCCCGCAGCTACGCCGCGGGTGGTGCGACCTGTCTGTCCGTCCTGACGGACGCGAAGTATTTTCAGGGCGCAACAGCCTACCTGCAGCAAGCCCGTGCGGCCTGCGCGCTGCCGGTGCTGCGCAAGGATTTCATTGTCGACCCTTACCAGGTCGTTGAAGCGGCCGCAATGCAGGCCGACTGCATTCTGCTCATTGCAGCGGCAATGCCGTTGCAACAGATGATCGATCTCGAGGCGCAGGCGCGCGATCTGGGACTCGATGTGCTGGTCGAAGTGCACGACGCCACAGAGCTGGATGCGGCCTTGCAGCTGCGCACGCCGCTGCTCGGCATCAACAACCGCAATCTCCGTACCTTCGAGACTCGCCTCGACACCACGCTCGATCTGCTGCCGCACATCCCCGCCGACCGGCTGGTCGTCACCGAAAGCGGCATTCTTGCGCCGGACGACGTCCGGCGCATGCGCGGCGCAGGGGTACAGGCCTTTTTGGTGGGGGAGGCGTTCATGCGGGCTTCGGACCCGGGCCAGGCGCTGAGCACGTTGTTTGCGTGATTCGGCGCAAAACCTTTGGTTTGACATTGCAGAAAAAATCGCTGAGAATCTGCGGTTCGCCTCGGAGAGGTGGCCGAGTGGTTAATGGCAGCAGACTGTAAATCTGCCCTCTAACGAGTACGCTGGTTCGAATCCAGCCCTCTCCACCAGGCACAAAATGATGGGTTTGCTGTCGGTGTTCGCCCGGGTGCGGGTGGCGACAGATGGCAGAGCGAGTAAAGAAGCGCTAGTGGCAAAACGGCGGCCTTGATCGCGCCAGAGTGCTGGATGTGCGGCTGCGGCATGACAAGGCAGGCGTGGCAAGGCGGGAGTAGTTCAATGGTAGAACCTTAGCCTTCCAAGCTAATGGTGCGGGTTCGATTCCCGTCTCCCGCTCCAGTGTCTGGCATGGTCTTGTGCCGTGGCAACAGGTTTAACCTTGGGCGCGCAAGCGTTCAGGCCCATGTGGCTCAGTGGCAGAGCACTCCCTTGGTAAGGGAGAGGTCGCGGGTCCGATTCCCGCCATGGGCACCACTGATTTTGTTGATTTGTCGATCTTTGTTGGCTTGAGGAGTTTGAATCATGGCGAAGGAAAAGTTTGAGCGGACCAAGCCGCACGTCAACGTGGGCACGATTGGTCACGTCGATCACGGCAAGACCACGCTGACGGCGGCCATCACCACCGTGCTGTCGGCCAAGTATGGCGGTTCGGCCAAGAAGTACGACGAGATCGACGCAGCGCCCGAAGAGAAGGCCCGCGGCATCACCATCAACACCGCCCACGTCGAATACGAGACCGCCACCCGGCACTACGCCCACGTCGACTGCCCCGGCCACGCCGACTACGTCAAGAACATGATCACCGGTGCGGCCCAGATGGACGGCGCCATCCTGGTGGTCTCCGCGGCTGATGGCCCCATGCCCCAGACCCGCGAGCACATCCTGCTCGCCCGTCAGGTCGGCGTGCCCTACATCATCGTCTTCCTCAACAAGTGCGACATGGTCGACGACGCCGAGCTGCTCGAACTCGTTGAAATGGAAGTACGCGAACTCCTCTCCAAGTACGACTTCCCCGGCGACGACACCCCCATCATCAAAGGCTCGGCCAAACTCGCCCTCGAAGGCGACAAAGGCGACCTCGGCGAACAAGCCATCTTCCGTCTGGCCGACGCCCTCGACAGCTACATCCCCACGCCCGAGCGTGCCGTGGACGGCGCCTTCCTCATGCCCGTTGAAGACGTCTTCTCCATCTCCGGCCGTGGCACCGTGGTGACCGGGCGCATCGAGCGCGGCATCATCAAGGTCGGCGAAGAAATCGAAATCGTCGGCATCCGTCCCACCCAGAAGACCACCTGCACCGGCGTCGAGATGTTCCGCAAGCTGCTCGACCAAGGCCAGGCCGGCGACAACGTCGGCATTCTGCTGCGTGGCACCAAGCGCGAAGACGTCGAGCGCGGCCAGGTGCTGTGCAAGCCCGGCAGCGTCAAGCCCCACACCCACTTCACCGCCGAGATCTACGTCCTCAGCAAGGACGAAGGCGGCCGCCACACCCCCTTCTTCAACAACTACCGTCCCCAGTTCTACTTCCGCACCACCGACGTCACCGGCGCTGTGGAACTGCCCAAGGACAAGGAAATGGTCATGCCCGGCGACAACGTCAGCATCACCGTCAAGCTCATCGCCCCGATCGCGATGGAAGAAGGTCTGCGCTTCGCCATCCGTGAAGGCGGTCGCACCGTCGGCGCCGGTGTGGTGGCGAAGATCATCGAATAAATTCGTCCAACGGAACCAGTCGGCGCCTGGCGCGCCGACTTTCGCTCTTTGAAGAGAACATCATGCAAAACCAAAAAATTCGTATTCGACTGAAGGCGTTTGACTACAAGCTGATCGACCAGTCTGCGATGGAGATCGTCGATACCGCCAAGCGCACGGGCGCAATCGTCAAGGGTCCGGTGCCCATGCCGACACGCCTGCAGCGTTTCGACATCCTGCGTTCCCCGCACGTCAACAAGACTTCGCGTGACCAGCTCGAAATTCGTACCCACCTGCGTCTGATGGATATCGTCGACCCGACCGACAAAACGGTTGATGCGCTGATGAAGCTCGATCTGCCCGCTGGGGTTGATGTGGAAATCAAGCTGCAATGATTTGAGCGTCTTGCTGC
>JAGDVQ010000080.1:21938-30474 GCA_023255715.1 Thiomonas sp.
TAAGGCTTTCCTTCTTCGGAAGGCATGCGAGAACGCTGCGATAAGGCGGCAAAACAAGCGGCAAAACGAGCAGCAAAAGCGCGCTGCAGAATCTTGCAGTTGCACTGACTAACTTACGGGCTTGGCCAATCGTAGCCAGGCAGGAGAAAACAATGAGCTCACATTCAATGGGCCTTGTCACGCGCAAGGTCGGAATGACGCGTGTGTTCACCGATGATGGGGAATCCATCGCCGTCACCGTGCTGGATGCGTCCGGCAACCGGGTGTCGCAGGTGCGCACACACGATGTGGATGGCTACAGCGCCGTCCAGATCGCTTTTGGTTCGCGCAAGCCGTCACGCCTGACCAAGGGTCAGGCAGGTCACCTGGCCAAGGCGGGTGTGGAGCCGGCTGAAATCCTCAAGGAATTTGACCTGCCTGCAGACAAGGCGGCCAACTTCGCGCCGGGTGCTGTTGTTCCTGCCACCCTTTTCCAGGTCGGGCAGATGGTGGATGCGCAAGGGGTGTCGATCGGCAAGGGCTTTGCCGGTTCGATCAAGCGTCACAACTTCTCTTCCAATCGTGCGTCGCACGGCAACTCGGTCACGACGCGTGCGCCGGGTTCCATCGGCATGGCGCAGGATCCGGGTCGCGTTTTCCCTGGCAAGCGCATGGCGGGCCAGATGGGCAACGAGACGGTCACAGTGCAAAACCTGGAAGTTGTGCGCATCGATGAGGCGCGCCAACTCATTCTGGTCAAGGGGGCTGTGCCTGGTTCGCGCTCCGGCTTTGTGTTTCTGCGTCCCGCGGTCAAGGCTGCGGCAGGAGGTCAGTGATGCAGCTCGATTTCATCAATGCGCAGGGCCAGCCTGCCGAAAAATTTGAAGTCAGCCCGGAGGTATTCGGGCGCGATTTCAACGAAGATCTGGTTCACCAGATCGTCATTGCCTATCAGGCCAATGCGCGTCTGGGCAATCGTGCGCAAAAGGATCGTGCTGTGGTCAAGCACTCCACGCGCAAGCCCTGGAAGCAAAAAGGAACGGGCCGTGCGCGTGCGGGGATGACGTCTTCCCCTCTGTGGCGTGGAGGCGGAAAGATTTTCCCGAATTCGCCTGACGAAAACTTCACGCACAAGGTCAACAAGAAGGCCTACCGAGCTGGCATGCGTTCGCTGTTCTCGCAGCTGGCACGTGAAGGCCGTCTGGTGGTGGTCGACTCGTTCACCGTCGAGGCGCCAAAGACCAAATTGGTGGCCGAGAAGTGCAAGGCCATGGGATTTGAGTCGGTGATGATCATTGCGGACGGCGCAGATGAAAATCTGTTTCTCGCCGCGCGCAATCTGCCCAATGTGCTCGTTGTCGAGCCGCGTTATGCCGATCCGCTGTCCCTCCTGTTCTACAAGAAGGTCGTGATGACCAAAGGCGCGGTCAGCCAACTGCAGGAGATGCTGTCATGAAGCAAGCTGTGATCAATCCCCAGCGTCTGATGCAGGTCTTGAGTGCGCCGGTCATTTCCGAGAAGGCCACCATGGTTGCGGAAAAGCGCAATCAGGTCGTTTTCCGCGTGATGCGTGATGCCACCAAGCCCGAAATCAAGGCCGCTGTCGAGCTGATGTTCAAGGTAGACGTCGAGTCGGTGCAGGTCAGCAACCTCAAAGGCAAGGTCAAGCGCACCGCGCGCGGGGCCGGCCGCCGCAATCATGTCAAAAAGGCCTATGTCTGCCTGAAGGCTGGACAAGAGCTGAACTTCGCGCAGGAGGGTATCTAAATGCCCGTCGTCAAAGTCAAGCCGACCTCGGCAGGCCGCCGCGCGGTCGTCAAGGTCACGCATCCGCATCTGTACAAGGGTGAGCCTGAGCGTTCCTTGCTCGAGCCCCAGTTCCAGAAGGCGGGTCGCAACAACAACGGTCACATCACCACCCGCCATCGCGGTGGTGGTCACAAGCACCACTATCGCGTGGTCGATTTCCGCCGCGACAAGGATGGCATTCCAGCCAAGGTCGAGCGGATCGAATACGACCCGAACCGTACGGCGCACATCGCCCTGGTTTGCTACGCCGATGGCGAGCGTCGCTACATCATCGCGCCGCGCAATCTGGAGGTGGGCGCCACGCTGATGAGCGGTGCCGAGGCGCCGATTCGTGCTGGCAACACCCTGCCGATCCGCAACATTCCGGTGGGCTCGACCATTCATTGCATCGAGATGCAGCCGGGCAAGGGTGCGCAGATCGCGCGTTCCGCGGGTGCTTCGGCCGTGCTGCTGGCCCGCGAAGGCATTCATGCCCAGGTGCGCATGCGCTCCGGTGAAGTGCGTCGCATTCACATCGACTGCCGTGCCACACTGGGTGAGGTCAGCAACGAAGAGCACAACCTGCGCCAGTACGGCAAGGCCGGTGCAATCCGCTGGCAAGGCATTCGTCCGACGGTTCGTGGTGTGGCCATGAACCCGGTCGATCACCCCCACGGCGGTGGTGAAGGCAAGACGGGTGAAGGCCGCGTGGCGGTCAGCCCGTGGGGCACGCCGACCAAGGGTTATCGCACCCGCAACAACAAGCGCACGCAGAACATGATCGTGTCGCGTCGTAAGAAGTAAGGGATAGCACATGGCTCGCTCACTCAAAAAAGGTCCGTTCTGCGACCAGCATCTGCTGAAGAAGGTTGAAGCTGCGGTCAGCACCAAGGACAAGCGCCCGGTGAAGACCTGGTCGCGTCGTTCCACCATCCTGCCCGAATTCATCGGTCTGACGATTGCCGTGCACAACGGCAAACAGCATGTCCCGGTCTATGTGTCCGATCAGATGGTCGGACACAAGCTTGGCGAATTCGCGCTGACGCGGACATTCAAAGGACACCCCGCCGATAAAAAGGCGAAGAAGTAAGGCAGACACATGGAAACTCGTGCAACCCTACGCGGCGTTCGCCTCTCGGCCCAAAAAGGTCGACTGGTGGCGGACCTGATCCGCGGCAAAAAAGTGGACTCCGCTCTGAACATCCTGGAGTTCTCGCCCAAGAAGGCATCGGGCATCATCAAGAAAGTGCTGGAGTCGGCAATTGCCAACGCCGAGCACAACGATGGGGCCGATGTAGACGAACTGATGGTCACCAAGATCATGGTCGAAGAGGGCTCGACCCTCAAGCGCTTCAGTGCGCGCGCCAAGGGTCGTGGCAATCGCATCAGCAAGCCCACCTGCCACATTTACATTCAAGTCGGAAACTGAGAACGCTATGGGACAGAAAATTCATCCGACCGGTTTCCGTCTGGCCGTCACCCGTGGCTGGGCTTCGCGCTGGTATGCGCCGAGCACGCAGTATGCCAAGATGCTCAGCGAAGACATCATGGTGCGTGAGTACCTGAGCAAGCGCCTGAAGAACGCTTCGGTGTCGCGCGTGCTCATCGAGCGTCCTGCCAAGAATGCCCGCATCACCATCTACAGCGCACGTCCGGGCGTTGTGATCGGCAAGAAGGGCGAAGACATCGAAAACCTGAAGGCCGAGTTGGCCAAGCGCCTGGGTGTGCCAGTTGCTGTCGACATCGAAGAGGTGCGCAAGCCCGAAATCGATGCCCAATTGATCGCCGACTCCATTACCCAACAGCTCGAAAAGCGCATCCAGTTCCGCCGCGCCATGAAGCGTGCGATGCAGAACGCCATGCGCATGGGCGCTCAGGGCATCAAGATCATGTCTTCTGGTCGTTTGAACGGCATCGAAATTGCGCGACGTGAGTGGTACCGTGAAGGTCGTGTGCCGCTGCAGACTCTGCGTGCGAATATCGACTACGCCACCTCGGAAGCCAAGACTACTTACGGTGTCATCGGGGTCAAGGTCTGGGTGTACAAGGGTGATACGCCTGCGAAGGGTGCACTGGTTCCGGCCAAGTCAGAGCCAGCTACCCAGGAAGAGGATCGCCGCAATCGTCGCCCTGGTGCCGCTCGCCCCTCTGGTGCGCGTCGTGCTGCCCCCCGTCGTGACGAAGCTGCCGCGGCGCCTTCTGCCGATGGCGAAAAATCAGTTGCTGTGAAGCGTGTGCGTAAACCGGCCGGACCCAGCGGTACGCCGGGCGCAGGCGCTTAAGGAGAGAATTCATGCTACAACCCGCTCGTCGCAAATACCGCAAAGAGCAGAAGGGCCGCAATACCGGCCTCGCCACTCGCGGAGCCACCGTTGCATTTGGCGAATTCGGCCTGAAGGCCACGACTCGTGGCCGCATCACTGCACGTCAGATCGAATCTGCGCGCCGCGCCATTTCACGTCACGTCAAGCGTGGCGGACGCATCTGGATCCGTGTCTTTCCGGACAAGCCGATTTCGATCAAGCCTGCCGAAGTGCGCATGGGGAACGGCAAGGGCAACCCCGAGTATTACGTCTCGGAAGTCCAGCCGGGTCGCGTGCTCTATGAAATCGAAGGTGTGCCAGAGGCCGTGGCGCGGGAGGCATTCGAGCTTGCCGCTGCCAAGCTGCCGTTCCGCACCATTTTTGTTTCGCGCCTGATCGGCGCATAAGGAGAGCGAATTGAAAACCTCCGCTCAACTCACCGAACTGCGCGCCAAGGATATACCTGCGCTGCAAACCGAACTCGACAGTCTGTTGAAGGCCCATTTCAATCTGCGCATGCAGAAAGGGACTCAGCAACTGCAGAACACGTCTCAACTGGGCAACACCAAGCGGGCGATCGCCCGGGTGCGCACCTTGATTCAAGAAAAGAAGGCCAAGGGTTAAGCCATGACGGAACAGAAGAAAGTCCAGCGCACGCTGGTTGGCCGCGTTGTCAGCGACAAGCGCCAGAAAACCGTGACCGTGTTGGTCGAACGTCGCATGCAACATCCCATCTATGGCAAGTTCATTGCGCGATCCAAGAAGTACAGCGCGCATGACGAGAGTGGCCAGTACCACCTGAACGATGTGGTTGAAATTGCGGAATCCCGCCCGATCTCCAAGACCAAGTCCTGGGTGGTCAGCCGCCTGATCACCAAGGGTCAGGTGATCTGAGGGTCCAGTGGTCTGAACCGCAGGTCTTGCCGACTCGCGCGAATGCGCGGGTGCAGGCAGGGCGCAAC
Organism: Thiomonas sp.; assembly: GCA_023255715.1. Lineage (GTDB taxonomy): Bacteria > Pseudomonadota > Gammaproteobacteria > Burkholderiales > Burkholderiaceae_C > Thiomonas. Next base: position 26,971 of record JAGDVQ010000080.1, read on the forward strand.
AACCCGCCGCCTGTTGATTCCGCATTTGCGGATCGGCAGGGGCGGGTTTTTGTTTGCGCTGGAGCGGCGTGGTCAAGATTGCTTGCATGTCTTGCTTGTCCACACCGTCCTTGTGCGGGCAGGGTGGTTTGACTGGACTACAGTGATGAGGCGCGGCGACATGCGCTTCGGTGCGGTGTTTCAGACCGTGTGGAACGGTCATGCCAAGCCGAATCACCACCAAGTTCACAGGAGACGATATGACGACAACCACCTTGTCCGATGCAGCGGGCCGCGATCCGGTCTGCACACTGTCCTACATCCACCCGAAGGCCGATAGCCCCTGGCTCACCTATCTGGCACAAGTCGATCGGGTCTTGCCGCATCTTGGTCCCCTGGCGCGCTGGGGCGAGACCCTCAAGCGGCCAAAACGTTCGCTGATCGTGGACGTGCCCATTGAAATGGACGACGGCTCCGTGCAGCATTTCGAGGGCTATCGCGTGCAGCACAATCTCTCGCGCGGGCCGGGCAAGGGCGGCGTGCGCTATCACCCCGACGTCACGCTCGAAGAGGTCATGGCGCTGTCGGCGTGGATGACCATCAAGAATGCGGCGGTCGGCTTGCCTTATGGGGGCGCCAAGGGTGGCATCCGGGTATCGCCTTCGAAGCTGTCACGCAAGGAACTGGAGCGGCTGACACGGCGCTACACCAGTGAAATCGGCATCATCATCGGCCCGCAGCAGGACATTCCAGCGCCCGATGTCAATACCAACAGCCAGATCATGGCCTGGATGATGGACACGTACTCGATGAATGTCGGAGCGACGGCAACGGGTGTGGTCACCGGAAAGCCGATCCCACTCGGCGGCTCGCTGGGGCGTGTGAAGGCGACCGGGCGTGGCGTGTTCGTGACCGGCAGCGAAGCCCTGAGACGATTGAAGCTCGACAGGAAAGGGCTGCGCATCGCCGTGCAGGGCTTCGGCAATGTGGGAGGAACCGCAGCGGAGCTCTTTGCCCAGAGCGGATCGCTGATCGTCGCCGTGCAGGATCACACTGGCACCATTCTGAACGACAAGGGGATGGATGTCAGCGCGCTGCAGCGGCATGTTGCAGAGAAGGGGGGCGTGAGCGGCTTTCCCGGCGCACAAGCGGCGCCCAACGCGGATTTCTGGGCGGCGCCCTGCGATGTGCTGATACCGGCTGCCCTTGAAGGACAGATCACCGCGGAGCGGGCGCGCAGCACCACGGCAAAGCTCATTCTGGAAGGCGCCAATGGCCCGACCCTGCCCGCAGCGGACGATGTTCTGGCCAGCCGGGGCATCCTCGTGGTGCCCGATGTCATCTGCAATGCGGGTGGCGTCACGGTGTCCTACTTCGAGTGGGTGCAGGATTTTTCCAGCTTCTTCTGGGACGAGGACGATATCAACGCGCGGCTGGACAAGATTCTGGGCAATGCGCTGGCCCGCGTCTGGGATACAGCCGATCAACTGCACGTCAGCCTGAGAACCGCGGCCTTTGTGGTGGCTTGCGAGCGGGTGCTGCAGGCACGGGAAGAGCGGGGCCTGTATCCCTGATTGCTCGGGTTCTGCGGCGGGCAGGCCTCCTGTCAGAGCCTGGAGGCGATGGCGTCTTCAGCCTGCAGCGGCGGTTGGGTGCCCGCCCGCGGTTTGTTCCAGGCGGTTCGCAGGCCGTCCAGCAGAAACACTGCAATTCCGGCCCAAACCAGCCCGAAACCGACGATCTTCGCGAGGGCAAACGGTTCGTGATACAGCCAGACACCCAGGGCCAGTTGCAGAGACGGCGTGATGTACTGCAGCACCCCCAGCAACGTCATGGACATGCGGCGCGCACCTGCCGCGAACAGCAGCAGCGGAACCGTGGTGATCGGTCCTGCCGCCACCAGGAGCCAGCGTGTGGACACCCCTGCCGTGGCAAACGCGTTCTGACCCTGCGTGCCAAGCCAATACAGATACAGCAATGCCAGCGGGAACAGCACCGCCGTTTCCACCGCCAGGCCTTCGAGCGCGCCCAGTGGCGCCGTTTTGCGCAGCAGGGCATAACCGCCGAAAGTGAGCGCAAGGCTCAGGCTGATCCACGGAACATGACCGACCTCAAGCGCCATCACCGTGACACCCATCGCCGCAATGCCCAGTGCCACCCATTGCAGAGCGCGCAAGCGTTCATGCAGCAACAGCGAACCCAGCGCCACATTCACCAGGGGATTGATGTAGTAGCCCAGACTCGCATCCACGACATGATCGCTGTTGACCGCCCAGATGTAGATGCCCCAGTTGCTCGACAGCAGCAGGGCACTCAGGGCGAAACGCGCAAGCACTGCAGGTTGTTCTCGCAGGATTTTCAGCCAGCTCCAGCGCTTGAGCGCAGCCAGCAGCAGGACCACCAAGAGAAGCGACCACACCATGCGGTGCGCGAGAATCTGCAGTGAGGGGATTTGCTCGAGCGCCTTGAAGTAGAGCGGAAACAGGCCCCAGATGACATAGGCCGCAAAAGCGTAGACAACGCCGGAATTCATGTGAACGGTTTTCTTATGGATGAATGATGCTCGCGCGGCTTCTCACGAAGCGGCGCGAAAGTCGTTCACTGTATCCGCGAATGCGTTTGTCTGCAGCGATCAGACGTTGAACAGGAAATGCAGCACGTCGCCATCCTTCACGACGTAGTCCTTGCCTTCTGCGCGCATTTTCCCCGCATCCTTCGCACCCTGCTCGCCGCCGTAGCGGATGAAATCGTCGAAGGCGATGGTCTGCGCGCGGATGAAGCCGCGCTCGAAATCCGTGTGGATGACTGCGGCCGCCTGTGGTGCGGTGGCGCCGATGCGCACCGTCCAGGCGCGCACCTCCTTCACCCCTGCGGTGAAATAGGTCTGCAGGCCGAGCAGTTTGAACGCGGCGCGGATCAGGCGGTTCAGCCCCGGTTCTTCCAGGCCGAGATCGGTCAGGAAGGCCTGCTTTTCCTCGGCATCCAGCCCGGCGAGTTCGCTCTCCAGCTTGGCGCAGATGGCCACCACCGGCGCGTTTTCCTGCGCTGCGTACTCGCGCAGGCGATCGAGGTGCGGGTTGCCCTCGAAGCCATCTTCCATCACATTGCCGACGAACATGGCGGGCTTGGCCGTGATGAGGCAAAGCGGCGCGATCAGGGCGAGTTCCTCGGCACTCAAGCCCAGCGCGCGCACCGGGCGGGCTTCGTTGAGCGCAGGGATGATGCGCTCAAGCAGGTCGGCCACGCGCTTGGCGTCCTTGTCGCCCGAGCGGCCCTGCTTGTTCATGCGGTGCAGGCTCTTTTCCGCCGTGCCCAGATCGGCCAGGCAAAGCTCGGTCTGGATGACGGCAATGTCGGAAATCGGGTCGACCCGCCCGGCGACGTGAATCACATTGGGATCTTCGAAACAGCGCACCACGTTGATGATGGCGTCGGTTTCACGGATGTGGGCAAGAAACTGGTTGCCCAGCCCTTCGCCCTGGCTGGCACCCGCGACCAGGCCGGCAATATCGACAAACTCCACCA
>JAGDVQ010000080.1:30484-39753 GCA_023255715.1 Thiomonas sp.
GGCGGCAAGCTGATCGAGCCGCGGGTCCGGTAGTTCCACGATGCCGGTGTTGGGTTCGATGGTGCAGAAGGGATAGTTTTCCGCCGGTATGGCGCTCTGGGTCAGCGCATTGAAGAGGGTGGACTTGCCCACGTTGGGCAGTCCGACGATGCCGCATTTGAGGCTCATGGTGTGTGGAGAGATGGGCGCGCGCACCAGGCGCGGAACCCGACATTGTAGGTTGCCGACGCTACTGTTCGATGTGCACCCGCAGCCCCGCCACCCATTGCTGGCCGGTGCCGCCGCCTGGATGCTGAATGTGCTGGATGTCGGGCTGCAGATAGATGTGCGACGCGAGTTGCAGCGAATACACCGCTTCCGCCACGGTCTCGCTGGGCAGCGCCCGCAGGCGCGCCTGTGCGATGCCAAGGGTCAGCACGTCCGCTGGTCGCGCGGAATAGATGCCAACAACGCGAACACCCGCGCCGACATACGCCTGCACCGGGTTGGATGCCGCCGGGCTCCAGCCGCCCTGCAGGAAGGCGGCCCAGTTGCGCCGGGCCGGATCTTTCCAGCGCCACTCGTTCACGACATACAGCCCGCCACTGTCGGCGCCATAGGCGGGGTTGCTCTGCCGCAGATGCCACGCCCCGAGTTTCAGGGTGCCAGCGGGGTCTTCGGCGCCACTCCAGGTATGGTCGGCCTCGGCGACCCACAACATGCCGCGGCGCAGCGCGCCTGTCATGCCGGGCGGGTCGCCCTGCCAGACGCCAGCCTGCGCAGACCAGTCGGCGCCCAGGTTGAGCCCACCCATCAGCCCCAGACCCGGGTTGGGGAAGGTGGCGATATTGGCGTTCGAGGTCAGTGTGGGGGCGATGCCGAACGACGCGTTGTGCAGATGGCCGGCCACCCCGGCGGTGTCGAAGGTGTTGTTCATGTCCATGATGCCGCCCTGCACAAACCCCGGACCAAGCTGCTGACGGTAGCTCAGCTGGTACAGCCGCAGAAAATTGGGTGCCCAGAGATTGCTCGGCAACTGCACCGTGTTGGTGAGCGTCTGCAGATTGCCGTTGCTGCGCAGACCCATGAGCATGATGTCGAACTGGCCGCCGTTCCACCAGCCGGCCTGTGCGGTGTCCAGCGTGGCTGCGGCCTGGAATGCCGCAATGGACACGGCCTGGCGCGCACCACTGCCGCCAACGACGCCAAGCGTCTCCGCATCGAGGTGCAGTGAGGTGCTCAGACCCTTGCTCCAGGTCTGGCTCGGTGGCGTGATGGGGGCGGCGAATGGGGCCAGCTGCAGGCCCGGATCCGTGGTCTGTGACCGGGCGGGCGACATCAGGGCCGTGTGGATCAGGAGAGCAAGAGGGAAAGCACGAAAAAATAGGCGCATCGCGGCAGCCACCAATAAGAATGACTCTTATTTGTGATTATGCCTGAGCCGGGTTGCTGCGATCCGCAACCAGACGGCCATCGAGCAGTTCGAGCACGCGGTCGCAACGCGCGGCGATGCGTGGATCGTGCGTCACCAGCAGCACGGCGCAGCCAAAGGTCTGGTTGAAGCGGCGAAACAGCGCGAACACCTCGTCGGCCGAGCGTGAATCGAGATTGCCGGTCGGCTCGTCCGCCAGCAGGATGGGCGGGCGGATCATCAGCGCGCGGGCGATGGCCACCCGCTGCTGCTGTCCGCCGGAGAGCTCTGTCGGGCGCTTGTGGGCGTGCATCGCCAGACCCACGGCGTCGAGCAGTTCGAGGGCGCGGTCGCGCGTGGCCCCATCGCGCGGCGCCCCGCCGAGCAGCGCGGGCATCATCACGTTGTCGAGCACGCTGAAGGCGTTGATGAGGTGATGGAACTGAAACACGAAGCCCAGGGTGCGGCCGCGCAGCGCGGTGCGCTCGGCATCGTTCAAGGCGACTGTGGGCCGACCTTGCACATGGATTTCGCCGCCGCTGGGCGTATCGAGCAGACCGATGAGGTTGAGCAGCGTGCTCTTGCCCGAGCCCGATGGGCCGATGAGCGCGGCGAATTCGCCGCCATGCAGCGTCAGATCGATGCCGTGCAGCACTTCGACTTCGAGCGGCGTGCCCGCGCCATAGGCCTTGCGCAGGCCTTCCAGGTGCAGCACGGGGGGCGTGGACGGGGTTGCGGCGTTGGGCATCGGCGGCAATCAGACGGTGCGGATGGCTTCGACCGGATCGAGGTGGGATGCGCGCCGCGCCGGAGCGAATGCGGCAACAATGCCCGCCAGCGTGGCAATCAGCATGGCCTGCGGCACCAGCCACGGGCTGATGGTCACCGGGAACAATCGCGGCCCCGAGGTGTTGAACACATAGACCAGACTGACCCCGAGCAGGGCGCCGATGGTGGAGCCGATCAGCCCCAGCACGCCGCCCTGGATGAGAAACACCGACATCATGCGCAACCGCGTGGCACCCATGGCGCGCAGGATGCCGATTTCGCGGGTGCGCTGCACCACGCTGACCGCCAGCACACTGGCGATGCCCAGCGCCACCGACAGCGCAATCGACAGGCGGATGATGTTGGTCGAAAGCGATTGCGAGCGCAGCGCGTTGAGCAACTGGCTGTTGGTCGTCATCCAGCTCTCGGCCTTGACGTCGAAGGTGCGGGCGATGCGCGCGGCAATGGCCTGCGCGCTGAACAGATCGTTCACGCTCAGATCGATTTCCGTGGTCGAGCCGGGCAGCCCCAGCAGGGTCTGCGCCTGCTGCAGGCCGAGGTAGACCTGGCGCTCGTCCACGTCCCGCACGCCGATGGTGAAAATGCCCGCGACGCGAAACGCCTGCGCCTGGCCAGCGGGGCCGGTCAGGCGCAGGGTGTCGCCAATGCTCAGTCCGAGATCGGAGGCCAGTCGCGAGCCGATGAGGATTTTTTCCGCGCCCACGGCAAACTGCCCGGCGACGATGTCGGTGTTGATCGGAATGATGCGCACATAGCTCGACGGCTCGATGCCGAGGATGGCCACTGCCCGCACCGCATTGCCGCGCTGCGCAAATGCCGGGCCGGAGACCACGGGCGTGGCGGCCTTCACGTCCGGCATGTTGCGGATGGCATGGAGCACTGCAGCGGCATTGTCGATGCCGCGCAGCCGCTGCGGCCGGGGGTCGATCTGCGACAGGTACACCGTGTTGGACGCGGGCGGCGGGGTCAGCGGCACCAGATCCGGCGCCTTGACCACGATCTGCGGCTGACTGCCCAGCGTGCGGTTGACGATATTGCCCTGCAAGCCCGTGACCAGCGCGGTGATGAACACGATGACCGCCGAGCCCACGGCGATGCCGATGAGGATGAGCAGCGACTGCGCGCGGCCATCCCGCAGGAACTGCAGGGCGATATTCCAGGACAGACGCATGGGCGCAGCTGCTCGCAGGCTCAGCGGCCCGGCATGGGCAGGTCATTGCCTGACGCCGCAGCACTGGCCGCGGCGCTGGGCAGCGGCAGGACCTGCAGCCGCACCCGGGCGCCCGGTGTCACGCCACTGCCGGCCAGCACCGACTCGCCGGAGGTCAGGCCCGAGACCACCTGCGTCAGCGTCAGCCCCTGCAGCCCCAGCTTGACCTGCTGATCCTGCGCCCGACCGTTGCGCAGGACCAGCACCGAAGCCCGGTCGCCATTGACGTTGCGCAGCGCGTCGTTGGGCACGACCAGCGTGTTGCTCCGCTGCGCGGTGACGATGTCGGCCGACACCGTCATGTCCTGCTTGAGCCAGGACGGCGGCTCGGGCACGCGCAGGCGCACCTCCAGCGTGCCCGTGGTGCGATCGACCTGCGGCGCCAGAAAACTCACCTGCGCCGCAAAGCTGCGGTCGGGATAGGCGTCCGCCACGCAGCGCGCCTGCTGTCCGATCTGCAGATTGCCGATGCTCTGTTCGTTGACCGGCAGCAGGATTTCCGTGGCCCCGTCCATCGCCAGGGTGAACAGCGACTGGCCGGGTGTGACCGTGTCTCCGACCTCGACATTGCGCGCCAGCACCACGCCGGAAACTCCGGCGCGCACCACATTGCGCGCATTCACCGCACTGGCGGCGTTGAGCGCCGCCTCCAGCACGCGCTGCTGCGCGCCGCCGGGCGCCACTGCGGCATACGCGGCCTGCGCGCTGTCGCGCTGCTGGCGGGCGTTGCGCAAGGCGGTCTGTGCCTGCTCAAGCTGCTGCGCCGAGCCGCCACCGGCGTCGAACACGCCCTGAGCGCGCTTGAAATCACGCTCGGCCTGCTCGAGCTGCACCTTGGCCTGCGCCAGTGCGGCGGCGGCCTGCGGGCGCGATTGTTCAACCAGTTGACGCAGCGCCGCGCGGGCCTGATCGAGCTGGGCAGAAGTCTGGTCGGCCCGCAATTCCAGCAACACCTGCCCGGCCTTGACATGCGCGCCGCGATCGACCAGTCGCTTGACCACAGTACCGGTGATTTCACTCGCCACCTGCACCCGCGATGGCGTGATGACATAGCCCGTGGCCACCACGTTCTGCACCAGATTGCGGGTCTCGATCCTGTAGCCGGGCACGATGGGCGGGCGGCTGCGCCACCACAGAACAGCTGCGACGACGGCGAGCGCGAGCAGAACCCACGACAAGCGGGTCCAGAACGTTCGGGAAGATTTGGGTGTTGCAGACATCGGCGGCGTCGTGGAGGCTTCCCACACGCGGGGAGCAGGGTTGGTGGCCCAGGATCAGGCCATGCATCATAAACAGTCGATCTGTGTCTTTCGCTGCGCGGTTCGCAGGAACCCACCGCTGCCGTTGCGTTGCGACAATTCGTCACGCGTTTTGCGCGCAAATCGGCGGTTTGCTTGCCAGGCTGCCGCCGTTCTGCTTCAATCGAGCTTCACAGACGCAAACAGCCATGACCGCAAACCGCTTCTACTTTTTTGGTTTCTGGTTTTTCTCGCACCGCACCGGCGGAGGGAGAGGCTGACGCGCAGCCCACAAATCCTCAAAAACCGCCGGCCCAGCCCGGCGGTTTTTTTTGGTCGGGCGATGGGCAACACGCGGTGCAAACCATCATGTTCGATTCCATCACAGCCCCAGACCCCCAAGTTGCCGCCGCGCAGTCGGCACGCCTGAATCCAACGCCAGCCGGAGAGCCCCCGATGCAGTCCAAATCCGCCGCAGACTCCTTGCACAAGCCGCAGGAAGACAAGACCTCCCGCACCGACAACGCGCGCATCAAGCACATCGTGCCGCTGCCGCCGCCAGATCACCTGATCCGCTTCTTTCCGATTGCCGACACGCCGGTCGAAACCCTGGTGGCCGACACGCGCCAGGCGCTGCACCGCATCATCCACGGCGAGGACGACCGGCTGCTGCTCATCATCGGCCCCTGCTCGATCCACGACCCCAAGGCCGCGCTGGAGTACGCGCAGCGCCTGGCCGCGCTGCGCAGGCAGCACGCGGGCGAGCTGGAAATCGTCATGCGGGTGTATTTCGAAAAGCCGCGCACCACGGTGGGCTGGAAAGGGCTGATCAACGATCCGTATCTGGACGAGAGCTTCCGCATCGACGAGGGGCTGCGCATTGCGCGCGAGCTGCTCATCGACATCAACCGTCTGGGTGTGCCGGCAGGCAGCGAATTCCTCGATGTGATTTCGCCGCAGTACATCGCCGATCTCATCTCGTGGGGCGCGATCGGTGCCCGCACGACGGAGAGCCAGGTGCACCGCGAGCTGGCCTCGGGGCTGTCGGCGCCGATCGGCTTCAAGAATGGCACGGACGGCAGCCTGCGCATCGCCACCGACGCCATTCATGCTGCGCGTCGCCCTCACTCCTTTCTGTCGGTCCACAAAAACGGCCAGGTGGCGATCGTGCAGACCCGCGGCAACAAGGACACGCACGTGATTCTGCGCGGCGGCAAGACGCCGAACTACGACGCCGCCAGTGTGCGCGCCGCCTGCGCTGCGCTCGAAGACGCCAAGCTCGACTGCCGTCTGATGATCGACTGCTCGCATGCCAACAGCGCCAAGCAGCACATGCGCCAGCTCGACGTCGCGCGCGACATCGCCGCGCAGCTCGCTGCGGGCGAGCGCTGCATTTTCGGCGTGATGGCCGAGAGCCACCTGCATGGCGGAGCGCAGAAGTTCACCCCCGGCAAGGACGACCCGGCCAAGCTGACCTACGGCCAGAGCATCACCGACGCCTGCCTGCCGTGGGACGATTCGGTCGAACTGATGCAAGTGCTGGCCGACGGCGTGAAGGCGCGACGCAAGCACAAGTCGGCGAAGTAAGCTGTGTCCCTTGATTGATCCGCAGGAGAACCCATGCCCGCCATCCGCATCGACCTGTTCGAGGGTCGCAGCCCCGAGGTCAAGAAGCAACTGGTCGAGAACATCACCCAGGCCGTGGTCGACACGCTCAAGTGTTCGCCCGACGCGGTGGACATCATCCTCTTCGAGGTGCCCAAGTCGCACTGGGCCACGGGCGGCAAGTTGTGGAGCGAGCCGCGTGATTAGTGGGTTAAAAGGATTTAATCATTCACTTTTGAGTGGTATTAACAAAGAAATATCGCGCCAATAGACTGTCCTGACCGGCTCGTGCACCGCGCGAGCGAAGCAATTCTCAGGAGTGCAAGTCATGGCGAAAATGCGTGCGGTCGATGCCGCGGTGCTGGTGCTGGAAAAGGAAGGCGTGCATCAGGCCTTCGGCGTGCCCGGCGCGGCGATCAACCCGCTGTACTCCGCGCTGCGCAGCAACGGCCACATCGCGCATGTGCTGGCGCGCCACGTCGAGGCCGCCTCGCACATGGCCGAGGGCTATACCCGCGCGGCACCCGGCAATATCGGCGTGTGCATCGGCACCTCCGGCCCGGCGGGAACCGACATGATCACCGGGCTGTATTCGGCGATTGCCGATTCCATTCCCATTCTGTGCATCACCGGCCAGGCTCCGCGCGCGCGGCTGTACAAGGAAGACTTCCAGGCGGTGGACATCGAAGCCATCGCCAAGCCGGTGTGCAAATGGGCGGTCACGGTGCGCGAACCCGCGCAGGTGCCGCAGGTGTTCCAGCAGGCGTTTCACCTCATGCGCTCGGGCCGCCCCGGGCCGGTGCTGATCGACCTGCCGCTCGACGTGCAGCTCGCAACCATCGAGTTCGACCCCGACACCTACGCGCCGCTTGCCGTGTACAAGCCCGCGGCGACCCGTGCGCAGATCGAAAAGGCGCTGGACATGCTCGATGCCGCCGAGCGCCCGTTGATCGTCGCCGGTGGCGGCATCATCAACGCCGACGCCAGCGATCTGCTGGTGCAGTTTGCCGAACTCACCGGGGTGCCGGTGATCCCGACGCTGATGGGCTGGGGCGCGATCGGCGACAGCCATCCGCTGATGGCCGGCATGGTCGGGCTGCAGACCTCGCACCGCGGCGGCAACGCCAACCTGCTCGCCTCCGACTTGGTGCTGGGCATCGGCAACCGCTGGGCCAACCGCCACACCGGCTCGCCCGAGGTCTATACCAAGGGGCGCAAGATCATCCATGTGGACATCGAGCCGACGCAGATCGGCCGGGTGTTCATGCCCGACTACGGCATCGCCTCCGACGCCAAAGCCGCGCTCGAGCTGTTCATCGCGGTGGCGCGCGAACGCAAGGCCGCAGGGCGGCTCAAGGACCGCAGCGCCTGGGCGCGCGCCTGCCGGCAGCAGGTGCAGACCCTGCTGCGCAAATGGGACTACGACCAGATCCCGATCAAGCCGCACCGGGTGTACAAGGAGATGGTCGAGTTCTTCGACGCCGACACCCGCTATGTCACGACCATCGGCCTGTCGCAAATCGCTGCGGCGCAACTGCTCAAGGTGGAAAAGCCGCGGCACTGGATCAACGCCGGCCAGGCCGGGCCGCTGGGCTGGACCATGCCGGCAGCACTGGGCGTCGTGGTCGCCGACCCGACCGCCGATGTGGTGGCGATTTCGGGCGACTACGACTTCCAGTTTCTGATCGAGGAGCTGGCGGTGGGCGCGCAGTTCAAGCTGCCTTACATCCACATCGTGGTGAACAATTCCTACCTCGGCCTGATCCGTCAGGGCCAGCGTCAGTTCGACATGGATTTCTGCGTGCAACTGTCGTTCGACAACGTGAATTCGCCCGAGGTGAGCGGCTATGGCATCGACTTCGTCAAGGTCACCGAAGGGTTGGGCTGCAAGGCCATTCGCGTGTTCGACCCGAACCAGATCCAGCCCGCGCTGGCGCAGGCGCGCAGGCTGATGAAGGACTATGCCGTTCCCGTGGTGGTCGAGATCATTCTGGAGCGCGTGACCAATATCGCGATGGGCGCCGAAATCGACGCCATCACCGAGTTCGACCCCGTCATCGACCTGCAACCTGCCCAAGTTTGAACCATGCCCAAATTCGCCGCCAATCTCACCATGCTCTTCACCGAAGAGCCGTTCATCGACCGCTTCGAGGCCGCCGCCCGCGCCGGATTCAAGGCGGTGGAATTCCTCTTTCCCTACGCCCACACCGCCCAGCAGGTGCGCAACGCCGCGCTGGAAGCCGGGGTGCAGATCGTGCTGCACAACCTGCCCGCGGGCGACTGGGATGCGGGCGAGCGCGGCATCGCCTGCCTGCCCGAGCGCGTGGCCGAATTCCGCGACGGCGTGGCCAAGGCGATCGACTACGCTCAGGCGCTGGGCGTGACCCAGCTCAACTGCCTGGCGGGCAAGGCGCCTGCCGGTGCCGACCCCGCCGTGCTGCACGCCACCCTGATCGACAACCTGCGCTACGCCGCCGGGCAGCTCGGCAGGCATGGCATCCGCCTGCTGATCGAGCCGATCAACACCTTCGACATCCCCGGCTTCTACCTGCACGGCACGCAGCAGGCGCTGGACATCATCGACCAAGTCGGCGCCGACAACCTGTTCCTGCAGTACGACATCTACCACATGCAGCGCATGGAAGGCGAGCTCGCTGCGACCCTGCAAAAGCACCTGCCGCGCATCGCGCACGTGCAGCTGGCCGACAACCCCGGCCGCCATGAGCCGGGCACCGGCGAGATCAACTACCGCTTTCTGTTCCAGCATCTCGACCGCATCGGCTACGGCGGCTGGATCGGCTGCGAATACAAGCCCAAAACCACCACCACCGCGGGTCTGGGCTGGCTGGCCGCGGTGTAAACACAAACACAGACCAAAACGGAGATTCGCATGGCAACTCTTGGATTCATCGGCCTGGGCATCATGGGCGCGCCGATGGCGGGCCACTTGCTCGCAGGCGGGCATACGCTCTACGTCCACACCCGCAGCAAAGTGCCGCAGGCGCTGCTCGACGCCGGGGCCAGGGCCTGCGCCAGC
>JAGDVQ010000030.1:0-1120 GCA_023255715.1 Thiomonas sp.
TCACCGTGGCAATCGCCTTGGCGACGTAATCCACGTTGTGCAGATTGAGCGCGGCAACGCAGATCCGCCCGGTGGACACGCCATAGACGCCGAATTCGGTGCGCAGGCGTTCCATTTGCGCGGGGTTCAGACCCGAATAGCTGAACATGCCTTTTTGCCGGGTGATGTAGGACAGATCGCCCTTCACCCCGGCGGCGGTGAGTTTGTCCACCAAGGTGGAGCGCATGGCGCGGATGCGCTCGCGCATGCCGGCAAGCTCTCGCTCCCACTGAGCGCGGAGTTCGGGCGAGCCGAGCACGGTGGCGACGATCTGCGCGCCGTGGGTGGGCGGGTTGGAGTAGTTGCTGCGGATCACGCGCTTGAGTTGCGACAGCACGCGGGCGGCTTCGTCCTTGCTGGCGCAGACCACGCTGAGCGCGCCCACGCGCTCGCCATAGAGCGAGAAGCTCTTGGAGAACGAGGTGGCGACGAAGAAGTCCATGCCGGAGGTGAGGAACTGCTGGATGACGGCGCCGTCTTCGGCGATGCCTTCGCCAAAGCCCTGATAGGCCATGTCGAGGAAGGGCACCAGGCCGCGCGCCTTGAGAGTGGCGATCACCTGGTCCCACTGTGCCGGGGTGAGGTCGTAGCCGGTGGGGTTGTGGCAGCAGGCGTGCAGCACGACGATGGTGCCTGCGCTTGCTGCGTTCAGCGTGGCCAGCATGGCGTCGACGTTCACGCCCTGTTTCGCGGCGTCGTAATACGGGTAGGTGCCCACAGTGAAGCCTGCGGCCTCGAACAGCGCGCGGTGGTTTTCCCAGCTCGGGTCGGAGATCAGCACCTGCGCGTTCGGGTTGACGCGCTTGAGAAAGTCCGCGCCCACCTTCAGCCCGCCGGTGCCGCCCAGTCCCTGCACCGTGGCGACGCGGCCGGAGGTGACTGCCTCGCTGCCCTCGCCGAACACCAGCCCCTGCACCGCCTTGTCGTACGCGGCGATGCCGTCGATCGGCAAGTAACCACGGGCGGCGTGTTGCGCCACGCGAATGGCTTCCGCTTCGGCAACGGCACGCAAGAGTGGAATCTTACCCTCCTCGTTGCAGTAAACGCCCACGCCAAGGTTGACCTTGGTGGTTCGTGTATC
>JAGDVQ010000030.1:1130-8442 GCA_023255715.1 Thiomonas sp.
GGCAGGTAGCCGCGCGGCTTCGGAGCCTGCATCATCTGCGCCTCGGCGGCTTTGACGCAGGCCAGCAGCGGCAGCTTGCCATCGGCGTCGGTGTAGACGCCGATGCCCAAGTTGACCTTGTTCGGGTTGGGGTCAGCGGCAAATTGTTCGTTCAGGCCGAGGATGGGATCGCGCGGGGCCATTTCCACGCGGGAAAAAAGCGACTGGGTCATGGGAGATGTGGGGTGAGGTGACGGAAAAACCGCGCTTGCGGGACAATTCGTTTCCATCAAGCGCGGTCAAGTCTCGCAATTTTACGCCCCGTGCCTGTCGCCTCGGGCCTGCTGTTGCGCCGTGCAGACGGCCCCTCCAACCTGCTTCGATCATTCGCCCATGTCCGCACCGCAACCCGTTCCGTCGCTCGACCCGGACAAGTTTGTCAGCTTCGCCGATTCCCCGTTTCGGCTCTACCAGCCCTATCCACCGGCTGGGGATCAGCCCACGGCGATTGCGCAACTGACCGAAGGGCTGGGTGACGGCCTGAGCTTTCAGACCCTGCTGGGTGTGACGGGCTCGGGCAAGACCTACACCATGGCCAATGTGATTGCCCGCATGGGGCGCCCGGCCATCGTGTTCGCGCCGAACAAGACGCTCGCCGCGCAGCTCTACAGCGAGTTCCGCGAGTTCTTTCCGAAGAACGCGGTGGAGTATTTCGTCAGCTATTACGACTATTACCAGCCCGAAGCCTACGTGCCGCAGCGCGATCTGTTCATCGAGAAGGACAGCGCGATCAACGAGCACATCGAGCAGATGCGCCTGTCGGCCACCAAGAGCCTGCTCGAGCGCCGCGACGTGGTGATCGTGGCCAGCGTCAGCGCGATTTACGGCATCGGCAATCCGTCGGACTATCACGCCATGATTCTCACCGTGCGCACCGGCGACCGTATCGGCCAGCGCGACGTGATTGCGCAACTGGTGCGCATGCAATACCAGCGCAACGAGGTGGACTTCACCCGCGGCACCTTTCGCGTGCGCGGCGACCGCATCGACATCTTCCCCGCCGAGCATGCGGAGCTGGCGGTGCGCATCGAGCTGTTCGACGACGAGATCGAGTCGCTCAGCCTGTTCGACCCGCTCACCGGCGTGGTGCGGCAGAAGATTCCGCGCTTCACCATCTACCCCAGTTCGCATTACGTCACCCCGCGCGAGAAGGTGCTCGAGGCTGTGGAAGGCATCAAGCTGGAGCTGCGGGACCGGGTGAAGGAGCTCACCGGCATGGGCAAGCTGGTGGAGGCGCAGCGGCTGGAACAGCGCACCCGGTTCGATCTGGAAATGCTCACAGAGATCGGGCATTGCAAGGGCATCGAGAACTACTCGCGGCATCTTTCGGGCGCTGCGCCGGGCGAGCCGCCGCCCACGCTGGTGGACTATCTGCCGCCCGACGCCATCATGTTCCTCGACGAGAGCCACGTGCTCATCGGCCAGTTCAACGGCATGTACAACGGCGACCGCGCGCGCAAGCAAACCCTGGTCGATTACGGCTTTCGCCTGCCGTCGGCGCTGGACAACCGGCCGCTGAAGTTCGAGGAATTCGAGCGCAAGATGCGGCAGACGGTGTTCGTTTCCGCCACCCCGGCGGACTACGAGGAGCAACATGCCGATCAGGTGGTCGAGCAGGTGGTGCGGCCCACCGGGCTGGTCGATCCGCTGATCGAGGTGCGGCCCGCCACGCAGCAGGTGGACGATGTGCTCGGAGAAATCCGCCTGCGGGTGAACAAGGGCGAGCGCGTGCTCATCACCACCCTGACCAAGCGCATGGCCGAGCAGCTCACCGACTATCTCGACGAGAACGGGGTGAAGGTGCGCTATCTGCATTCCGACATCGACACCGTCGAGCGGGTGGAAATCCTGCGCGATCTGCGGCTGGGCGTGTTCGACGTGCTGGTGGGCATCAACCTGCTGCGCGAAGGGCTGGACATTCCAGAGGTGTCGCTGGTGGCCATTCTGGATGCGGACAAGGAGGGTTTTCTGCGCTCCACGCGCTCGCTGATCCAGACCATTGGTCGCGCTGCGCGCAATGTCAGCGGCATGGCCATTCTGTATGGCGACCGCATCACCGATTCGATGCGCCGTGCCATCGATGAAACCGAGCGCCGCCGCGCCAGGCAGATTGCCTTCAATGCCGCGCATGGCATCACGCCAACGGCGCTGAACAAGTCGGTGCGCGATCTGATCGACGGCGTGGTGCAGACCCCGGGCAAGGGCTTGCGCGCTGGCAGCGTGGAGCGTGAAATCGCGGAACTGCAGATCGACAACCCGCAGGACGTGGCGCGCGAAATCAAGCGTCTGGAAAAGCGCATGACGGAGCACGCTCGCAATCTGGAGTTCGAACAGGCCGCGCGAGTGCGCGATCAGCTCGCGGCGCTGCGCCAGCGGGTGTTCGGCGGCGGTGACGATCACGATACCGACGCGCAGCAGATCGCCTGATTCGGCCGGTGCGCGCGGCCAGTCTTGACCGCAAGGAGGAGCACGCGATGACGCATCTCAATCAACTGCCAAGCCCACCGCGCCGCCGCGCGCTGCGCTGGCTTGGCGCCGGCATGGGCAGCACTGCACTCGCCGCCTGTGGCGGCGGGGCGGTGCTGGTCTGGGGCGAGTTTCCGGCATCAGCGGCCTCGGCGGCGTCCGGACCAGCGGCGCGCAACCCGCAGCCCACGGTGCGCATCGTCGCCAGTGGCCTGTCGCGGCCCTGGGCGCTGGTGTTCCTGCCCGATGGCCGCATGCTGGTGACCGAGCGCACCGGGGCGCTGCGCATCGTCTCGCTCGACGGGCGCATCGGCGCGCCGATCGCCGGCGTGCCTGCGGTGGATGCGCGCGGGCAGGGCGGGTTGCTCGATGTCGCGCTCGACCCCGCGTTTGGCAGCAATCGCCGCATCTATCTGAGCTACGCCGAGCCGGGCAGTGGGGCGGATGCCGGGCGCAACGGTACCGCAGTGGCGCGCGCCGTGCTGTCTGCAGACGGCACGCAGCTGAACGCGGTGCAGGTGATCTTCCGCCAGACGCCCAAGATCGACAGCACCGCGCACTTCGGCTCGCGGCTCGCGTTCGCGCCGGACGGCACGCTGTTCGTCACCCTGGGCGACCGCTTCAGCCAGCGCGACGCGGCGCAGGATTTGTCCAACACCCTGGGCAAGGTGGTGCGCATTCGCCCGGACGGCAGCGTGCCGCCGGACAATCCCTTCGTCGGCCGTGCCGATGCGCGGCCCGAAATCTGGAGCTACGGCCACCGCAACGTGCAGGGCGCGGCGATCCACCCGACCACGGGTGAGCTGTGGACCCACGAGCACGGCCCGCAGGGTGGCGACGAGGTCAACATCACCCGCGCCGGGCGCAATTACGGCTGGCCGAAGGTTTCCTACGGCTGCGAATACGGCGCGCCGGTGGGCAACTGCACCCCGGTGGGCGGGGCGACCAGCGCGCCGGGCATGGAGCAGCCGATCACTTACTGGGTGCCGACCTCGATCGCGCCGTGCGGCATGGCGTTCTACACCGCCAGCCTGTTTCCACAATGGCGCGGCAGCCTGTTCCTCGGCGCGCTCGCCGGACAGGCGCTATGGCGGCTGCAGCTCGACGGCAATAAGGTGGTGGCGCGCGAGGCGCTGTTCGCCGATCTGGGCGAGCGCATCCGCGACGTGCGCCAGGGGCCGGACGGGGCGCTGTACCTGATCTCGGATGGCGCGTCGGCGAAGATTTACCGGGTGCAGCCGGCGTGAGGCGCCGCGCTACCATCGGCAACAGACAGGAGCAAAGCATGTCCAGAGCCCACGCATTCGACCCGCCGCACTACACCTACGACGACTACAAGCTCTGGGAAGGCCGATGGGAATTGATCGGCGGTGTGCCCCATGCCATGTCGCCCGCGCCGTCGATTGCGCATCAGACCGTGAGCAATCGCATCGCCTGGTTGTTGCAGGACGCGCTGAAAGACTGCGCCGAATGTCGCGCCCTGCTGCCGGTGGACTGGCGCATCCGCGACGACACCGTGGTGCAACCCGACAATCTGGTGGTCTGTCATCCGGTGGAGGGTGCCTACCTCACCCGCGCCCCCGAGCTGGTGTTCGAAATCCTCTCCAAGTCCACTGCGCTGAAAGACCAAAACGCCAAGTTCACCATTTACGAGACCGAGGGCGTGCGGTATTACGTCATGGTCAATGTCGACGACCGGGTCTGCAAGGTCTATCGCCTGCAAGACGGGCGCTACGTCAAGCTCGGCGACGTGGTCGATGAAACCGTGACCTTCGATCTTGGCAAGTGCCGCATCACCTTCAATTTTGGGCTGATCTGGCCGCGGTGAGCGGCGCGACCGGCTGGACGTAGCGCAGGATCAGCCCGCCGCCGGGCGCGTTTAACAGCGTCACCTTGCCGCCCAGGCGCTGCGCGATCTGGCGGACGATGGACAGCCCCAAACCGCTGCCTTCGCTTTCTGTACCCGGCAGGCGCACGAAGGGCTCGAACACCTGTTCGAGCAGCTCGGGCGGGATGCCGGGGCCGGTGTCCTGCACTTCGATCACCAGAGCACCCTCCGCCGCCAGCACCCGCAGATCGACGCGGCCTCCCTCCGGCGTGTAGCGCAGCGCATTGTCCACCGCGTTGCGCAGCAGGGTGTAGAGCTGCGCCGGGTCGGTACGCATCTGCGCTGCGTCGGCGTGGTCCAGACCGAGGTCGATGTTGCGGCTTTCTGCCAGCGGCAGCAGATCGGTGATCACCTCGCGCACCACCTGCGCCGGGTCGATGTGCTGCCAGGCGGTGGACTGCTCGCCCTGCGAGCGCGCCAGGCTGAGCAGTTGCTCGACCACGGCGCGGGCGCGGCGCAGGCCCTGCTGCAGCGCGCCGATGCGCGTGCGGGCTTCGGGTTCGAGCTGCAGCGGCCCCAGGTTGTCCACCTGCATGCTGAGCACGGCGATCGGCGTGCGCAGCTCGTGCGCGGCATCGGCGACAAAGCGGCGCTGCTGTTCCATCGCCGCATGCAGACGTTGCAGCAGGCGGTTGATCGAGCGCACGAAGGGCAGCACTTCCTGCGGCACATCGGCCTCGGGCAGGGGTTGCAGATCGGACTCGCTGCGCGCGTCCACGCCCTGCGCCATCTGCCGCAGCGGCCGCAGTGCGCGCCGCACCACCCAGGCCGACAGCAAGGCCAGCAGGGGAATGAGCGCGAGCAGCGGAAACAGCGTGCGCTGCGCGCTGTCGATCGCGGCATCGGTGCGCAGGTCGGTGCGCTGCGCCACGGCGATGCGGCCCTGGTCGCCCTGCCGCACGAACACCCGCCAGGCATGGCCGCCGCTTTGCACCACATGCATGCCGTCGGCAAGATGCGCGGGCAGTTGCAGCCCCTGCGGGCCGACCGGCGCGCCCAGCCGCTGCACCACGATGCGCGCGTCCTTGTCCACATCGGCGCCTGCGGGGTTGAGCGCGCTGTCGGGAAAGTTGCCCCAGCGGTGCACCAGGCTGGCGATCTGCCGCAGTTGCGCGTCCTGCAGTTCGTTGGCCTCCTGATAACCAAAGAAATACGACAGCGCTGCGGTACCCAGGCCGACGGCGACGACGCTGACCGTCATCCACAGCCACAGCCGCCGCAGCAGCGATTGCGCGCCCCAGTGGCGCATCGCGACCAGCGGGCTCATGGCTTGTCCTCGGGATCGGTGCGCGGCACCAGCCAGCCCACGCCGCGCACGTTCTTGATCACTTCCGGCGCGAGCTTTTTGCGTAGGCTGTGGATCAGAAATTCCACCGCATTGCTCTCCACCTCCTCGTTCCAGCCGTAGATGCGGTCTTCGAGTTCGCTGCGCGACAGGATCGCGCCAGGGCGCAGCAGCAGGGCGTGCAGCAGCGCGTATTCGCGTGCGGTCAGGCGCTGGGTCTGGCCCTGATACTGCACTTCGCGGGTGACCGGGTCGAGCGAAATCATGCCGTTGCTCAGCACCGGCTGCGCCTGCCCGCCCTGGCGCCGCGCCACCGCGCGGATGCGCGCGAGCAGCTCGGCACTCTCGAATGGCTTGACCAGATAGTCGTCGGCGCCGAGGTCGAGTCCGCGCACGCGGTCTTCCACCCCGTCGCGCGCGGTGAGGATGAGGATGGGCATGCCGCTGCCGGCCTGGCGCAGCGCCTGCAGCACCGACAGGCCGTCGCGCTTGGGCAGGCCCAGGTCGAGCAGCATCAGCTCATATTCGCCGCCCTGAGCAGCGGCCAGCGCCGAGGCGCCGTCGAGCACCCAGTCGACCGCGTGCGCGGCGTCGCGCAGCGCCTGGCGGGTGGCGGCTCCGAGCATGTGATCGTCTTCAACCAAAAGGATGCGCATGGTTCATTCGGTGATGGCAGAAACGGCGGGCTGGGCAGAATTGTCGCTGTCTTGCGCGTCGTCCAGCCGCCCGCGCAGCAGCTTGAACAGCACCGGCATGAGCAGCAGCACCAGCGGCATCTGCACCGCAAGCCCTGAAATGATGGCCACGGCCAACGGCTGCTGCATCGCCGAGCCCTGTCCCAGCGCAAGCGCCAGCGGCGCCAGGGTGAGGATTGCGGCCAGCGTGGTCATGGCAATCGGCCGCAGACGGTTCTGCCCGGCGGCCACCAGCGCGGCGTCGAGCGCCAGCCCGGTTTGCGCGCGCTGCAGCGCCTGCACCTCGCTGAAGTAGAAAATCGCCACTTCGGTGACGATGCCGACAATCATGGTCATGCCCATCATCGCCGAGATGTTGAGCTCGATGCCTGCCGCCCACAGCCCGATGAACACCGCGGGCAGCGCCAGCAGCGGCATGGCCAGAATGGCGACCGCGACCTTGAACCGCTCGTACAGGAACAGCAGCAGCAAAAACACCAGCAGCACCGCGGCGGCGAGCACCTGCAGCAAGCCCTTGAACGCGATCTGTTGCTGCTTGTACAGGCCGCCGAGCTGGGCATAGACCCCGGGGGGGAAGTAGCCGGGCGCGTCGATGATGCGCTTGACCGCGGCAATCGTCGAACCCAGGTCGCGCCCGCTGATGCGTGCGGTCACCGCCGCCATAGCCTTGAGGTTTTCGCGGTGGATTTCCGGCTGGCCGGTGAGGATTTTGAGCGTGGCGATCCGCCCGAGGGGGAACACATGGCCGTCGGGCGCGCGCAGCGGCAGCTGCGCGATGTCGTCGGTGGTCTGGCGCAACGCCAGCGGCGTCCACAGCCGCACCCCGACCATTTTCGGCCCCTGCTGCAGCTGCGTGACCACGCTGCCGCCGATCAGCGTCGCCAGCTGCTGCTGCACCTGTGCCGGATCGACGCCTTCGAGTGCGGCGCGGCTGGGGTC
>JAGDVQ010000168.1 GCA_023255715.1 Thiomonas sp.
CAGGGCAACGGTCTCAAGCTCATGCGCGAGTTCTACAGCCAGTACAACATCGTCAACTTCCCCTGTGGCAACACCGGAGCACAGATGGGCGGCTGGTTCCGCAAGCCCATCAAGAGCCTGGCCGACATGAAGGGCCTGAAGATGCGCATCGGCGGCTTCGCCGGCAAGGTGATCGAGCGCATCGGCGTGGTGCCGCAGAACATTCCCGGCGGCGACATCTATCCCTCGCTGGAAAAGGGCACCATCGACGCCGCCGAGTGGATCGGGCCGTACGACGACCTGAAGCTGGGCTTCTACAAGGTCGCCAAGAACTACCTGTATCCGGGCTGGTGGGAAGGCGGTCCGCAACTTGATCTGTTCGTCAACCAGAAGGCCTACAACGCGCTGTCGCCCGAATACAAATCGATCGTCGAGATCGCGGCGTCGCACGCGCACATCAACATGCAGGCCATGTATGACGCCAAGAACCCGCCGGCGCTCAAGGAACTGGTGGGCAAGGGCGCCAAGTTGCAGGGCTTCCCGAAAGATGTGATGGAGGCCGCGTTCAAGGCGTCCAACGATCTCTACAACGAGCTCTCCGCCAGCAACGCCAACTGGAAGAAGGTCTATACCGACTGGGCCAAGTTCCGCAACGACGACATTCTGTGGTTCCGCTTTGCGGACAACGAGTTCGACCGTTTCATGGCTACCCGCAAGTTCACCTGAATCTGCACTGCACGATTCTGAAAAACGCCCCGATATGCGGGGCGTTTTTCATGGAAAGTGACGTCTTGCGGTCTGCAGCGCTGCGAGGGCGTGCACGCCCACGGCGTCGCTCAGCCAGCGGAACTGGCCCTGACCCAGAGCTTCGCGAGCCAGTGCGCAGCCAGCGCGCAAACCAGGCCTACAAGGGCGCCGCCCAGGACGTCTGCCGGAAAATGCGCCCCCACCGCGATGCGCGACCAGCAGACCCACAGCACGAAGATCCACAGCAGCGCACCCCAACGCCGTGGCAGCGAAAAGGCGAAACTCGCCGCAAGAACTGCGGCGAACGCCGCGTGTCCGGACGGAAAGCTGTGGACGAACCTGGGCTCGCCCAGCACATGCACCGCCTGCGCACCGAGCACCGACAGCGGCCGGGGAAAGTTGGCCAAGGGTTTGAGCAGGCCATAGATCGCCAGGTAAAGCAGCAGATTGGCCCAGGCATAGACCAGTACGCTGCGCACCGGCAGCACGCGCGGCCAGCGCATGGCAAGGGTCAGCGCCAGGCCCATATAGACCGGCAGCAGATGGTGATCAGCCAGCGCTGTCCCCAACCGTGCGGCGTTGTTCCACACTGCGTTGTCGCCCGCGTGGTTGATGGCGAGGAACAGCCGCGCGTTCCAGCCGTCCCAGGCGTACCAGGGAGACTGCGGGCTGAGGAGCATCACATCACCCCGAGCGCAAACAGCCAAAGCCCCACACCGGCCGCGGCGCTGACACCGGCCAGTGCGAACAGCCACTTGCGGCGGGTGAGAGCGGTGATCGAGGCCAGCGAGATTGCGATCTGCAGGAAGATCAGCGCACGCGCCATGTCGGTGTGTGGGCGGTTCATGCGCGCGGATTCGGCGTCGGCCTTTTTCGACTCGGCCTCGAGCGATTCGGCCAATGCGCGGATCGATTGTTTCTGTGCCTTGTATTTCGCGATGGATTTTTCGAACTCGGCATGCTTTTCTGCCGGAGTGAGCTGGATGGCAAGTTCCATCAGGTGTTGCTTGGTGCTGGCGGCCTGGTAGTAATTCCACTGATCGGTCGCCTGCGCCTTCTTCAGCACGGCTTCGTTCTTGTAGAGCACGACCTCATTCATCAAATGACTGCCCTGATAGCTGACGATGGCGCCCAGCGCCGCCAGCAGGGCGGTGAAGATGGCGACCCACTGACTCAGGCCGTGACCCTCGTGGTGCGCTGCCTCTTCAAGCTGTTCTTCGTGGGGCGCGTGGACATGCAGACCAGTTTCGCTCATGGTGTGTGGAGGATATGTCGTGGAACGTCAGCCAGATGCTGCCGACTCAGGAAGAAACAGAAATCAGGCGGGTGCCAGCCAGGGCATCATGCAGGTACTGCCGATCCCTGCGCAGCAGACTTGTAGCGGCCCAGAGCAGCACACCGGCGCAAATCAGCAGGCTCATGTTCCGGGGGCCGAGGTGCAGCGCGGCGGAAAGCGCCAGTGCGGGCAATATCCACAGCCAGCACAGCAACGCGCGCCAGAGCGCCCGCCCCACGCTGAGGGTGGTGCCCGCGGTGGTGACCACCCGAATGCGCCAGGTCTTCATGGGCAGCGTCTGGCGGCCGGCGCTCCAGAACCACGTGCCATATGCCGTGAGCACGGTGAACTCGGACCACTGCATGATGGGGCGGAGCACATGCGGATCTTGTTCGGCACCGAGCAGATGCAGTACAAAAACGACCAGGGCTGCGGCAAACAACGCAATGCCGAGCAGCATCAGCCCCTCGTAAACCAGGCAAGCCAGACGCCGACGCAGCGGCGGGGCGATCAGCATGGGAACCCGGGTTGCTGCGGAGTCTGCAGAAGCCATTCCGTCAATCGCGGGCGCCATTCAATGCGCCGGGCAGCGCAGCGCATCGGCGCAGGGCACGGCAATGGAGGCCGCAGGCAACGGTCCAGAGGCCGACTTCACGGGCGGTGCCGCAGCGGCCGACTTTGCCGCAGGTGCGGGTGCATGCGCCTTGACCGGGGCAGGTGGCAAGTTGTTGTCGCGCTTTTGTTTTTCCTGCAAATACTTGCCGACCTGGCCAGGGTGTGGTTTGGGATGCCGCGCTTCTTCCTTGAGGCGTTCGCGCTCGGACTCTGGCAATTTTTTGTAGGCCTCCCAGGCTTCGCGTCGGCTTTGGACTGGCGCTTTTCCTGTGGAGAGAAAGGTTTCCCGGGCCAGACGCCGCTTTTCCGGGCTGAGATGCGCCCATTCATTCATCCGGCGCTGCAGGATTTGTTGCTGCTCCGGGCTCATTGCGGCATAGCGCGCGGCGATGTCCAGCCATTTTTTCTTGCGGTCGCGGTCGAACTCATGCCAGTCGGCTTGCAATGGCGACAGGATCTGCTGCTGCGCGGGGCTGAGCTGCTTCCAGGTCGGTCTGGCCTCGGCCGCATGCACCGCGTGGCTGCAGACCAATAGAACCAGGAAGCCGGAAAGGAACAGCAGGCGTGCAAGCAGCAGCCGCGTTCGCAAGGTGCGCGAGGAACTGAGCTGGAACGTCATCAGCGTTCCTGTTTGAGGAAACGGGCAAATCCAGGGTCGGCGTAGGCAGCGGGCGGAAGCTCTCCCAGCAGCAAGGCCGTGTCGATATCGGCCGTGACGCGGATGAATTTTTCCTGCTGATAGTCCTGCAGGGCCAGCAGGCCTGCAACCAGAACGAGCAAAGGCAACACCGCGCTGGTGCGGAACAGCCACGCCTTCCACTGGAACGGGCCGGTGAGCGTCAGGGTGTGACCCTGTTGGACTGCGGTCTGCGCCATTGTGGTGCGCGCCTGATGGAGCGCCATCAGCCGCAGGGCCTTGAGGCGCTCGGCTTGCTCGGGCGTGATCTGCTGCTCGGCCAGATGCAGACGGGCAGCAAGCTGCTGCGAAAGGCGGGCTTCCACTGTGGTGCGCAGCGTGTCGGGTGCGTCGGTTTTCATGCGTAGCCTTGTGCTTTCAGGGCGCGCGCCAGTGAGTGAATGGCGCGCGAGCAATGCGTTTTGACGCTGCCTTCGGAACAGCCCATGGCTTGGGCGGTTTCGGCAACGTCGAGTTCCTCCCAATAACGTAACAAAAACGCTTCCCGTTGACGCGCGGGCAAACGCGAGATTTCTGTTTCCAGATGTTTGAGGACTTGCATCCGCTGCAACTGGGTATCCGCCCCTTCGAGATGCTCGCTGACCTGTTCCAGATCCAGCGTCTCCAGCAAATCGAATTCCCCATCGCTGTCCTGGGTTTCGAAGTCCGACAGATTGCTGAACAGGGCGCTGCGCACCTTGCGCTTGCGGTGCCAGTCGAGAATGGCATTGGTCAGAATGCGCTGGAACAGCAGCGGCAGTTCGTTGCGTGGCTTGTCGGCGTATTTGGTCGCCAGGCTGATCATCGCCTCCTGCACCAGGTCCATGGCGGCATCGTCGTCACGCGTGGAGAACGCGGCGCGCAGATAGGCGCGTTTGTCGATGCTGGCGAGAAAATCGTTGAGTTCTTGTTCAGTGGCCATCGCGTCGGACGCAGTGCGGCCCGTATGGATGAGAAACAACTGATCATTATGCCGTGGTGCATGACGCACGCAAACAAGGCGCTCCAGCGCAATAGAGATGCATGCGTCTTGCCGCCAGCGCCTGCGCGTCGTGTGGCTGTTTGGCTGAAAAATCACATGCCACATTGTGAGCCATGCTGCGCTGCACTACACTACCGCGTTCCGTTCAGTCTGAACCTCCTTGCAGCAAAAGGGCGAAGCGCCATTGGCGTGGCCTGCTGCACCCACAACGTTCCTGATTGCACGCGTATCTCGAAGGCCTGCCACAAGCGGGTGCGGAGGGAGACCTGAAGTCTTTCGTCAGAGAAATTCACAAGGTGAACTCATGGAAATGAACCGCGCAGAACACAAGTCGGCCGCAACGGCTGCATCCAAGTCCAACGCGCCTGCCGCGCAGGAACTCACTGGGGCCGAAATCCTGGTGCGCTGCCTCCAGGAAGAGGGTGTCGAATTCATGTGGGGCTACCCCGGCGGGGCAGTGCTCTACATCTACGACGAGCTTTACAAGCAAACGACCATTCAGCATGTGCTGGTGCGGCAGGAAGCCGCTGCCGTGCACGCGGCCGATGCCTATGCGCGCGCCACCGGCAAGGTCGGCGTGGCGCTGGTCACCTCCGGACCCGGGGCAACCAATGCCATCACGGGCATTGCCACCGCGTACATGGATTCGATTCCGATGGTCATCATCACCGGGCAGGTGCCGACCACGGCCATCGGCCTCGATGCCTTCCAGGAATGCGATACCGTGGGCATCACCCGCCCGGTGGTCAAGCACAACTTTCTGGTGAAGGACGTGCGCGACCTGGCCACGGTGATGAAAAAGGCGTTCCACATCGCCCGATCCGGCCGTCCCGGACCGGTGGTGGTGGATGTGCCCAAGGACGTGTCGCGCCACACCACGCACTTCGAGTATCCCAAGTCGGTGGAAATGCGCTCGTACAACCCGGTGCGCAAGGGCCACGGCGGACAGATCCGCAAGGCGGTGCAGCTGCTGCTTTCGGCCAAGCGCCCCTACATCTACACCGGCGGCGGGGTGGTGCTCGCCAATGCATCGCCCGAGTTGCGCAAGCTGGCCGATCTGTTGAAGTATCCCTGTACCAACACGCTGATGGGCCTGGGCGCGATGCCCGGCGAGGATCCGAAATTTCTCGGCATGCCGGGCATGCACGGCACCTACGAGGCCAATATGGCGATGCAGCACTGCGACGTGCTGCTTGCCGTGGGCGTGCGCTTCGACGACCGGGTGATCGGCAATCCAGGGCACTTTGCCCAGGTGCAGCGCAAGATCGTGCACATCGACATCGATCCGTCCTCCATTTCCAAGCGGGTGAAGGTCGACGTGCCCATCGTTGGCGATGTCGGTGAAGTGCTGCAGGAGCTCATCGACCAGCTCGAACAAGCCTTCAAGGCCGGCAACAAGAACGACGGCGGCGCTCTGGCGGCCTGGTGGGCGCAGATCGAGGAATGGCGCAAGCGCGATTGCCTGGCTTACGAGCATTCGACCGAGGTCATCAAGCCGCAGGCGGTGATCGAAACGCTCTACGAGCTGACCAAGGATCGCGAAACCTACATCTGCTCGGACGTGGGGCAGCACCAGATGTGGGCGGCGCAGCTCTACAAATTCCCAGAGCCGCGTCGCTGGATCAACTCCGGCGGCCTGGGGACGATGGGCGTGGGGCTGCCCTATGCCATGGGCATCAAGCTGGCCAAGCCAGAGGCCGAGGCGGTCTGTGTCACTGGCGACGGCTCGATCCAGATGAACATCCAGGAGCTGGCCACCTGCCTGCAATACGGCACGGCGGTGAAGATCATCCTGCTCAACAACCGCTATCTGGGCATGGTGCGGCAGTGGCAGGAGATCGAGTACGAGGGCCGCTATTCGCATTCCTACATGGACTCGCTGCCGGACTTTGTCAAACTCGCCGAGGCCTATGGGCATGTCGGCATCAAGGTGGACAAGCCCGAGGAACTGCGCCCTGCGCTGGAGAAGGCGTTTGCGCTGAAGGATCGCACGGTGTTTCTCGACATCGCGGTCGATCCGACCGAGAACGTCTGGCCGATGGTGCAGGCGGGCCGCGGCATCACCGACATGCTGCTCGGATCGGAGGATCTCTAAGGCAGTTCAGTCGCGCTGGACGGCCTGGAGCGCAGCGACCGTGTCTGACCGGATGCGGCCGTCTGCGGATCGGGCAGTGTGCGCATTTCGCCTTGCCCTGCGGCGTTGCAGCAGGGCGCTTTCCCATCAATCTCGCAGCAGCCAGGCGACGCTTACCGGCGCCGCACGAAGCCTGCGCAGAGGAGTGACACCATGAAACACATCATTGCAGTTCTGCTGGAAAACGAAGCGGGGGCCCTGTCTCGCGTGGTGGGCCTGTTTTCCGCCCGTGGCTACAACATCGAGTCTCTCGTGGTTGCGCCCACGGAAGACGCCTCGCTGTCGCGCATGACCATCGTCACCAGCGGCTCGGAGGATGTGATCGAGCAGATCACCAAGCACCTCAACCGCCTGATCGAAGTGGTCAAGGTGGTCGACCTCACCGAGGCCTCGTTCATCGAGCGCGAGCTCATGCTCATCAAGCTGCGCGCCGTGGGCAAGGAGCGCGAGGAGATCAAGCGCATGTCCGATATTTTTCGCGGCCACATCATCGACGTGACCGACAAGTCCTACACCATCGAACTCACGGGCGATGCCGCCAAGCTCGACGCCTTTATCCAGGCGGTCGATGCCACGGCCATCCTCGAAACCGTGCGAACCGGCAGTTGCGGGATTGGCCGCGCCGAACGTATCTTGCGCGCCTGAACGCCGGCCGCGCACTCTTTCCTTTTCCCCTTCGCATGCGGACGCGCCTTGGTGCGTGCAGTGCAAAAATCTCTTACAGCAGGAGCCAACATGAACGTGTATTACGACAAAGACGCCGATCTCTCCCTCATCAAGGGCAAGAAGGTCACCATCGTGGGGTATGGCTCGCAAGGCCATGCGCACGCCCAGAACCTGAATGACAGCGGCGTGAAAGTCACTGTCGGCCTGCGCAAGAACGGTGCGTCCTGGGACAAGGCCAAGAAGGCCGGCCTGAAGGTGGCCGAAGTGGAGAAGGCCGTTGAAGGCGCCGACGTGGTCATGATGCTCATGCCCGACGAAAACATCGCCGAGGTCTATCGCAACGCGGTTGAGCCGAACATGAAGAAGGGCGCCGCGCTGGCGTTCGCGCACGGCTTCAACGTGCACTATGGCCAGGTGCAACCCCGCGCCGATCTCGACGTCATCATGATCGCCCCCAAGGCGCCGGGTCACACCGTGCGCAGCACCTACACTCAGGGTGGCGGTGTGCCCCACCTGATCGCCGTGCATGCCGACAAGTCCGGCAAGGCGCGCGATCTGGCGCTGTCCTACGCCGTGGCCAACGGCGGTGGCAAGGCGGGCATCATCGAGACCAATTTCCGCGAAGAAACCGAGACCGATCTGTTCGGTGAGCAGGCCGTGCTGTGCGGCGGGACCGTGGAGCTGATCAAGGCAGGTTTCGAAACCCTGGTCGAGGCGGGTTACGCGCCGGAAATGGCCTATTTCGAGTGCCTGCACGAACTCAAGCTCATCGTCGACCTGATCTACGAAGGCGGCATCGCCAACATGAACTACTCCATTTCGAATAATGCGGAGTACGGCGAGTACGTCACCGGGCCGAAGGTCGTGACCGAGGACACCAAGAACGCCATGCGTCAGTGCCTGAAAGATATCCAGACCGGTGAGTATGCCAAGAGCTTCATCCTGGAAAATCGCGCCGGCGCACCCACTCTGCTGTCACGCCGCCGCCTGACCGCCGATCACCAGATCGAACAGGTCGGCGAGAAGCTGCGGGCGATGATGCCCTGGATCAAGGCGAACAAGCTGGTTGACAAGTCGCGCAACTGAGCCATGCCCTGAACGGCGGCGCACGGCACGCAGGCCGGACGCCGCTTGCACTCTGCGCGACCTGCAGCGGTGCAGGTCGCGCGGTCTCGCGCACAGCCTTGGGTCAAGGCGAACAATCTGGTGGACAAGTCCAGGAATCGAACACCGCTTTTTTCAAGCACGACACCCGGCGGCAGCCGGGTGTCGTGCTTGAGGTCCCGGCTTCGC
>JAGDVQ010000051.1 GCA_023255715.1 Thiomonas sp.
TGGGCTTCGTCTCGCTCTATTCCATCTTCATCGCGGTTGAGATGTTCCTGATGGTCAAGGCGATCAAGCAAGGACCGGAAGAGCACGGCACGCCGTCCACTCCCGTCATTCCCCAGAGCCGCAAACCCCAACCGTCGTTTGGTGGTGGTTTCGCCCCCAACCCGGCCGCTCCCATGAGCGCCCACAAGGAGTAAACAATCATGGACTTGTATCTCATTCTTCAGGTCTTGTGGTGGGTCCTGCTCGGCGTGCTGTTCGTCGGGCTGGGCACCATGGTCGGCATGGACATGGGCGTGGGCACGCTGCTGCGCTTCATCGGCAAGACCGATACCGAGCGCCGCACCATGCTCAACGCCATCGGCCCGCACTGGGACGGCAACCAGGTGTGGTTCATCCTGGGCGGTGGCGCGATCTTCGCGGCCTATCCGCTGATCTACGCCACCTCGTTCTCTGGCCTGTATGTGGTCATCCTGCTGCTGCTGTGGAGCATGATCGTGCGCCCGCTGGGGTTTGAGTACCGCAGCAAGCTGCCTTCGCCGGCTTGGCGCAACGCCTGGGACTGGACGCTGCTGCTCAGTGGCGCGCTGCCGATGATCATCTTCGGCGCCGCCATGGGCAACATGCTGATGGGCGTGCCCTTCCACTTCGAGTGGAATCTGCGCTCGATCTACACCGGCAGCTTCATCACCCTGTTCAACCCGTTCTCGGTCCTGGCCGGTCTGCTGTCGCTGTCGCTGTCGGTCTACATGGGCGGTGTGATGATGATGGGCCGCGCGCCCGAGCCGATCGCCGGCCGTGCCCGCGCCGCAGCAAGCTACGCGGCGTTGGCTGCCATCGTGCTGTTCGCGGTGCTGGGTGTCTGGGTCAGCATGATCAACGGCTACAAGATCGTCAGCTTCCCCGGCGCCGGTGTGCCGCAAACGCCGCTGCAGCAAACGGTTGAACTGGTGCCTGGCGGCTGGCTGTCCAACTACAAGTCCTATCCCATCCTCTGGGCGGTTCCCCTGCTTGGCTTTGCCGGTCTGCTTTTCGGCTGGATGAGCGTGCGCAGCAACAAGCACACCCTGGCCTGGTGGCTGGGCGCGGTGTCGTGGATCGGCGTGGTCGGCACCATCGGCGTGTCCATGTTCCCCTTCCTCATGCCCTCGAGCTCCGATCCCTCGCAAAGCCTGACGCTGTGGAACTCCATCTCCAGTCAGACCACCCTGCTGTGGATGACCGGCTGGACCGTGGTGTTCGTGCCCATCATCTTCTGGTACACCAGCTGGGCGTTCTACGTCATGCGCGGCAAGGTCGATCCCCGCGAAGTCGAGGCCGACCCGCACGCTTACTGAACAAGGACTCCATCATGAAGAACCTTCTCTACTTCCTGCTGTTTCTGACGATTGCGATGATCGCCATTGTCATCGGCGTGATCATCGGCGACTACGCCTCCTGGTACTTCGCCTGGATCGTCGGCACCGCGATGATCGTGCTGATCTCTGCGGCATCCGGCGCGTTTTTTGACGCGCAGGAAGACGACCGCCGCAATGGCGGAGCACCCCGCGGCGGTCACTGAACACCGCCTCTGCGAAGGCGCATTTCTCACCGAGCCTTCACCACGGGCCAGGGCGACCTGGCCCTTTTTCATGGACGCCATGCAATGAAAAGGCTGCTGCCTCTTGTGCTGTTCCTGCTGCTCGGTGCCGCGGTCATCGCCGCGGGCATTCTCGTCGGCAGCAATGCTTCCTGGTACTTCGCCTGGATATTCGGCACCGCGTTTTTCGTGTTGCTGCTGGCCGGGGCCGTGATCTGGTTCGAACGCCAGGACGCTGCCCGCTCGGATGCACCCTCGAGCAGCCCGGCCAGCGACCGCTCACTCTGACGTGCTCGGGCTCCAGAACGCCTGGTGGACCTGCGGCAGTCTGGACAAGCCCCCGACGATGGCGTCGAGCGCTTCGCCATCTACCGAGGTGGCCATCAACGTGGCTGTGTCTCCGGGTTCAAAAGACCAGATGCAGCCGCAACCCGGCGACCAGCGCGCTGGGATTGCTGCCTCCCGGATGCCAGAAGCGCTGCACATCGGGCTGCAACGCCACGGTCGGGGACACTTGCCAGGAATACACGAGCTCCAGCACCGTTTCCGGTGCGGGCGCGCGCAGATTCACCCGGCTCACACCCATGCTGAACTGATCCTGCGGCCGGCTGGCAAACGGCGCGGTGACCAGAACACCCGCCGCCACGAACTGCGTCACCAGATTGACGCGCGCCGGGGACGTGTCGGCCAGAATGAACGCGCCCCATTGCCGGGCACCGCGTGTCCAGCGGGTCTCGCCCACCAGGTATCCGCCCGAGGTGGTCGGGCCGATCGCCGGACCGCCCTGGGCATAGTGCCAGGCGCCGAGCTTGAGGTCTTGCGTCGGCTGATCGCCCTGGGTTGCCGCCCCAGACCATTGCGCCTCGCCGATCCACAGCGCCCCCTGGTGCAGCGCCTGGGCAAGCCCCGGCGGGTTGCCCTGCCAGACCCCGGCGCGCGCCGTCCAGGCCGGACTGAAGCGCACTTCCGCCATCGCCCCGAGACCGGGGTTCGGAAATGACGGGTCGTTGAAATTGGCAGTGAAATTCGGCGCCAGGCCGAAAGAGCTGTTTTGCAGCAGATCCGAAACATCGCTGGCCTCGAAATACTGGTTGAGGTCCATGATGCCCGCGCGCACCGCGGCCGCGCCCAGTTGCTGACGATAGGTCAGCTGGTACACGCGCAAGAAATTGGGCGCCCATTCGTTGTTCGGGTATTGGATCGCCCCGGTGCGGCTGGGCAGATTGCCATCCGAGCGCACCCCCTCGATGCTGAACTCGATCAGACCACCGGGCCACCAGTGGGCGGCGCCCGTGTCCAGGCTCCCGCCCCACTGCAACAGCGCAGAAGATGCCGCGCGGCTTTGCAGCCCACCCCAAAGATTGGCCTGGCTGCCCAGATCGAGCCGGCCCGATGTGCTCAGCGCCCCGTCGTCCGCGCGGGCGGTGGGAAGCGCCGCACTGCCGAGCACGATGGCCAGCAGAACGGCATACAGCAGGAACAGATGAAATTTGCGCATGATGCGTCCCTCCTTCCCGATTCTGGTTCGGGATCGTGACAGTTCGGACTGCAGCGCCGTGCGCGCCGCGCGCACAGCTGCCTGCGTGCGACGCGATGCGTCACACGGATTGCAAACGAGTAGAGATGGGCGGGCGGTGCGCGCCCGCAAAGAGTCAGCCGGCGGCGCCGTGCGCGAAGGCCCAGACGACCACTGCGGTCATCACCACCACATAGACCCGCAGCCCCCAGAACACGGCTTGCTGCCGGGTCGTGAGCTGCACGCGCTGCACCGGTGCCAGGGGCTTCTCCCAGCCCTCGCGCTCGATGAGGCGGCGGATGTCGGCAGGATCGAATTCATGCAGAGGCTTCATGGCTCATCCTCCGAAGGCATGGGGAAACAAGGTGGCCACACCATACAGGCCGTTGCAGACGATCAAGCCCACCATGATCGCGATGGACACCGCATTGCGCCGCGGCGAATTGACCTGGTCGCCCATGAGCCCGCGGTCGTTGAGCAGCATGAGCAGGAACAGCATGGCCGCGGGCATGAACACCGTGGCAATCACCTGCACGCTCAGGTTCAGAAACCCGAGGGGCAGGTTCGGAATCATCACCGCGATGGCCGCCACCGCCGTGCCGAGGATCGCGGGCAGATAAAAGCCGATGGCCTTGCGCGGGGGCGCGTTGATCGAGCGATCGATGTCAAACGCTTCGCCGATCGCCCAGGCGCTGCTGGCCGTGATGACAATGGAGGCAATCAACCCGGCTTCCATCAGACCCAGCGCAAACAGGGCCATCATGCCGTCGCCCAGTTTGCTGCGAATGCTGTCGAGCACTTCGGTAGCGTCCAGGTTCTGCACATGGGGCACGCCCTTGAGGGTTTGCGCCGCCAGGATGATGATGGCCATGGCCACCAGCACCATGCCGGCCACCCCCAGCATCAGATCGCGGCGACCTGCGCGAATGTCTTGCGGCAACAGACCCTTGTCCACGACGCACGACTGTTGGAAGAACAGCTGCCACGGTGCGATGGTGGTGCCGATGTTGGCCGAGATCAGGATCAGGAAGGTGATCGACAGGAATCCGCCCGGCACGATCCAGCCGTGCCCGACGAAGGCCTGCGCGACCGCATGCCAGTTCGGGTGCGACAACAAGGCAAGCGGCACGAAGATCAGGTTGAACGCCGCGATGAACAACGAAATGCGCTCCCAGGTCCAGTACCGCAGAAACACCAGGACATAGGTGATGAACAGCAGCGAGGCCGGCACCGTCAGCCACGCCGACAGCCCCAGGGCCTGGCCGCCCAGGCGGATGCCGATGAACTCGGTCATCAGGGTCAACACATTGGCCACCACCAGGTCGATCAGCGAGAACCATCCCCAGAAGGCGCCGTAGCGCTTCCAGATCAGCTCGGCGTGACCGCGGCGGGTGACCGCACCCAGGCGCACGGTCATCTCTTGGACCACATAGGCGACGAAACCCAGAAGAATCATCATGGGCAGGAAAATGCCCAGCCCATAGGTCGCCCCGGTCTGCGCATAGGTCACGACGCCGCCGGCGTCGTTGTCCCCGAGCATGACCAGCACACCCGGCCCGATCAGGGCCAAGCCGAGTGCGAGTCGGGTCCGCCAGTTCGGTTCGGCCCGGCGCAAGGCATCCAGATACAGACGGTCGCGAAGGCGCTGTTCCAGGTTCTCGGGCAGCGGGGGGCAGTCCGGACACAGCTTGGGATCGAGGGTCGCGACTTCGGTGTTCATGGCCGACCTCCCCGGTTCACGGTGCTGTGGCCCTGGGTTTGAGCACGATGCGCCAGAACGATGCCAACCGAGGCCAGGCGCACATCCATCAGGCTGATGTGCACGGGATCTGTCCCGGATGGAACGATGCGGGATGCGGCAGGCGCCTGTGCGCTGCGGCGAGGCTGCAAGCGGGCCAAGAGATTCTGAAAGACAAAAAACATGACTTCCTCCGTTCGTGCTGGACGGAACAACACACGATGCACGCAAGCACAGCCAACGCGGCTTGCGCGACAACTCACACGAAGAGGGGGGAGCACAAGGATGAGGAACTCATCCAGAGGCTACCGCCAGCCTGAGGGCGGCGGCAGCGGGAACAGGTCTGCTGTCGAAAGCCTTCAGGCGGTCACTTCACTGATCGACAACTGTCACTGTCCATGGGGTGGGGTTGAGCCGGAACACGGCCAAAAACGAAAACTGTGAAAGCTTAATTGGCGTGTTTGAGCAAGGTCAAGTGAAGCCTCACCCGGCCACACGGGACGTGGTGCGGTCATGCAACAGGCAGATCAGCGCGTCGGCACGTGATCCAGATCCGGGCGTCGCCACGGATCGACATGGGTCATGACGTTGAGGACGCGATGTCGCTGCAAGACCTGACGGCGGGCTTCAACGGCGATGTCGTGCCCGGCCTCGACGCTGAGCGCGGCGTCGACTTCCAGGTGCACATCCACCAGGAGCATGTCGCCCATCTTGCGGGTTCGCAGATCATGAACGCCGGCGACACCCGCAGTCTGGAGCAAGGTCTGGCGGATCGCTTCGACCTCGTCTTCGTCGGCTCCACGATTGGCCACGCCCAGCATGTACCGAAACAACAACTCCTTGGCGACCAGGGCGGTCGCGGCCACCCAGAGTGCGGCACTGTGCACCTGCGGCACGCTGTGAGGGTGTTCGAGTTTGAGAAACGCGGACCAGAGCATGCCGATCCCGACGGCGAACAGCAAGGCACCCAACGCAAGCGAGGCGGCCGTCTCGAATCGATGATGGCCATAAGGGTGCTCGGCGTCCGCATCCTTCTTGCCGAAGTGGCTGGCCAGAAGGACGATGAAATCGGCCAGCAGGTCGGAGAGCGAGTGGACTCCGTCTGCCATCAAGGCCTGCGACTTTGCCAGCAGGCCGACCAGGATTTGCAGCGTGCTCAAACCAAGGTTCACGGCCACGCTGACCCAGGTGCTGCGTGATGCCGCTGCGGCCCGCTCTTCGGCGCTGTACTCGGATTCGGTGTCGTCAGTCAGGTCGGTGTGCATGAATCGGTCAACAGGAAGGGAGGTGTCAAAAAGAGAGCCGTCCAGGCGCGCTGTTCGGCGATGCGGCACCGGCGACGTTATCGCCCTCGTGCCGTCTGGAAGAGCCGAATCAAACCTGTGCTCAACGGCGACCGTGCTCGCGCCAGGCTGCACCCTGGTGCCGAAAATCGTGAGAAGTGACATGCGCGGTGCAAAAGACGCCAGGCTCGCGATAAACGGGCAAAAATTGCCTTTCGACCTGCACCCATGCCGCGCCGAACGGTCAAGAGCGTCTTCAGGGAGTGTGCGTCTCATGGCCTGAATTCACAGCCTCACTGGGCGATCCGCGATGCGATCTGACCCGTGCTTCCTCCCAGCCGCCGTCGCACTTGCTTACAGCTTCGTGCACAAGCGCGTCTGCATGGATGCAGCTGCGCCCGTTGTCCGCATCAGCACTTTCGGCTTCCATCGCTGGCTTCGCCGATGGCAAGACCCCTTCATTCGCGCACACCGACCCAACATGTCCACTCTGCTCCGCACCCTCGCCCTGCGCCCCCTTTGGCTTGGTTTAACGCTGATCGCCTGGGGCACGATGGCCGCGGCCGCCTGGGCCGATCCGCCTGCACTCGTGGCCCGGATGGACCAGTTCGACGGCACGGCCACCCTGCTGCCTGCGGGCAGCACCACCTGGTCCTACGCCAACATCAACCGCCCCTTGAGCAATGGGGACCAAATCTGGATTGGTGCCGCAAGCCGCGCCGAACTCGTGGCCGGCTCCACCGCCATGCGTCTGGGCGCCAACACCAGCCTGACGCTGCTGGAGTTGAGTGATGCAGCCACGCAGCTCAAACTCACCCAGGGAACCTTCGAAGTACGTGTGCGCGAACCCATGCAAGGGCGTTCCTTCGAGATCGACACCCCCAACCTGGCGTTCGACTTGCAAACACCAGGAGACTATCGCGTGGACGTGAATCCGGGGCAGGACACCACCACGGTGATCGTGCGCGCCGGACAAGGTGTGGCTTATGGCGCCGGGGGCACCAGCTACCCCATCGGCAGCCGCCAGTTGGTCCAATTCTCCGGCAACGCACTGACCCCGGATGCGGCCGAGTTCGATCCCCCGTTCGATGGCTTCGACCGCTGGGTGCGTCTGCTGAACCGGCGCGAGGACGATTCCGTCTCTGCGCGTTATGTCGGCATCGGGATGACCGGGTATCAGGGGCTCGACCAATATGGCCGCTGGGAGACCGACCCGACCTATGGCCCCGTCTGGGTGCCCACAGTTGTATCGCCCGGCTGGGCGCCATATCACGACGGGCACTGGGCCTGGATCGCACCCTGGGGCTGGACCTGGATTGACGATGAACCCTGGGGATTCGCCCCCTTCCACTACGGCCGCTGGGCGTATGTGGGCGACTCATGGGCCTGGGTGCCTGGACCGGTGATCGTGCGCCCCGTCTATGCACCGGCTTTGGTGGCCTTCATCGGCGGCGGTGGCGGCGGCGTTCACTGGGGGGTGTCCTTGTCGATTGGGGCGCCGGGCATTGCCTGGTTTGCCCTGGCTCCAGGCGAAATCTATCGCCCGGTCTATGCCGCAAGCCCGACGTACATCAACGCCATCAACCGCGCGGTCATCGTCAACCGCAATGTCACCATCATTCACAACACCACGGTGATCAACAACATCCAGCGCACCGTCTATGTGAACCAGACCGTGCCTGGAGCGGTCACGGCGGTGCCGGCAGCAGCCTTCGTCCGCGGACGTCCCGTCCAGGAGGCTGCGGTGCCGTTCCACGTCGAGTCGGCACGGGCGGCGCATGTGCTGTTCAGTCCGCCGATCGCGCCGGTGGAGCACAGCGTGATCGGTCATCAGATCGCGCCCCCTCCGCCCCGCGCTGCATTCGCGCGCACGGTGGTCGCCACTCGCAATCCGCCGCCACCTCCCGCCTTGCACGATACGCTTGCGCAGCGGTTTGCCGCGCACAACGGCACCGTCCCGGGCGCAGGTGAGCCTCTGGTTGCGTCACATCTGGAGCAGCCCGACCACTTCGCACCCGCGCGGCAGGTCACGGTGATTCCAGTGCAGAGACACCCCGAGGCAGGTCGGCCCATCGTCCGTCAGCCGATGCCGGAGCCAGACCGGCCGACTTTCAAGCGCCCCCAAGGCGAGA
The DNA here is from genome assembly GCA_023255715.1 of Thiomonas sp. Taxonomy (GTDB): domain Bacteria; phylum Pseudomonadota; class Gammaproteobacteria; order Burkholderiales; family Burkholderiaceae_C; genus Thiomonas. The sequence continues at coordinate 8,246 of JAGDVQ010000051.1, forward strand.
CGCCACCCCGTGCGGTACAGGCCGAGCCAGGCGGGCCTCGCAGCATTCCTGTGCCGCATCCACCGGGTGTCGGGATTCCCGCGCGTCAAGCGCAGGGCGTCCCGCAGCC
>JAGDVQ010000126.1:0-36358 GCA_023255715.1 Thiomonas sp.
ATCGCGGCCTACATCGCCAGCCTCAAGGGCGATCTGTACATCCGCGACGAAATGCACTGAGCCGCGCGCTGCAGCAGACTCCTCGTCACCCGTAGCCGCTATCCTTTGCGGGTCTGCGTGAAGTTGCGAGGATGTCATGGCTGAGGATCAAAACCCGTCCCCGCCGCCTGCGGGGAAAAACCGTCCGGTCATCAACCCCAAGGCGCAGGTGCATCTGGGGTACTGGCTGCTGGCCATCGCCCTGATGTTCCTGGTGCAGAGCCTGTGGTCGTCGTACAGCAATGTGCAGACCGTGCCATACAGCGAGTTCCAGTCCTATCTGAAAGATGGGCGGATCAAGGATGTGGTGATCGGCGACCAGACCATCACCGGCACGCTGAAATCGCCTGATGCCAACGGCAAGAGCATCATCGTGGCGGTGCGGGTCGAGCCGCAACTCGCTGCCGAGTTGCAGCGCTACGGCGTGACCTATTCACAGCAGTACACCAACACCTGGCTGTCCGACATCCTGTCCTGGGTGCTGCCCGCGCTGGTGTTCGTCGGGGTGTGGTTTTTCCTGGTGCGCCGGTTTGCCGACAAGGCCGGCGGTCTGGGCATGGGCGGATTCATGTCCATCGGCAAAAGCCGCGCCAAGGTCTACATGGAAAACCGTACCGGCGTGACCTTTGCCGATGTCGCCGGGGTGGACGAGGCCAAGGCCGAGCTCGAGGAGGTGGTCGACTTTCTCAAGCACCCCGCCGAGCACGGCCGCCTGGGCGCGCGTGCGCCCAAGGGGGTGCTGCTGGTCGGCCCGCCGGGGGTGGGCAAGACACTGCTGGCGCGCGCGGTCGCGGGCGAGGCGGGTGTGCCGTTTTTTTCCATCAGCGGATCGGAATTCGTCGAGATGTTCGTCGGCGTGGGCGCGGCGCGGGTGCGCGATCTGTTCGAGCAGGCGCGCGAAAAAGCCCCGGCGATCATTTTCATCGACGAGCTCGATGCACTCGGCCGCGCCCGCGCAGCCGCGCCGTTTGGCGGCGGGCATGACGAAAAGGAGCAGACCCTCAACCAGCTGCTGGTCGAACTCGACGGTTTCGACTCCAGCTCGTCACTGGTGATCCTGGCCGCGACCAACCGGCCGGAAATCCTCGACCCTGCGCTGCTGCGCGCCGGGCGGTTCGACCGGCAGGTGCTGGTGGAGCGGCCGGACAAGATCGGTCGGGTGCAGATCCTCAAGGTCCACGTGCGCAAGATTCGGCTCGACCCCGGGCTCGATCTGGAGCAGATCGCCGCGCTCACGCCCGGGTTCTCGGGCGCCGACCTGGCCAATCTGGTCAACGAGGCGGCGCTGCTGGCCACGCGCGAAAACGCGCAGACCGTCACCCTTGCGCATTTCACCCGCGCGGTCGAGCGCATCGTCGCCGGGCTGGAGAAGAAGAACCGCCTGCTCAACCCCAAGGAGCGCGACATCGTCGCGCACCACGAAATGGGGCATGCGCTGGTGGCGATGAGCCTGCCGGGCACCGATGCGGTGCACAAGGTGTCGATCATCCCACGCGGCATCGGCGCGCTGGGCTACACCATCCAGCGGCCCACTGAAGATCGCTACCTGATGACCCGCGAGGAACTGCAAAACAAGATGGCGGTGCTCATGGGCGGCCGCGCCGCAGAGCATCTGGTGTATGGGCACTGGTCCACTGGCGCGGCGGACGATCTGGCCAAGGTCACCGACATTGCGCGCAGCATGGTCACGCGCTACGGCATGGCGGAAAAGCTCGGCGGGGTCAGTCTGGAGGAGACGCCGCAGTCGATGCTCGGCACGCCGAGCCTGCCGCCGCAGCATGAATACAGCGAACAGACTGCGCGCGAGATCGACTGCGCGGTGCGCGAACTGGTCAACGCCGCGTTCGACCGCGCCACCGCCATCCTGCAGGCCAGGCGCGCGGTGCTCGAGGAGGGCGCGCGGCAGCTGCTCGCCAAGGAGACCTTGACCGAGGCGGAGCTCAAGGCGCTGCTGCAGGCCGCGCCGACCGCAGGGACGGCCGCTGCCTGAGCGGTCGCCGTGTTCAGGCCGGCTTGGAGTGCAGCATGCGCGCCGGCAGTGACTGGCGGTCGTAACGGTCGATGCCCAGGCCGGCGATGCTGATCTCGGGCTTGCGCCCGAGCACCAGGTCGCTGACCACCCGGCCCGAGCCGCAGGCCATGGTCCAGCCCAGGGTGCCGTGGCCGGTGTTGAGGAACAGGTTGCGCCAGCGCGTGGCGCCGACGATCGGGGTGCTGTCCGGGGTCATCGGGCGCAGACCGGTCCAGAAGGTGGCTGCCGGCAGATCGCCGCCCGGGAACAGATCGCGGGTGACCATTTCCAGGGTCTCGCGCCGACGCGGGTTCAGGCGCAGATCGAACCCGCCCAGCTCAGCCATGCCACCCACGCGGATGCGGCGGTCGAAGCGGGTGAGGGCGATCTTGTAGGTCTCGTCCAGCACGGTCGAGCGCGGCGCCAGCGCCTCGTCTGTCAATGGCACGGTCAGCGAATAGCCCTTGACCGGATACACCGGCAGATCAAGGCCGAGCGGGGTGAGAAACGCGCGCGAATAGCTGCCGAGCGCGAGCACATAGCGGTCGGCGGTCAGGGTTTGCTCGCCCACACGGACCCCGGTGATGCGCAGCCCGTCGCTGATGAGGCCCGTGACCGTCTGGCCGAAGCGAAAGTCCACGCCGAGCGCGTGCGCCATCTCGCCCAGGCGGGTGGTGAACAGCTGGCAATCGCCGGTTTCGTCGTTCGGCAGCCGCAGGCCGCCGACCAGCCGGTCGCGGGCATGCGCCAGACCGGGCTCGACCGTGGCAAGCTGGTTGCGGTCGAGAAGCTGATACGGCACGCCGCATTCCTCCAGCACCGACAGGTCGCGCTGCACCGCGTCGAGCTGCGCCTGGCTGCGAAACACCTGCAGCGTGCCGCCGGTGCGCTGCTCATAGGCAATGCCGGTCTCGGTGCGCAGCGCCTGCAGACTGGCGCGGCTGTATTCGGCCAGGCGCATCATGCGCTCCTTGTTGATGGTGTAGCGCTCGGCGGTGCAATTGCGCAGCATCTGTGCCATCCAGCGCAATTGCCACAGGCTGCCGTCCGGCCGGATTGCCAGTGGCGCATGACGCTGGAACATCCACTTGATCGCCTTGAGCGGAATGCCGGGCGCGGCCCACGGCGTGGAATATCCGGGTGAGACCTGCCCGGCGTTGGCGAAGCTGGTCTCCTTGGCACAGGCGTCCTGCCGGTCGATGACGGTGACCTCTGCGCCCGCCTTGGCGAGGTAATAGGCCGTGGTCGTTCCAATCACACCGGAGCCGAGAACAATGACTTTCATTGCAAGCACCCAGAAAATTTTTGATGTGCGAAATTTAGTCGCTCGATTGCAAAAATTTTCCTTGTTTTGATCGTGCATCGCAGTGAAAATCACTGCGCAGACTTCCTCTTTTGGTGCGCCAGCACACCATGTACGAACTCGACCGCATCGACCGCCGCATTCTGGACATCCTCCAGCGCAATGGCCGCATCTCCATGACCGAGCTGGCGGGGGAGGTCGGGCTGTCGGCCTCGCCCTGCACCGAGCGCGTCAAGCGCATGGAGCGTGCCGGGGTCATTGCGGGCTACCACGCGCGGGTCAACCCCGAGGCACTGGGCAAGACGCTGCTGGTGTTCGTCGAGATCAAGCTCGCCACCAAATCGGGCGATGTGTTCGACGCAGTGCGCAAGGAGCTGCTGCACATGCCCGAGGTGATGGAGTGCCACCTGGTGTCGGGCGGCTTCGACTACTTGGTGAAGTTTCGCCTGCGCGGCATGAAGGAATACCGTCACCTGCTCGGCGACATTCTCAAGCGCCTGCCTGTTGCTGCGGAATCGCACAGTTATGTGGTGATGGAGGACATCAAGGAAAGTCTCTACCTGCCCACCGATCGCTGAACAGGACATCCCCATGATCAAACGCCTTCACGTCGGCACGCGTCTGAGCGAAGCCGCCATCGTCGCTGGAACCATCTATCTCGCCGGGCAGGTGCCCGAGCAGCACCCAGACGCAGACATCGAAACCCAGACCCGCGAGGTGCTCGGCCACATCGACCGCCTGCTGGCCGAATGTGGCAGCAGCAAGGCGCATCTCCTCAGTGTGCAGATCTATCTTGCCGACATCGCCGAGATTGCGCGCATGAACGCAGTCTGGGACGCCTGGGTGGCGCCCGGCCACACCCCGCCGCGTGCCACGGTGCAGGCGAGGCTGGCCGATCCGCGCTGGCGCATCGAGGTCGTCGCGGTGGCGCGGCAGATCGAGGTCGAGTAGATCGGCCCTCGCCAGGCCGCACTGCAAGGGCCGTGCATTCGTCGCAAAATGACGTGATGCATTCCCTGAACAACATCGCCCTGTCTGTGCTCGATCTGGTTGCCGTGCGCGAAAACGCCACGGTGGCCGATGCCCTGCACACCGCCCTGCGCACCGCGCAACATGCCGAGCGCCTGGGCTTTCGCCGCTACTGGCTGGCCGAGCATCACAACCTGGCCGGTGTGGCCAGTTCTGCAACCGCGGTTCTGGTGGGCTATGTCGCCGGGGGCACGCAACGCATCCGCGTGGGCTCGGGCGGCGTCATGCTGCCCAACCATGCACCGCTGGTCGTGGCCGAAGCCTTTGGCACCCTGGCCGAGCTGTATCCCGACCGGATCGACCTGGGTCTGGGCCGCGCGCCCGGCACCGATCCGCTGACCCTGCGTGCGCTGCGGCGTGACCGTATCGAGCGCGAGGACGACTTCCCGCGCGACGTGGCTGAACTGCAGCGCTTGCTTGGCCCCGTCGAGCCCGGTCAGCGCCTGGTGGCCATGCCCGGCGCGGGCACGCAGGTGCCGATCTGGCTGCTGGGTTCCAGCCTGTTTTCCGCGCGTCTGGCAGCGCAGCGCGGGCTGCCCTATGCGTTTGCCTCGCATTTCGCGCCGCGACTGCTGCATCAGGCGCTTGATCTCTACCGGCAGGAGTTTCGGCCATCGCCGACACTCGACAAGCCCCGTGTGATCATCGGCGTGCCCTGCATTGCCGCGCCCACCGACGAGGAGGCGCAATACCTCGCCAGCAGCATGCAGCAACGGGTGCTCGGCATCCTCACCGGTCAGCGCGGCCGGCTGCAGCCCCCCGTGCCGGATTACCTTGCGCAACGGCATCCGCAGGAGCGCGCAGCCATTCTGGACTTTCTCGCCGCTGCGGTGATCGGTGGCCCGGACACGGTGCGCAGGGGCTTTGCCGCCCTGGCGGAATCCACCCGGGCGGATGAATTCATGCTGGTCTGCGATGTGTTCGAGGTCGACATGCGGCTGCGCTCGCTCGATATCGCCATGCAGGCGATGCACTGAACCCGCCGCCCGGCGCAGCGCGCGCATTGCGCACAATGGCATCTGGCTGCGTTGCAGCGTCAACCCTCGGTTCCCATGACTTCCGTTGCTCGCCTCTGCCCGCGTCAACCCCGCCGCTTCAGACCCCTGGCCGGGGTGCGCATCACCACCCTGGCGGTGAACCTGCCCGGTCCGGCTGCCGCTGCCCGGCTGCGCGCCCTGGGTGCGGAGGTGCTCAAGATCGAGCCGCCCAGCGGCGACCCGATGGCGCAGATGTCGCCCGCGCTCTACCGCGCGATGCACAAGGGCATCCGGGTGCAGACACTGGATCTGAAAACCGCAGCAGGACAGGCCGCGCTGGATGCCCAGTTGCAGCACAGCGACCTGTTGTTCACCGCCTTCCGCCCTGCAGCACTCAAGCGGCTGCGGCTGGACAAGCGCAGCCTGGCAGCACGCCATGCGCGGCTCAGCGCGGTCTGCGTGCTGGGCTATCCGGGCGCGCAGTCCCATCTGCCCGGACACGACCTCACCTTTCAGGCCGAGGCCGGGTTGATCGACAGCGCGCAACTGCCCTCCACCCTGTTGGCCGACATGATGGGCGCGATGCTGGTGGTCGAGGCCGCACTGGGTGCACTGCTGCAGGCGCGGACGCTGGGCAAGGGCGTGTGGCTGGAGGTCGCCCTGTCCGACGCGGCGGGTTTTGCCGCCGTGCCGCGGGCACTGGGCATGACCGCGCCGGGCAGTCTGCTCGGCGGTGCGCTGCCGGAATACGCCGTGTACCGCTGCGCAGATGGGCTGGTGGCCATTGCCGCACTGGAGCCGCATTTCCGCCAGGCACTGTTCGCCGTGGCGCAGGGCGGCACGCGCCGTCATCTCTCCCGCTGGTGCAAGGCGCACACCGCCGCCGACCTCACGGCCTTGGCCGGTCAACACGACCTGCCGCTGTGGGCCTGGACCGCATGATCCCGGACGCAATCGGACAGGGGGCAGGGCGGCAGGACACCCCGCCCGAGCAGGATCTCACCCCGCGCATGCACGCCCTGCTGCAGCGCATCACCCGCGCCGGGCAGACGCCACTGCATCAGCTCTCTCCCGAACAGGCGCGCGCCGCCTATGCCCGCATGGCGCAGGTGCTCGACTTTGCCCCTGCGCCGCTGGCGCTGTGTGATGCACTGGACTGCCCCAGCCGCGACGGCGTGCGGCTGCCCCTGCGTCGCTACGCACCGCGCGCAGCGGATTGGCAGTCGCCGCAGCCGACGCTGCTTTATCTGCACGGCGGCGGCTTTGTCATCGGCAGCGCGGCCACGCATGACGCGCTGTGCCGCCAATTGGCCCTGCGCTCGGGCTGGATGGTGCTGTCGCTGGACTATCGCCTTGCTCCGGAGCACCGTTTTCCCACCGCGTTCAACGACAGCTTCGACGCACTGCAATGGCTGCATGCCCACGGCGACCTGATCGGTGCCGACACGCGCTGTCTGGCCGTGGGCGGCGACAGCGCCGGCGGCACGCTCGCTGCGGCCTGTGCCTTGGCCGCGCGCGACGCAGCGCTGCCGCTGGCATTGCAGCTGATGTTCTATCCGGGCATGGGCTGCGGTCATGACACACCTTCGCAACGCCGCTACGCCCAGGGTTTTCTGCTCGACCGCGATCAGATCGACTGGTTTTTCGGGCTTTACCTGCGCGGCCCGCAAGATTGCACCGACTGGCGCTTTGCCCCGCAGCATGCCGCAGACCACCGGGGGCTTGCCCCGGCGTGGCTGGCGGTGGCCGGTTGCGATCCGCTGCGCGATGAAGGGCTGGCGTATGCCGAGTTGCTGCGCCGGGCGGGTGGACAGGTCACCGCCACCGAATGGCCCGGGGTGACACACGACTTCATCAAGCTGAGCCGCGCGCTGCCGGAAGCCACGCAGGCGTTGGACTCCGCTGCGCACGCGCTGCGTGCCGCAGCAGTTCAGGCGGGCGCGGTCAGCGCGTAGGGCAGGGCGCCGATGTCGATGGCGGGGCCGCTCACATCACCCAGATGCAAGCCCGGCTGCTCCGCGAGGGCAATTTTCAGTTCAGCCAGGGCCCAATACCGTCCGGTGTGATCGGGTGCAGCGTTGACCACCACGCCGCAGGGCTGGCCCGGATCGGTTTCATGCACCAGTTCCTGCCCAGCCTGCAGGGGCGCTGCGCTGGAAACCAGATAAGTGCGGCGCTTGAGGGTGCCGCGGTACTGGCTGCGGGCCACCACTTCCTGTCCCGGATAACACCCCTTCTTGAAACTCACCCCGCCGATCAACTCGAGGTTGAGCATCTGCGGCACGAACAACTGCTGCGTGGCCAGTGTGATGTGCGGCAATCCGGCGCGAATGTCCTGCAGGGCCCACTCAGATACAGGAAGCGCGGGCAGGGCGGTCAGCTCGGTCTGATGCGCCTGCTGCGCGGGCTGGGAAGCGTCGCTCAGCAGCAGGCAGCGCACCGCCTCGTCGGCCTGCGGCAGACGCAGCAACAGCGCGCCGCTCTCCAGGCGCCGTACGCCCCAGGGTCGGGTCGGTGGCGCAAGGTGAGCCGGGAAATCGGCAGGAGACGCGCCCAGCAGACCGTGGCGCTGCAGTTGCGCGCTGGCATCGTCCAGCGTGCACTTGAGCCGCAGCACAAACATGCGCAGACGCTGCAGCACTGATGCGGCAATCGAGGCATCGAGCAGCAGCACGATCTGCTCCGGCGCCCATTGCAGTGCGATGAAGTCGGCCAGCATCCGCCCCTGCGGGTTGAGCAGCGCCGCCAGCCGGGCCTGATCCGCCGGCCAGTGCTGAAAGTCCTGGCTGAGCTGCGCGTGGAGCAGATCGGCGCCCTGCGGGCCAGAAACCCGCAGCACGGAAAAACCATCGAGAGGGCAGAAAGACAATGACATGGAAACCTTTGGCGGACTTGACGGCCCCCTGCACGCAAGGACACGCAGGGAAAAGTAGAGGCTCGATTAGTATAGGAAGCTTCTGCTTCTGGAGCGTGCGGCGGGCATTGTCCAGGCGCAGCACCTCTTTTCCTGGGCTCTGTGCGTTTGCTGCGAAAACTCCTTCTTCTCGGTCTGCTCGTTCTGGTGTTGCTTGCCGGGGCGATGGCCTGGTGGGCCAGCAGCCCGATTGCGCTGCGCGAGAGCCCGCTCGATTTTTCGGTGCGCCCCGGAAGTTCGGCGCTGTCTGCCGCACGACAGATCAACCAGCAGGGCGCGGACTTGCAGCCACGCCTGTTTTACTGGCTGGCCCGCTTGAGCGGCCGGGGTGTGGAACTCAAGGCCGGCAGCTACGAAATCACCCAGGGCATGACGCCGTGGGCGCTGCTCGAACGCATGGCGCGAGGGGACCAGACCCTGCTTGCCGTCACCATTCCCGAAGGGTGGACCTTCGCGCAGATGCTGCAGGCGCTCAACACCGCACCGGGGCTGCAGCACGATGCCGCCGGGCTGACCGAGGCGCAATTGATGCAGCGCATCGGCGCACCAGCAGGCACTGCACCCGAGGGCGAATTCTTCCCGGACACCTATCTGTATGCCCGCGACTCTTCCGAGCTCGACGTGCTGCGCCGCGCCTATCTGGCCATGCAAAAGCGACTGGCCGCGGCCTGGGCCGAGCGCGCACCGGATCTTCCGCTGAAAACACCGCAGCAGGCGCTGATCCTGGCGTCGCTCATCGAAAAGGAAACCGGCAATCCGCAAGATCGAGACAAGATTGCCGCAGTCTTCATCAACCGTCTGCGTGCGGGCATGCCGCTGCAGAGCGACCCGACAGTGATCTACGGCATGGGCGCACGCTATCAGGGCAATCTGACCAAGCGTGACCTGCAAACCTTCACGCCGTACAACACCTACGTCATCAACGGCTTGCCACCCTCGCCGATTGCCCTTCCAGGCGAGGCCGCGCTGCACGCTGCGCTGCACCCGGCCCCGATCAAGGCGCTGTATTTCGTTGCCCGCGGCAACGGCAGCAGCCAGTTTTCCGACACGCTCGCGCAGCATAACGCTGCCGTGGCTCGCTATATCCTCAAGACTCCATGAGCGCACTCAATCCTTACCGCCCCGGCCTGTTCATTGCTTTCGAGGGCATCGACGGTGCCGGCAAGTCCACCCAGTTGCACGCGGTGGTCGAACTGCTGCAGGCCGCGGGCCGCAAGGTGGTGCTCACCCGCGAGCCTGGCGGCACCGACATTGGCGAAAAGATCCGCCTGCTGCTGCTGAATGAACCCATGCGCGCGCCCACCGAAGCACTGTTGATGTTCGCCGCCCGACAGGAACACGTGCTCCAGGTCATCGAACCCGCCCTGCTCGGCGGCACCGACGTGGTGTGTGACCGCTTTACCGCGGCGACGCTGGCGTATCAGGGCGGCGGCAAGGGCATTCCCACCGAGCGGCTCGAAGCCATCGCGCGCTGGGTGCATCCGGGGCTCTGCCCGGACTGCATCATCCTCATCGATGTGCCGCCCGAGGTGGCCGCGCAGCGCCTGGCGCAGGCGCGCCAGCGCGATCGGTTTGAGCAGGAGAGCGTGGAATTCTTTGCCCGCGTCCGCGCGCACTATCTGCAGCAGGCCGAGGCCGCGCCGAAAAAATGGCTGGTCGTGGACGGCACGCAAGCCCCGGAGGCGGTGCAAAAAATCATCATAGATCACTTGAATAATGTTCTCTTGGCATTTGATTCAAAATGAATTCTGCCTGGCTGATTCATGCGCCCCAGGGGTTTGGCAAATGGCGTGCGCTGAGGCAGGCGGCCCATGCCTTGCTGTGTGAATCGCCCGTTGAGAGCAGTCCAGCCGAACGCGCCTTCGCCCGACTTCCAGCCGCGCTGGCAGCGCGGCGCGCTTGCGGCCACTGCGCCAGTTGCGCGCTGGCTCAGGCGGGCACTCACCCGGATTTGCTGATCGCCGCTCCCGAAGCCCTGTGGCCAGAACTCGGCCTGAACCCGCCTGAGGAGGGAGCAACGCGCAGCGAGTCCAAGACGGCAAGTCAGGACATCCGCATCGAGCAGATCCGCCGACTGAACGAATGGGCGGTGAGCACCAGCCACCGGGGCAGGGCCAAGGTTGCCCTGGTTTATCCGGCGGATGCGCTCAATCCCGCTGCGGCCAACGCCTTGCTCAAAACTCTGGAGGAGCCTCCGGACGCGGTGCAGTTCCTGCTTGGCGCGCACCGGCTCGACGCGCTCCTGCCCACCATCCGCAGCCGCTGCCGCCAGGCTCCCATGCCGCGGCCAAGTGCCGCCGAGGCGCAACGCACAATCGGAGATTCCGCCGCGCAGGCGCAGGTGCTGGCCTGGTGTCAGGGGGCGATCTATCAGACCGACCCGGCAAGTGGCCTCGAGTGGGCTGAGTCTCTGCTGGGCGCGGTGTCTCGCTCCGGCGCGTCTGCGGGGTCAACCGCCTTGCCGCCACCACCCGACTATGCCACCGGCGTGTCGGCGCTGCTCAAGATCGGCAGCGATCTGCAGCGCGTGCAAGCGGGCGCCGCCGCGCTCTACCTGCCTCAGCAGCAGCAAGCACTCACGCGATTGGCGCAGCAGATTGCGCCTGCCCGTCTGAGCGCAGCGCTGCGCGAACTGGCTGCAAAACAACGACTCGCCGGGTTTCCCTTGAACCAGGCGCTCGCCAGCGACGCGCTGCTCCTAGAATTTGCCCAGCTTTTCTCCACAGGAGACTGATCCATGGTGACCACCCTGCGCCCCGCATCGGCGGCGGCCTCCAGCAAGCCCCGCGTGCTGCAGCTCGCCATCAAGGAAAAACCGGCACTTTACGCGTCCTACATCCCGTTTTTCCCCGAAGGCGGGGTGTTCGTGCCAACACCGCACGAGTACCGGCTGGGGGAGGGCGTGTACCTGTTGCTCACCATCGTCGATGATCCGCAGCGCTATCCGGTGGAAGGCAAGGTGGCCTGGATCAATCCGGCCAATGCGTCCAACCATCGGCCGCAGGGCATTGGCGTGCGCTTTCCGGCAGACGACAAGGCACGGCACCTCAAGGTCAAGATCGAGGAAGTGCTGGGCGCCGCCGAGGCCAGCGGCAAGCCGACCAACACCATTTGAAGCTGTTCACACTGCGCATGCTGACCGACTCCCATTGCCATCTGGCCTATCCGGGCCTGGAAGAACGCCTGGACGCGGTGCTCGCGCACATGCACGACATGGGGGTGGGCCGTGCGCTCAATATCTGCACCACACTGGAAGAGTTTGATGCGGTGCACGCCATTGCGCTGCGCTACCCCGGCGTATGGGCATCGGTGGGCGTTCACCCGGACAATGAGGGCGTACGCGAACCCACGGTCGATGATCTGACGGCGCGGGCGGTTCTGCCCCGGGTGATCGGCATTGGCGAAACCGGCCTCGATTACTTTCGCCTGGGCGACCGTACCAGGGCCGACATGGAGTGGCAGCGCGAGCGCTTTCGGGTGCACATCCGTGCAGCCCTGCGCGTGGACAAACCGCTGATCATCCACACCCGTGCCAGCGCAGACGACACCCTCAACATTCTGGCCGAAGAGGGGCAGGAGCGCGCCAGAGGCGTCATGCACTGCTTTACCGAGAATTGGGAGGTTGCCCGGCGCGCGCTCGACCTCGGGTTCTACATCTCCATTGCCGGCATCGTGACCTTCAAGAATGCGCAAGCGCTGCGTGATGTGGCCGTACAGGTTCCAGCCGATCGCCTGCTGATCGAGACTGACAGCCCCTATCTTGCGCCCGTGCCGCATCGCGGGAAAACCAACGAACCCGCCTATGTGTCCTATGTGGCCAGCTACCTGGCAGAGTTGCGAGGCGTGAGCGCGGATGTTTTGGCAGAGCAGACCAGCAGCAACTTTACCCGCCTGTTTTTACAATGAATCAAATAGTTGGAAAGAAATTCTGAGGTGAATTGTGAATAAAAATCGGCGCCGTTTCCTGCAGGCAACCGCGGCCATTGCCCTGTCTGCGGGCCCGAGTGGATGGGCGCGTGCCGGTGCGTACACCGATTTTTTCCGGGCGGTCAACGTGGACGATGTTGGCGCAGTGCGCAGCCTGCTGGCGCAGGGCTTCGACCCCAACGCGGTGGACAGCAAGGGCAACACCGCGCTGTATCTGGCGCTGCGATACAACTCCCTCAAGGTTGCCAGGCTGCTGATCGACGATCCGCACATTCATCTCAATCAACTCACACCGGCCGATGAGAACGCGCTGATGATCGCCTGCCTGCAAGGCGATCTGTCCATCGTCAAGCTCATGGTGGAAAAGGGCGCAGAAATCAACAAACCCGGCTGGACGCCGCTGTCCTACGCTGCAACACGCGGCCACACCGACATCGTCAAGTATCTGCTCGATCACTCGGCTTACATCGATGCTGCTGCGCCCAATGGCTCGACTCCGTTGATGATGGCGGCTTACTTCGGCTATGAGAGCACCGTCAAACTGTTGCTGGAGGAAGGTGCAGACCCCAGGCTGAAGAACGCGATGGGCTATACCGCCTTGACCCTGGCCACCCAGATGCATCACAAGGACATTGCGGCCATGATCGCCAAGGCCATGGGACAAGACCGCCCCAAGGGTTCCTGGTGAGTTGTGGGAATCAGTGAGCGCTGGCGGCAACACCTTCTCATTAGAGCCAAAAACAAGAACATATGTGCATTATGTCAAATATTATGCAGCCTGGAATGAGCTGATGGCCACGCAGACTCCCCCCTGCATGGACCCGCACGTTGCGCCGAGCAAAAGCATGGCTCGGACCCAGAACGCACCGTGCGCACTCAATCCGACGACTCGCCTGCCGTTGCAAGCTGATTTTCCGACGCGACATTCTGAAGCTGATGCTTGAACTTGTGGCTGGCGTGAAAAATGACGACGCGCCGCGCGGCAATGGGAATGATCTCGCCGGTGCGTGGATTCCGTCCAGGCCGTTGCGCCTTTTCGCGCAATTGAAAATGGCCGAAGCCGGATAACTTGACGTCTTCTCCCCGCGCCAGTGCGTCGCGGATGCGGTCGAAGAACGCATCGACCATGTCTTTGGATTCGCGTTTGTTGAAGCCAATCCGTTCATAAAGCTGATCGGCAAGTTCTGACTTGGTCAGCGTCGGTGTCTGCACCGAGTCGATCTGGATGCGTGCCATGCCTCTCCCTCCTTGGTCGTTCTGGTTTCTTTTATTGGCGCGACTCAGTCTCTGAGTTGCGCCCCGGTTTGTTGCCTCACCGCATCAATCAAGGCTTGGCAAGCAGCATCGACGCGTTCGTCGGTCAGTGTTTGCACGTCCTGTAGCTGCAGCCGGAAAGCCATGCTCCGAAATGCCGTCTCACCTTGCGGGGTGAACAGGTCGAAAAGGTGGATTTGACGAATGATGCCGCAAACCGCCAGGTTCTGGATGGCGGTTTGCGCTGCCTGTTGCATTTGCGCGTAGCTGATCGTTGTGGGCACCTGAAACGCCAGGTCGCGCTGGACTGCAGGCACACGGTTGATTGGCGTAAACGCCGGTGTCCGCTGGGCCTGCAACAGCGTCGCATCCAGCTCGAAAACGATGGGGGCGAATTGCAGGGAATAACTCTGTACCCATTGCGGATGCAGTTCCCCGACAACCCCCAGAATTTCGCCATTCAGCAGCACTTGCGCGCTGCGGCCCGGGTGCAGCGCCGGGTGCGCGCAAGACAGCCATTGCAGTTCTCCCGCACCGTGGCAAAGAGCCTGGACATCGCCCTTGATGTCATAAAAATCCACGCGGCGCTCGCCCTCCCCCCACTGCAGCGGCAAGGCAGAGCCATAGGCCAGGCCGGCCAGCCGGGTTGGCTGGCGAATGCCGGCAACCTGCATCGGTCCATTCTCAGCCTGACTGTCCCGCGTGAACACCCGACCGAGTTCAAACAGCCTCAGGCGTCTGGCGCGGTGACTGAGGTTGTCTGCCAGCACCTTGACCAGCGACCCGATGAGCGTGGATCGCATGGCCGACATCTGGGCAACGATGGGGTTGAGCAGGCGGATCGGGTTGTCTTGCCCGGCAAAGTCCTGTTCCCACTTGGGGTCGGCAAAGGAGAAATTGATCGTCTCCTGATACCCCAGCGACGCCGTCTTGAGACGCAGCGCATGCAGGCTGCGTTGCGCCTCCGGCACGGGCAAGGGCTGAAGGCGCGCGACAGGCGCCTGCGTGGGAATGTTCTCGTAGCCGTGAATGCGTGCGATCTCTTCGATCAGATCTTCTTCGATTTCCAGATCGAAACGCTCACTGCCTGGCGTCACGATCCAGGCGGGCTCTGCGCCGGACTCGAACTCGGCCTTCAGACCCAGGCGGGAAAAAATCTCACCCATGCGTTGCGCACCGACCGGAATGCCGATCACCTTCTCGCAGCGTGCCACCCGCATGCGCACCGGCTTGCGCTGCGGTAGCTGGGTGATCTGATCGTCGGCAGGCCCGGCCTTTCCACCGCAGATCTGCAGAATCAGCGCGGTGATTGTGTCCAGGTGTTCCACGGTCGTGGCATAGTCCACACCCCGCTCGAAGCGCGCGGCGGCATCGGTGGAAAAGTTCAGACGCCGCGCCCGTCCGCGAATCGCATCTGGCCACCAGAAGGCGGCTTCGAGATAGATGTCGGTCGTGTCCAGCGTGACAGCCGTGGCTTCGCCGCCCATGATGCCCGCGAGCGACTCGACGCCGTTTTCAGCAGCAATCACGCCCATGTCGGCACTCAGGGCGATGGTCTGTCCGTTGAGGAGTTCCAGTTGCTCGCCCTCGCGCGCCCAGCGCACGGTGAGATCACCGCGAATCTTCGAGAGATCGAACACATGGCTCGGACGTCCCAGTTCCAGCATGACGTAGTTGGAAATGTCGACCAGCGCAGAAATGCTGCGTTGGCCGCTGCGTTCCAGCCGCGCCTTCATCCACCGCGGGGTTTCCGCTCGTGCATTCACGCCACGAATCACGCGACCGGAAAATCGACCGCACAACTCCGGCGCTTCGATGCGCACCGGCAGGCGATCATTCAGCACGGGCACGATGGGATCGAACCGGGGCGTGTGCAGCGCAGCTCCTGTCACCGCCGACACTTCGCGCGCCACGCCGAGCACGCTCAGACAGTGCCCCAGATTGGGCGTGAGCTTGATGGTGAACACGGCCTCATCCAGCGCCAGCAAAGTGCGCAGATCCGTACCGGGCGCGGGGGTGCCACCCAGCGCCAGCAGGCCTGCGTGGTCGGCCGACAACCCCAGCTCGCGTGCGGAACAGAGCATGCCTTGCGAGTCCACCCCGCGCATTCTGGCGGCACCGATGCGCAAGGCGCCCTGCCCCTCCTGTTGTGGCGGCAACTCGGCCCCGACAATGGCGCACGGCGCGAACATGCCCGTCACCACATTGGGAGCGCCGCAAACGATCTGCAGCAGCTCGGCCTGGCCGACATCGACCTGACAGACGCGCAGTTTGTCTGCGTTGGGATGGGGCTGGACATCGCGTACCAGACCCACGACCACGCCGGAGAACAGCGGCGCAGCAGGGCGCACGTCCTCGACTTCGAGACCAGCCATGGTCAAGGTCTCGGCCAGCGCATCAGTCGTGAGGTCAGGATTGCAAAACTGGCGCAGCCAGGATTCGGGAAACTGCATGATTGGCTCTTATGTGAATGCTCAGCTCGGCGGGATATTCCCGCGGAATCAGAAAGGAGAAACGTCGGCTCGGCAGTTTTCAGGCGAATTGCTGCAAAAAGCGCAGATCGTTTTCATAAAACAGCCGCAGATCCGAGATGCCATAGCGCAGCATGGTGATGCGATCGAGCCCGCTGCCAAACGCGAACCCGATGAATCGCTCTGGATCGAGGCCAAAATTGCGCACCACGGTCGGGTGCACCTGGCCGGAACCGGCCAGTTCCAGCCAGCGCCCTTTCAGCGGCCCGCTTTCGAACATCATGTCGATTTCGGCTGAAGGCTCCGTGAACGGGAAGTAGGATGGACGAAACCGCACAAGAATATCGTCGCGCTCGAAAAAGGCCTTCAGGAAACTGGTGAACGTCCCCTTGAGATCGGCCATCGACACATCACTGTCGATCCACAGGCCTTCGAACTGGTGGAACATCGGCGAATGTGTGGCGTCGCTGTCCACACGGTAGGTGCGCCCCGGCGCAATGACCTTGATCGGCGGCATCTGCGCCGCATGGGCATGGCGCTGCACATGGGCCCGGGCATAGCGCACCTGCATCGGCGAGGTGTGTGTGCGCAGCAGCAGCGGCTGCCCCTGCGCGTCCTGAGCGTCCACATAAAAAGTGTCCTGCATCGAGCGCGCAGGATGGTTCTGCGGCGAATTCAGCGCGGTGAAATTGGTCCAATCGTCTTCGATCTCGGGCCCGTCGGCCACATCGAATCCCATGGAGCGAAAAATCTGCTCCATCCGGATCCAGCTCCGTGTCAGGGGATGCAGGCCGCCCTGGTTGCCTTCTCTGCCCGGCAAGGTCACATCGATGGCTTGCGCCTGCAACTGGGCCTGGAGCGCCGCTTGCTCGAGCGCCTCGCGCCGCTGCTGCAAGGCTTGCTCGATCGCCTGCTTGGCCAGATTGATTTCCGCCCCTCGCGCACGTTTCTCCTCGGGGGAAAGCGCTGCGAGCGATTTCATCTCCGCAGTGATGATCCCGGTCTTGCCGAGATAACGGGCCTTGGCGTTTTCCAGCGAGGCGGAATCCGCTGCCTGGGCAAATTCCGTGCTGGCTTGATCAATCAGGGTCTGCAAAGGATTCATGAGCGCACAAATGACTGGAAGTGAACATGCCGCGGCAAACCAATCGGCAACAAAGAACAAAGGCCTGTTGAACAGGCCTTTGCACAGCGAGACACCACCGCACAGGGCGGCGGTTGGTCAGGCCATCGCAGCCTTGACCTGATCGACGATCTTGGCGAAAGCGGCCGCATCATGCACGGCCATGTCGGCGAGCACCTTGCGGTCGATTTCGATGCGGGCCTTCTTCATCCCGTTCATGAACACGCTGTAAGTCAGGCCAGACTGACGCACAGCGGCGTTGATCCGGGTGATCCAAAGCGAACGGAATTCACGTTTCTTGGCACGACGGTCACGGTAGGCATATTGCCCAGCCTTCATCACCGCCTCTTTGGCGATGCGGTAGACGTTTTTGCGGCGGCCGCGGAAACCCTTGGCGAGGTCGAGAACTTTTTTGTGACGTGCACGTGCAGTCACACCACGTTTGACGCGAGGCATTTAAGACTCCTTATCCTGATTGATGATGCGAACCGAGGCGACTGGCGCTTCAGGCGAAAGGCATCATGGCGGCGATCTGCTTCAGATCACTGTCATGCACCGCAGTGGCCCCACGCAAGTGACGCTTGTTCTTGGTGGTTTTCTTGGTCAGGATATGGCGCTTGAACGCTTGGCCACGTTTGACAGTGCCGCCAGGACGCACGCGGAATCGCTTTGCGGCACTTTTCTTGGTTTTCATCTTGGGCATGATTGCTCCATTAAATATGACATATCCGCAGGCGGCCTGACGATGAACCAGGCACTTTCAAGCCCACGCACACGAGTTTTGCGGCATTTGCCCATCTGGACAGAACACACGCGGCTGCAGTTGACACTGCAGGTTTTTCGCCACTTGCGCAGCAAAAACACGCAACCCACCCCAACGCGCATTCAGGCAACCCGCCCGAACACGCGGAAGTGGTTTATTTTTTCTTCTTTGGCGCGATGACCATGATCATCTGACGCCCTTCGAGCTTGGGCATCTGCTCGACTTGGCCGACATCTTCCACATCGGCCTTCACCCGTTCCAGAACCCGCATCCCGATGTCCTGGTGGGTGATTTCACGCCCACGGAATCGAAGACTCACCTTGCCCTTGTCGCCCTCTTCGAGAAAACGGCGCAGGTTACGCAGCTTGATCTGGTAATCGCCATCGTCCGTTGCGGGGCGGAATTTGATTTCCTTGATTTGAATCTGCTTTTGCTTCGCACGGGCCTCATGGTTCTTTTTCTGTTCTTCGTATTTGAACTTGCCGTAATCCATCAAGCGACAGACCGGGGGCGATGCGGTTGGTGCAATTTCCACCAGATCCACATCATGCTGCTCGGCGAGTCTGAGCGCCTCGGAGAGGGAAACCACCCCGATGGCCTCGCCTTCCGGCCCGATCAGACGGAGTTCGGGAAGCGTGATTTCGCGATTCAGACGATGGGCGCGTTTTTCCGGTGTATTACGGCTCTGGAACGTAGCGATGGCTCAAACCTTTCAATTCAGACAAACATTGTGCTGCGAGACCGATGATTTCACTGCCGGTCTTGGCTGCGCGACTGCACTTCCTGGGAGAGTTTTTGCGTCAGCGCCTCCAGGGACAGCACCCCGAGGTTGACATTGCCGCGTGCCCGTACCGCAACTGTTCCTGCGTCTCGCTCCTGGTCACCGACCACAAGCAGATAGGGCACTTTGTTCAATGCATTTTCTCGTATTTTATAGTTGATTTTTTCGTTGCGCAAATCCAACTCGACTCTAAAGCCTTGTTTTGTCAGCGCTTGTGCAACACTGCGGGCGTAATCAGCCTGCGCGTCCGTGATGTTCATCACCACGGCCTGCACCGGCGCGAGCCACAAGGGCATCGCCCCGGCGTAGTGCTCGATCAACACCCCGATGAAGCGTTCCATCGAACCAACGATGGCGCGGTGCAGCATGACCGGACGCACGCGCTGAGAATGCTCGTCGACATACTCGGCGTCCAGGCGCTCGGGCATCATGAAATCGACCTGCATGGTGCCGACCTGCCAGGCGCGGCCGATCGAGTCCTTCATGTGGTATTCGATCTTCGGGCCGTAAAAGGCACCCTCGCCCGGCAATTCCTGCCAGGCTACGCCGCAGGCTTGCAAGGCAGCACGCAGAGCAGATTCCGCCTTGTCCCAGACCGCGTCCTCGCCAATGCGCTTTTCCGGACGCAGGGCGATTTTGAGGGCAATGTCGGTGAAACCGAAGTCGGTGTAGACCTGCATGGCCTGGCGATGGAAGGCAGTGACTTCCGCTTCGATCTGGTCTTCCGTGCAGAAAATGTGTCCGTCGTCTTGCGTGAATCCACGCACCCGCAGCAAACCGTGCAAGGCGCCGGACGGCTCGTTGCGGTGGCAGGAACCAAATTCCCCGTAGCGAATCGGCAGATCGCGGTAGCTGCGCAGGCCAGAATTGAAAATCTGGATGTGCCCCGGACAGTTCATCGGCTTGACCGCAAACTGACGCTTCTCGGACTCGGTGAAGAACATGTTCTCCGAATAGTTGTCCCAGTGCCCGGAACGCTTCCACAGGCTGACATCCAGGATCTGCGGCCCCCTGACTTCCTGATAACCGCTGTCGCGATAGACCTGCCGCATGTATTGCTCGACCGCCTGCCACAGTGCCCAGCCTTTGGGATGCCAGAACGCCAGGCCCGGCGCCTCTTCCTGGAAATGGAAGAGATCGAGTTCCTTGCCGAGCTTGCGGTGGTCGCGCTTTTCCGCCTCTGCCAGCGCGTGCAGATACGCCTCCTGGTCTTCCTTCTTCGCCCAGGCGGTGCCGTAGATGCGCTGCAACTGCGCGTTGCGATGGTCGCCACGCCAATAGGCACCGGCAACCTTCATCAGCTTGAAGACCTTGAGGCGGCCAGTCGAGGGAACGTGCGGCCCGCGACACAGATCGGTGAACGCGCCTTCCGAATAGAGCGAGACATCTTCACCAGCGGGAATGCTGGCGATGATCTCGGCCTTGTAGTGCTCGCCCAGCGATTTGAAGTAGTCCACCGCTTCATCGCGCGGCAAGACCTTGCGCAGCACGGGCTCGTCCTTGCGCGCGAGTTCTGCCATGCGCGCCTCGATCTTCTCCAGGTCTTCCGGTGTGAATGGGCGCTTGTAGGCGAAGTCGTAGTAGAAGCCGTTGTCGATCACCGGGCCAATCGTGACCTGCGCATCGGGATAGAGATCCTTGACGGCATAAGCCAGCAGGTGCGCAGTCGAATGGCGAATGATCTCCAGGCCCTCGGCGTCTTTCTCGGTGACGATGGACACTTCGGCATCCTGCGTCAATTGGTAACTGGTATCGACGAGTTTGCCATCCACTTTGCCGGCCAGGGCGGCCTTGGCTAGACCGGCGCCGATGGACTGCGCCACTTCGGCGACGGTCAACGGCGCATCAAACTGGCGCTTGGAACCGTCGGGTAAGGTGATCTGAATCATGGTGTGTTCGCCTGAATGAAAAAAAGGTGCGGCCGGGCCGCACCTTGTCATGTTTCTGCACGTGCGTGCGGTCCTCTGCAAGTCAAGGGGTCTGCAAACAAGTTCGAAACGGTGACATGGCGTGCATGAGCGATTTGGGTGAGTCGAAGGGGCATCCCCGTGCGACGGGATTGCTCTGTTGATGGCGACTTGATTGTGACTGTTTGATCTTGGCGTCCGATTTTGGCGATCAAGATCGCCGTCGCGCCCCGAAGCGGGTGTCACAAGCCTGTCTTGGAAGTTGCAATCCGCAAGGGCAAAACAAAGATGTTAACTGATCGCCTTTGAGCCGGGCCGGAAGTCCACAACCTGTTCATTCCCTGATGGGAATCTGAATCTCTCGGTTGCTGGTCAATTTGACATGCAGGGCGTTGACACAGCGCAAAGCGCTCGACCTGAACCTGCGTTGCATGCCAGAACCTTGTTGCAAAGTTCTGTTCGAATGTTGCATTCGATGACAGGAGTCCCGATGCAACGACGAACCTTTGTTTTCTCTGCAGCGATCACGGCACTGGCCTGGCCCGCGCTGGCCTTGGCATCCCCGCTTGCGGTGGGCGACGCCTTGCCGCAATTGCAGTTTGAAAATCAGCACGGCAAGATGGAAGCCTTTCCGGGCGCGGGCACCCGAGTGGTGTTGTTCGCCATCGAAAAGGCGCCTTCGGACGAAGTCAATACCTTTCTCACCAATCTCGGGGCGGAGGGCATGCGCAAGGAAGGCATCGTGTTTCTGGCGGACATCAGCGGCATGCCGGGCTTTGTGACCCAGAGCTTCGCCTTGCCGAAAATGCGCAAGCGTCCCTACTCCATCCTGCTGGCCAACAAGGCGGATCAGGCTGCTTTCATGCCGCATGAAAAAGACGCGGTGACCGTGCTGCAGGTCAATCAGGGCAAGGTCACGCGCATCACATTTGCCCGCGACGCGGCCGCCATCAAGGCCGCGGTCGATTTGCACTGATCAGATCAGTTCACCGATCAGGTCATGTCCGTCCGCGCGGAGGATGCGCACTCTGACGAACTGGCCTGAAGCCTGCGCCAGACGCATTTTCTGCGAAGCCTTTTCAGGCGGCAGGACATGGACCTTGCCGTCGATTTCTGGCGCGTCCGCATAGCTGCGGCCCGTGCCGCCTTCGCGGCTGGCCTGATCCAGCAGAACCCGCATCACCTGTCCCACGCGCTTTTGCAACTTGCGTGTGGACACGGCTTCCGCCACGGCCATGAAGCGGGCGCGGCGTTCCTCGCGAAGCGCATCGGGCACAGGGTTTGGCAGCGCGTTCGCAGACGCGCCCTCCACAGGCGAGTAGGCAAAGCAGCCCACGCGGTCGAGTTCGGCTTCCTCGATGAAATCGAGAAGCGTCTGAAACTCCTCTTCCGTTTCTCCGGGGAATCCGGCGATGAAGGTCGAGCGCACCACCAGCTCTGGGCAGATGGCGCGCCACCGGGCGATGCGCTCCAGGTTGCGCTCGCCACTGGCCGGGCGCTTCATGCGTTTGAGCACATCCGGGTGGGCGTGCTGCAGCGGCACATCCAGATAGGGCAGGATGCGCCCCTGTGCCATCAGTGGCAGCACCTCATCCACATGGGGATAGGGATAGACGTAATGCAGCCGCACCCAGGCGTCATGCTCTGCGGCCAGCGAGCCCAGCGCGTCGACCAGTTCGGTCATTCGAGTGCGAATGGGACGGCCATCCCAGAAGCCGGTGCGGTACTTCACATCCACGCCGTAGGCAGACGTGTCCTGACTGACGACCAGCAGTTCCTTCACCCCGGAAGCAAACAGCGCGCGCGCCTCGTTCAGCACATCACCGATTGGGCGCGAGACCAGATCGCCGCGCATCGCCGGGATGATGCAGAAGGTGCAGCGATGATTGCAGCCCTCGCTGATCTTGAGATAGGCGTAATGCTTGGGGGTGAGCTTGATGCCGGCGGGCGGCACCAGATCGACGAACGGATCGTGCGGCTTGGGCAGGGCCGCATGCACGTGATGCAGCACTTCGTCGGTGGCATGCGGGCCGGTGACGGCCAGGACCTTGGGATGGACCTCGCGCACCAGATTGTTGCCCGTGACTGCATCGCTGCGTGCCCCCAGACAGCCGGTCACGATGACCTTGCCGTTCTCGGCCAGAGCCTCGCCGATGGCGTCCAGGCTTTCCTGCACGGCCGCATCGATGAAGCCACAGGTGTTCACAATGACCAGATCGGCGCCGGCGTAGCTCTTGGAGGTGGCGTAGCCCTGCGCCCGCAGTTCGGTAAGGATGCGCTCGGAGTCCACCAGCGCCTTTGGGCAGCCCAGTGAGACAAAGCCGATCTTTGGTGCGACCGGCGTTGTGCCTGCAGGGGGAGAAAGTTGTTGTTCCATCCCGCAATTGTCGCTGAAGGACAGGCCACGCGTGATGCGCGGGCCGCCCTGCCCGTCACTTCTTCTCTGGCGGCTTGAACGCGCCGAGCATCTGCTTGGCCTGCTCCTGCATCTGCTCCTGCATCTGCATGTAAAGATTTTTGCTCTGTTCGAGATAGCTGCCCATCATGTTCTGCAACATCGGGCTTTGCACATTCAGAAACTGTGTCCAGGCTTCGGGGTTGAGCGCAGCGCTGTCGTAGACCCCACGCGTTTGCTCCGACAGCTTGTTCTGGATGTCGATGAAGGCCTGCACATTCTTTTCCAGATAACTGCCCATCATGCCCTGCATGGCGTGGCCGTAGAAGCGGATGATCTGTTCGAGCATCACCGCGCTGAACATGGGCACTCCCCCGCTTTCCTCCTCAAGAATGATCTGCAGCAGGATGCTGCGGGTGAGGTCTTCGCCGGTCTTGGCGTCCTGCACCACGAAATGCGCCCCGTCCATGACGAGTTGCTTGACATCGCTCAGGGTGATGTAGGCGCTGGCCTCGCTGTCGTACAGGCGGCGATTGGGGTACTTTTTGATGACGCGCTGCAAGGAATCGGGCTTGGGCATGGGGAAGCGATCTGATCAGGAAAAAGGTGTGCGAAAGGAATTCCTGTCGCGATTGAACCATAACCCTCGGCCGAAACCACTCAGACTTCCCCGGAAGTCCATCAGCTCATGTGCAGGCCGCCATTGCAGGAGAACTCGGCGCCTGTGGTGAATCCGGCATCCTCGCTGGCGAGCCAGACAACGATGGAGGCGATTTCTTCCGGCGTTCCCAGGCGCTTGACCGGAATCGAGGAAATGATCTTGTCGAGCACATCCTGGCGGATGGCCTTGACCATGTCGGTCAGGATGTAGCCCGGCGACACGGTGTTGACCGTCACCCCCTTGGACGCCACTTCCAGCGCCAGTGACATCGAAAAGCCGTGCATCCCGGCCTTGGCCGCGGCGTAGTTGGTCTGGCCAAACTGCCCCTTTTCGCCGTTGACCGACGCAATGTTGATGATGCGCCCCCATCCGCGCTCCACCATCCCGTCGATCACCTGCTTGGTGACGTTGAACATGGAATACAGATTGGTGCGCAGCACCAGGTCCCAGTCCTCGTAGGTCATCTTGCGCAGCACGGCGTCGCGGGTGATGCCGGCGTTGTTCACCAGAATGTCCACCTGACCATGTTCGGCAAACACCTTCTGGAATGCGGCCTTGGTCGACTCCCAGTCGGCCACATTGCCTTCCGAGGCATAGACGTCATAGCCCTGTGCCCGCATGGTTTCCAGCCAGCCGTCCTTGCGGCTGGAATTGGGGCCGCACCCGGCGATGACCTTGTGCCCCGCCTCGCACAGCCGCTTGCAGATGCCGGTGCCGATACCGCCCATACCCCCCGTGACATAAGCCACTTTCTTGCTCATCGTGATCTCCTCTTTTGGTTTGAATTGTGATCCACCCGGTCAACGCTCCAGCGCCATCGCCACGCCCATGCCGCCGCCAATGCACAGAGAGGCCAGCCCCCTCTTCGCATCGCGTCGCTGCATTTCATGCAGCAGCGTGACCAGAATCCGGCAGCCGCTTGCGCCGATGGGGTGGCCGATGGCGATCGCGCCGCCATTGACGTTGACCTTGCTGGTGTCCCAGCCCATTTGCTGGTTGACCGCAATGGCCTGCGCGGCAAACGCCTCGTTGATTTCCATCAGGTCGAGATCTTGCGGCGTCCAGCCTGCGCGCGACAGGCAGCGCTGCGAGGCCGGAACCGGGCCCATGCCCATGTAGGCCGGATCGAGCCCGGCGTTGGCATAGGCGCGGATGGTCGCCAGAGGTTTGAGGCCCAGTTCGGCAGCGCGCCTGGCGCTCATGACCACCACCGCAGCAGCACCATCGTTGAGCCCCGAGGCGTTGCCCGCCGTGACCGATCCGGACTTGTCGAACGCGGGACGCAGACCGGCCAGGCTGTCTGCGGTGACGCCGTGGCGCACGAATTCGTCGGTCGCAAACGCCACCGGGTCGCCCTTTTTCTGCGGCAGCATCACCGGCACGATTTCGGCGTCGAACCGGCCGGCCTTCTGCGCCGCCTCGGCCTTGTTCTGGCTGGCCGCGGCAAAGGCGTCCTGCATCTCCCGGGTGACGCCGTATTTTTTTGCCACGTTTTCTGCGGTGATGCCCATGTGGTACTGGTTGAACGCATCCCACAGACCATCGACGATCATGGTGTCGATCAGCTTCCAGTCGCCCATGCGCTGGCCATCGCGCGAACCCGGCAGCACATGCGGTGAGGCGCTCATGTTTTCCTGCCCGCCGGCCACCACGATGTCGGCATCGCCGTCACGGATGGCCTGCGCGGCCAGCATGACCGATTTCAGTCCCGAGCCGCAGACCTTGTTGATGGTCATCGCGGGCACCATGTCGGGCAACCCGGCCTTGATGCTGGCCTGGCGTGCGCCGTTCTGCCCAATGCCTGCCTGCAGCACCTGCCCAAAAATGACCTCGGACACCTGCGCCGGGTCGAGTCTGGCACGCGCCACGGCTTCCTTGATGACCAGAGCGCCCAGGTCGACCGCAGGCACCTTGGCCAGCGTGCCGCCGAATTTTCCAACCGCAGTCCGCACGGCGGAGACGATGACGATGTCATTCATGGGATAAGTCCTTTACGAAGTGAAATGAACATTCCATGCCTCAGGCGCGCACCTTGACGTAGCGCCCCGGTGCGGGTTCGATAGGCTTGTAGCGCGCGTTGCCGGGCTTCCTGGGCGCAGCGATTTCCGGTCCGGCCTGCTTCGCCAGCCAGCCGGCCCAGTCGGTCCACCAACTGCCCGGATGTTCGATCGCGGCATCAAGCCACGCTTGGGCAGTGGTCGGCAGCTTGCGCTGCCCGCTGGGAGAGATCCAATGGCTGCGCTTGTTGCGCCTGGCCGGGTTGATGACCCCGGCAATGTGTCCAGACGCGCCCAGTACAAAACGCATGGGGCCGCCCAGGATCTGCGTGGTTTCATACGCCGTCTTCCACGGCACGATGTGGTCTTCGCGCGAGGCATAGACATAGGTCGGCAACTTGACTGACTGCAGCACCAGCGGCACCCCGGCCACGGTCAGCGCGCCGGGCTGGCGCATGCGGTTTTCCAGGTAGGTGTTGCGCAGATACCAGGCGAACAGCGGGCCGGGCAGATTGGTCGAATCGGAATTCCAGTACAGCAGGTCGAACGGTGGCGGCGTTTCGCCCTTGAGGTAGTTGCCGACGACGTAGTTCCACACCAGATCGTTGGGCCGCAGGCTGGAGAAGGCCGAGGCCAATTCACGCCCGGTCATCAGGCCGCCCTGGCCCAATGTCCGTTCGCGCAGGGCCACCGAAGCCTCGTCCACATACACGCTGAGAATGCCGGTATCGGTGAAGTCCACCATCGTGGTCAGCAAGGTGGCGCTGTGGGCAAATTGCTCGCCGCGCGCCTGCAGCACAGCCAGCGCATTGGTCAGCAGGGTGCCGCCCACGCAAAAGCCCAGTGTGTTGATGGTGCCGTCGCTGCGGCCTGCAGCAATGTCGCGCACCACCTCCATGGCGCGGATCACGCCGTCCTGCACATAGTCGTCCCAGGTCAGATGGCCCATGCTGGCGTCCGGATTGCGCCAGGACATGACAAAGGTGCGATGGCCCTGCTCCACCGCAAACCGCACCAGCGAGTTGTCCGGCTGCAGGTCGAGGATGTAGTACTTGTTGATCGACGGCGGCACGAACAGCAAAGGCCGCGCATGCACCTTGGCAGTCAGCGGGGTGTACTCGATGAGCTGAAACAGGTCATTCTCGAAGACCACCTGCCCCGCCGTGGTGGCCACGTTGCGCCCCACTTCAAAGACCGATTCATCGGTCTGTGTCAGGCGCCCCTGTTTCAAGTCCCTAAGCCAGTTCTCCAATCCTGCGCGCAGACTGTCGCCCTGGGTCTGCACCGCCTTGTTCAGCGCCTCGGGGTTGAGCGGCAGAAAATTGGACGGCGCTGCGGCGTCTACCCACTGCTGTACCGCAAAGCGCAGTCTTTGCCGCGTGGGTTCATCGGCCTGCACACTGTCGGCCAGGTCGAACAAGGCACGGGCGCCCAACAGATAAAGCGCCGCCGTGTAGCTTGAGATGCGGTTTTCGCTCCAGGCACCCGAGGAAAAGCGCCGGTCATCGGCAGCGAGCGCAGCCGGGTTCGATGCATCCGGCGACAGCAAAGTGCTCCAGAGCTGGCGAAATTCAGCGAGATAGCGCTGCTGCAGTTGCTGCAGGCGCACCGGATCGACCTGAACGGCGGACAGGCCCGGCGCACCCGAGCCGTTCACCCCGCGCAGCACGGACGCCCAGGCCTGCGACATCTCCGCCATTGGGCTGCCCTGTACGCCAGACAAAAACGGTGGCGCGGCCTGACGGGTCGAATGCGCTTGATCCATGGGAGGTTGGAGCGAGGAAGGCTGCTGATTGAGGGGGCCGCGTCGATGCGGCAACAGGTCACGGCATTCTTGAGCAGGGATGTGACGGTGTCAACGGGAAACAGGCCGGCGTGGTTCATTCAACCCAGATGCAAGCCGCCTGACGCCCTGTGACCGCCTGCCTGCGGTAGGAATAAAACCGTTGCGGGTTGCCCACCGTGCACAACCCTCCCCCGGCAATCTGCCCAGGCTGCATGCCTGCGGACTCCAGCCGCAGGCGCGCGAGTTGCCAGAGGTCGGCCCACCATTTTCCGGGCTTGCCCGGTTTGAATGCGTCCGCCGTCTGTGCATGCCGGTCGACAAACGCCGCGCGGACCTCCTCCCCCACTTCAAACGCCAGTGGGCCGATGGCTGGGCCGAGCACCGCCTGGACGTCCTGTGCAGCGCAGCCCGCACGATCGCAGAGCCTTTGCAGACTGGCCTCCAGCACACCACCAGCCAGGCCCCGCCAGCCGGCATGCGCCGCAGCCACGGCACGGCCATCCGGCGCGGCAAACAGCACGGGCAGACAGTCGGCCACGAGCACGGTCGCCGCGACGCGCGGAAGGCTGGTGCATGCTGCATCTGCGGTCGGCTCCGCGCCAAACCCGGTCAGCGCATCCAGATCGGCAACCTCCACGCCGTGCACCTGCTGCAGATAGCGCGGCTGCGCTCCGCCCATGGCGTGTTGCAGGCGCTGACGGTTCTGCGCGACCAGCGCTGGGGCGTCGCCCACATGCGTGCCGAGGTTCATGCCTGCGCCCATGCCATCAGGCGCCCGCGCACAGGCATAGGCGCCGCGGCTCACCCCGCCCGCGCAACTGGTGAACAGCGCGTGCACCCGGGGATTGCCCGGCCAGACAACGCGCAGCCAGGGCGCATGGCGCTGCGCCTCGCCGAACCAGGAGGGAACAAAGTCTGTGCACTGCGGAAGGCGGATTGTCATGGGGCGATGGCTTCAGACTGTGAGGGCCGGCCAGTGTCTGGGATCGATCTCCTCGGGCGTGCCGCCGCAGAGGTCCCAGAGCGCGGCGATGTCGTCCGGGATCGGTGCGACGCAGTCGATCGGGGCGTTGCTTGCGGGGTGGCGAAAACCCAGCCGCGCCGCGTGCAGCGCCTGACGCGCCAGGGGCAGATCGGGCCGGACGCGCCCGCCATAGACCGGATCGGCCACCAGCTCCAGCTTGGCAAACTGCAGATGCACGCGGATCTGATGGGTGCGCCCGCTGTGCAGCTTGCAGCGCAGCGCGGTCAGCCGCCCCCAGGGAGTGTCGCGCTCGGCCAGCGGGGTGAAATCGGTGCGGGCGGGCTTGCCGCCCTGCACCACCGCCATGCGCAGGCGATCGCGTGGGTGGCGGGCGATGGGTGCATCCACGTTGAACGACCGGTCCACCTGGCCCCACACCAGCGCCAGGTATTGCCGATGGATGGTGCGCGCCTGCAGTCTGCGCACCAGTTCGGTCTGCGCCTCCAGGGTGCGGGCGGTGACCATCAGGCCGCTGGTGTCCTTGTCGAGGCGGTGAACGATGCCCGCGCGCGGCAGCCCGGCAACTTCCGGATAGCGCGCCAGCAGACCGTTGAGCAGGGTGCCGCTCCAGTTGCCGGCTGCAGGATGGACCACCAGACCCGCCGGCTTGTTGAGCACGGCAAGCGCTGCGTCCTCGTACACGACATCCAGCGGCAGGTCTTCGGGCGCGAATGCGGTGTCTTCCGGCAGGGCGGGCACGGCCACGCGCAGCAACTCGCCAGCGCGCGCCTTGTCGCGCACCCCGGCGCACTGTGTGCCCATGCGGACCAGACCGCTCTCGCACCATTGCTGCAGGCGGCTGCGGGAGTATTGCGGAAACAGCGCAGCCAGCACCTTGTCAAGCCGCTGACCCGCCTCGGACTCGGGAATGATGGCCTCGAGCACGCCCGGGTCGATGGGCGCGTCGCCTTCATCCAGTTCGTCGGGTTCGGAGTCGATCGCGCTCCGGGAGGCAGGGAGGGAATGCTTGGTCATGGAGACGGGGCGCAGGGGCTCCCTATAATCTGCAGGCTCTACACCACCCTGGGTCATTGCTATGCGTGTTGCGTTGTATCGTCTTTGGACGCGGCGATTGTTGGGTGCCGCCGCTGCGGCGCTGTTTCTGGGCCTTGCGGGCTGCGCGTCCACGCCATCGAAAGACGAGACCCTGGGCTGGTCATCGACCAAATTGTATGCAGAGGCCAAGGACGAGATGAACAGCGGCAACACCGACAAGGCGGTGAAGCTGTATGAGAAGCTCGAATCCCGCTACCCCTACGGTCTGCTGGCGCAGCAGGCGCTGATCGAAATTGCCTACGGCAACTACAAGCAGGGCGAGCGCGCGCAGGCGCTGGCGGCCACCGACCGCTTCCTCAAGCTCTACCCCAACAATCCCTATACCGACTACGTGCTGTATCTCAAGGGCCTGATCAACTTCAACACCGATCAGGGCTGGTTCTCCTTTCTGTCGGACCAGAAGCTGTACGAGCGCGACCAGGCTGCGGCCAAGCAGTCGTTCGAGAGCTTCAAGGAACTGGTCACCCGGTTTCCCAAGAGCAAATATGCCCCCGATGCCATCCAGCGCATGCGCTACATCGTCAATTCGCTGGCCGAGTATGAAACCCATGTCGCGCTGTTCTATTACCGCCGCGGCGCATACGTGGCCGCAGCCGACCGGGCGCAGCGCGCGATCGAGAACTATCAGGACGCGCCATCCAACCAGCTCGCCCTGGCGGTGCTGGTGCATGCCTACGGCAAACTTGGCATGACCCAGTTGCGCGACGACGCCGAGCGTGTGCTCAAGCTCAACTATCCGCAAAGCGTCTACCTGACCGAGGGCCTGCCGCGCCGCGACGACCCGTTCTGGAAGCTCTGGTAAACGTTTCAGCGCATCAGCCGCAGGAAATCCTGCGCGTCCTCGGCGCGGCTCACCCGGCCGAACGGTGGCAGGCTGGCAAGCAGTTGCCGCCCCCAGCCGGTTGCGGTCAGGCGCCGGTCGCACACCACCAGCACCCCCCGGTCGGTTTCGGTGCGGATCAGCCGCCCCGCGCCCTGCTGCAGTGACAACGCCGCCTGCGGCATGCTGTAGTCGTTGAAGCCGCTGCGTCCTTCGGCTTCGATCTGCTTGAGCCGCGCGGCGGTGAGCGGGTCGTCTGGCGGGGCGAACGGCAGTTTGTCGATGATCACCAGGGTCAGCCGGTCGCCGGGCAGATCCACCCCTTCCCAGAAACTCTGGCTGCCCACGAGTACGGCCTGCGCAGTCGCTGCAAAGCGCGCAAGCAAGGCTGGCTTGGACTCCTCGAACTGTTCCAGCACAGCCCGTCCGGGCAGCAATTGCCGCAGGGTCTGCGCAATGCTCCTGGCGGCGCGCAGGGTGGTGGTGAGCACGAGGGTGCCACCCGCGTTGCAGGCGGCCAGTTGCGCCGCCAGCGCGCCAACGGCTTCGGAATGTCCGGGCTGGTTGGGCATCGGCAGGTCTTGCGGCACCAGCAGCCGCGCCTGCGCCGCATAATCGAAGGGACTGGCCACGCGCAGTTCACGACAGCGCGGCTCGATGCCCTGCTCCACCGGCGCGCAGCCGCCGTGTTCCGGCGTCAGACCGAGTGCGGTGCGCGCGTGACGAAAATTGCCGCCGACGCTCAAGGTGGCGGAGGTGAAGATCCAGGCCTGACTGCGCTGCGCCAGCAAGGCGGCAAACGCCGCTGCAATGGACAGTGGCGCGGACTGCAGCCGCAGATGCGCGCTGCCGACATCGGCCCAGCGGACCTGGGGTACTGCGCCTTCGTCACCCTCGGCGGCCGGGCTCTGCCAGTTGACGAAGGCCTGCTGCAGCGCGGTGCAACGTTCCACCAGCCGCGCGAATTCCGGCGCGGCTTCCTCGTGGGCAGACAGAACGGCGGCGGTGTGCGCCAGTTGCGCCTGCAGATCGTGCAGGGCCACGTCCCAGCCGGGCAGACAGAGCATCTGGGGCTGGCTCAAGCGGCCAGGTGCCTGCGGTGCAACCAGACGCAGATCGCGCGCAGCCCGTTCCAGCGCGCCACTCAGGGTCTGCCAGTCGGCCAGGCCCTTGGCATGCTGCAAGCCACCCGCCAGGACGTCGCGGCTGAGATCGACCACCTGTGCCGTGCCGCAACGTGCGCCGAGAAACTGCACGCCGATCTCGGCAAGCTGATGCGCCTCGTCCAGGACCAGCGTGTCCGCGGTGGGCAGCAATTCGTTGACGCCCTCGCCGCGCAGCGCCAGATCGGCGAAAAACAGATGGTGGTTGATGATGACCACGTCCGACGCCATGGCCTCGCGCCGCGCCTTCATCACAAAACAGGCCTTGTAATCCGGGCAATCCGCGCCAAGGCAATTGTCTGTGGTGGAGGTGACGAGAAAATGGAGCGCCGAATTCTCCTCCAGCCCCGACAGCGCGGACAGGTCGCCGCGCGCATCGGTCTTGGCAAACTGTTCGATGCGGCGCAGCTGCGCATGCGCATGGCGGCCATGCACCCACTCCGCTGCGCGCTGCAGGCGGTAGAGACAAACATAATTGGAGCGACCCTTGAGCACGCAGGTACTGACCGCAGCGCCCAGCGCCCGGCGCGCTGCCGGCAGGTCCTTGGTATAGAGCTGATCCTGCAGATTGCGCGTTGCGGTGGAGATGATCACCCGTCCGCCATGCAGCAGCGCAGGAACCAGATAGGCCAGCGTCTTGCCGGTGCCCGTGCCGGCTTCGGCCAGCAGAATGGCGCGATCGGTGATGGCCCCGGCCACGGCCAGCGCCAGCGCGCGCTGGCCTTCGCGCACCGACCACTGCGGCAACTCGGCCTGCAGCGGGCTGCCGGGTGAAAACAGCGCGTCGCAATGTTCGGCCAGCGCCGTCTCAGCTGACGGAGGATGCGCGGGATCAGCGTGCATGCCGCCGCGCGCCACAAGACTGTGTTGCGCGCCACCTAGAATCCGCGTTTTGCGTTTGCTTGTTCATCCACGCCTTCTGCTTTGCCCGACCAGCAGGCCAGATCTGTCCGACCCACCGCTGGCAAACCGCCGATTCTATGGACCCCACTGATCATTACCCGCCTTCCCGCCTGCCGCCGTTGCCCAAGCCGGTGCAGCATCAGGCGGGAACGCGCTGGCGGCTGAACGCGGCAAGCGGGCTGCACAAGGGGGATAGACCCTATCAGCAGGACCAGCTGCGCGTGATCGCGCATCCGCGCGTGCAGGGCTGCGTGCTCGCGGTGATTGCCGACGGCATGGGCGGAAAAAGCGGTGGCCGCAAGGCGGCGGATCAGGTGATGCTCACTGCGCAGCAGTTGTTCGAGCGCTACCACCCCGACAGCGATGATCCGCACGCGCTGCTGCAGCAGATCGTGCAGGAGAGTCACAGCATGATTCGCCTCACCGCCCTGTCCACTGAACAGGAGCCGCATTCCACCGCGGTGTGCGCACTGTTCCACGCCGACGAGGGCCGCTGCTACTGGTCGCACGTGGGCGACAGCCGCCTCTACATCTTCCGCGACGGCCGTTTATTGCTGCGCACCAAGGACGATTCGTATGTGCAGACCCTGGTGGACAAGGGCGAAATCACCGAGGCCAAGGCGCGCAATCATCCGATGAGCAATGTGCTCACCTGCAGCCTGGGCATGTCGGAACTGCCGATCAAGCCGGTCGAAGAAAGCGCGCTGGCCCCTGGCGATGTGCTCATGCTGTGCAGCGACGGCGTGTGGCACTACTTCACCGACCAGGATCTGGAAATCGCCACCTCCAAGCTGCAGGCGCGCGAATGCTGCCAATATCTCATCGACAAGGCCCGTACCCGCGCCGGGGGGCGTGGCGACAACCTGTCGATCATCGTCATCGATCTGGTGCGGCTGCCCCCGCCGGGCGCGTAGGCCTCTGGGTCTGTTCCCGCTATTTTTGCGCCCTCCACGCCGGCTGGCGTTTGTCGATGAAGGCTTGCACGCCTTCGAGTGCGCAATCGTCGAGCATGTTGCAGGTCATGGTCTGCGCTGCCAGTTGGTAGGCCGCGTCGATGCCGGCCTCAGCCTGGCGATAGAACAGCGCCTTGCCCATGCGCACCGCCGCCGCGGGTTTGTCCAGAATGCTGCCGACCAGGCGCTCGACCTCCACCTCCAGCGCATCGGGCGCGGCAACGCGATTGATCAGGCCGCGCTGCTGCGCGGTGGCGGCGTCGATGAATTCGCCGGTCAGCAGCATTTCCATTGCCTGCTTGCGCAGCACGTTGCGCGACAGCGCCACGCCCGGCGTGGAGCAGAACAGCCCGTAGTTCACTCCGGAGACGGCAAACCGCGCGTCGCTGCTGGCCACGGCCAGATCGCAACTCGCCACAAGCTGGCAGCCAGCCGCAGTGGCAATGCCGTGCACCTGGGCGATGACCGGCTGTGGCAGGCGCATCAGCCCGGTCATCACCCGGCCACAACGGGCAAACAGCTCCGCGTAATAGGCGTGCGAGGGATGGGCGCGCATTTCCTTCAGGTCGTGCCCGGCGCAGAACGCCCGACCCGCGCCGCGCACGATGACCACGCGCGCCACATCGTCGTGCATCAGCGCGTCGATCTGCTGCTGCAGGGCGTGCAGCAGCGCCTCAGACAGCGCGTTGAATGCCTGCGGACGGTTGAGAGTCAGCCGCACCACGCCGCGTGAATCGGTCTCGCGCAGCAATACGTCCGGGCTGTTGGATGGATCTTGCATCATGAGTCTCCTTGATCTGGAGCCATGGTGCCACGGCATCACCTGGGTGGGCAAGTGTCGCCTTCGCAATGCAACAACCGATCGAGCTCGGTGATGCGGCTGCGGATTTTGTTCGCCTGGCAGGCATCCATCCGAGTCTGCCACTGCGGCCCTCCCCGATCGTGCGGGCCAACGCGGAACAGACAGTCCGCATTCACCCAGCGCCGCCACAGATTTTGCGCATGATCCAGCCGCCGCTCGGCATAAGTGCCCATGACCTTTTGCAGTTCCAGCCGGTAGAGATGCCGCATGCGGACATTGAGCGCGTGGCGGGTCTGCGCCGCGCAGGCCGCGCTGTCGGGCTGCGCGCGGCAAATGGACGGCGGCTGGACCGGGGCAGTGGCGGCCAGCGCCAACCCAGACCCGCCGATGGTCAAGAGAACCGTACACAACATCGACTGCCAACGCATCGCATTGCTCCACCGAAAAACCTCATGGAGCTGCGCCGCAAGCCGCGGTTCCGCGGCGTTTCAATCGGTCACAACGCGGCCTGGTAATAGCGGTTCTGCGGATGCCGCACCTGGGCGAAAAAGTCCCAGCGTTCGGCGAGCATGCCGGCCAGATGGCTCACCAGTGCCAGCGGCCAGGACACGCCCCGCCACGCCTGCGGCGTGCCCAGCACCAGCAGCAGCGGCAGCACGAAACCCAGCAGCACAAAACTCCACCGCACGCCCGCAACCCACGCCGCACTGCGGCCGTGGAAAAACTCGTGGGTATTGAATGCGCGCGCGGTGAAGCCCTTGGAAGTCTGGCGGATCGTGGGATGCGAGATGCCGATTGCGGTCTGCATCGAGCCCGCCGGAGTCAGCCGCCGCAGCCGCAGCAGCGCCGCCAGCCGTCCGATCAACGCAAGCACCAGCAACACGGCAGCCGCGCGCCCGTACCGCGCCGCATCCGGGGCGAGTATCCATTGCGCCAGGCAGGCCGCGAGCAAGGCGCCGCTGGCCAGCCCCATCGCGATGAAGTTCACCACGGTCAACGGTGTGGCCCATTCGCGCAAAAGCCGCACCCCGGCATAGATCATCGCGGTGCATCCCCACAGCACCAGCGCGCAAACGATCAGCAGCGCCGCCAGCGCCGCGGGCCAATCGCCCAGTGCGTGCAAGGCCAGCTCGCCCAGTGCGGCAGCGCCGAGAAAGGCCGGTAGCGCAATGACCTCACGCGACAGCCAGGAGGTGCGCCACATCGCCGCGGCGCGCCAGGCGCGCTCGGGACGGCCGAGGTGGGCGAACGATGCGCCAAGCCCAACCAGGCCCAGCCCCAGAATCGTCCACAGACTGAGTTCCGAAAAGCGCAACCAGGACGCCGCATCCGCAACGCCCAGCAGCGCGGGCAGCGCGACGACCACCGCCAGCCCCTGCGCGCAGCCCACCAGCGTGGTGAGCAGCAAAACGGAAAACGCTGGACGCATGGCTTACTCCGTGCCCGCTTGCGCTGTGCGGCTGTGCCCGTCGAACACCGCGCCGAACAGCCGGGCGAACAGACTGCGCGATTCCATCTCCACGGCCTCGGCCTGCCGCTGCGTGTGCGCCGCAGCCCGAACCGACGCGCCTTGCCACTGCGGCGCCGCCTGCGTCGAGGCATCTTCAGCCTGCGCGTGTTGCGGCAGTCTGCGCGGCAGGTAGTGATTGGCGGGCCGGGTGCCGAGTTCGGGCATCAGCGCGTAACCGCCACGATCGCGGATGGCAAGCGACACATCCGAGTCGGGGTCGTGCACATCGCCGAACAGACGGGCGTTGGTCGGGCAGGCGTTGACGCAGGCCGGACGGCGCTGTGCCGGTGGGATGGTCTGGTCGTGGATGCGGTCCACGCACAGCGTGCACTTGGTCATCACGCCGCGATCCTCGTCGTACTCGCGCGCGCCGTACGGGCAGGCCCAGGCACAGTACTTGCAGCCGATGCACTTGTCGGCATCGACCAGCACGATGCCGTCCTCCTTGCGCTTGTACGACGCGCCGGTGGGGCAGACCGGCACGCACGGCGGCTCCTCGCAGTGCAGGCAGCTCTTGGGGAAATGCACCGTCTGCGTGTGCGGAAACTGCCCCACCTCATAGGTCTGCACCCGGTTGAAAAACACCCCCAGCGGGTTTTCGCCATAGGGATCGTGGTCGCTCAGATGGCCGGCAGCCCCGGAAGTGTTCCATTGTTTGCAGGAAGTCACGCAGGCATGGCAGCCCACGCAGACATTGAGGTCGATGACCAGCGCAAGTTGGGTCATGGCTGTGCTCCTTTGGATTTGCCGCGCCCGGCGAAATAACGCAGCACGCGAACCTGCGGCTGG
>JAGDVQ010000126.1:36368-38165 GCA_023255715.1 Thiomonas sp.
GGCGCCGCGTGCGGCAGCGGCTTGGGCGCGTCGAACTGCGGCCAGCTCTGCGCCGCATCCGGCGCAGGTTCGCCGTCTCGCCGCGGCGGCGCCTCAGCAGGGGTGATGCGCACCCGCACGTCGTACCAGCCGGCCTGCCCGGTGACCGGGTCGCTGTTGGACACCGTGCCCTGCCCCAGGCCGAGCGCGGCTGCCGGGAGCTCGTCGCGGATCAGGTGGTTGAGCAAAAACCCGGTCTGCGATTCCTCTGCGCGCGGGTGCAGCCCCCAGAAGCCGCTGGCCTTGCCGATGGCGTTCCACGTCCACACCGTTGCGGGCTCGACCGCCTCGCTGTATTGGCAGCGCGCGCGCACCCGGCCCCAGGTGGATTCGATCCACAGCCAGTCGCCGTCGGCGATGCCCTGCTGCCGCGCCAACGCCGGGTTGACATACAGCCGGTTGTGGCCGTGGATCTGCCGCAGCCAGGCGTTTTGCGAATCCCAGGCGTGGTACATCGCCATCGGCCGCTGGGTGACTGCGGCAAGCGGATAGCGCTTCAGGTCGGTGGCCGCGTGTTCCAGCGGCGGCTCCCAGAACGGCAGCGGGTCGAAGTGGTGCGCGACCCGCGCGCGCAGCTGGTCGGGCGGCTGCCTGCCCGGGCGCAGCCCGAGCGCGGCGAGGCGAAACTGCTGCAACACGTCGCTGTACAGCGCGACGATGATGGGCGTGTTGCGCGTGCGCCAGCCCACGCTTTGCGCAAAGTCGAGATAGTCGCGGTTCCAGTTGCGCCGGTAGCGCAGCGGCTCGGGCAGCGGGTGGTGGTGCACGCAGTTGTTCTGCGCGTACATCTCCCATTGCCGCGGGTTGGGCTCGCCCTTGAGCGACTTGCTGCCGTCCGCCCCGCGCCAGCCCGAGAGAAAACCGATTCCCGACCCCGGCGCGGTCTCGTAGTTCACGATGAAATCGGGGTAGTCATTGAATTTGCGGCTGCCGTCGGGGTTGACGAACGCAGGGAGTTTGAGCCGTGTGGCGAGTTCGACCAGCACCTCCTGGAACGGCCGGGTCTGCGCCAGCGGCGGCAGCACCGGCACACGCACCGAGTCCATCGGGCCGTCGAATTCGGAAATCGGGCGGTCGAGCAGCGACATCGCGTCGTGCCGCTCCAGATAGCTGGTGTCGGGCAGCAGCAGGTCGGCAAACGCGGTCATTTCGCTGTGAAACGTATCGCACACCACGAGGAAGGGAATGCGGTAGCTGCCGTCTGCGCGCTTGTCGCGCAGCATCTGCCGCACCTCGACCGTGTTCATCGCCGAGTTCCACGCCATGTTGGACATGAAAATCAGCAGGGTGTCGATCGGGTACGGGTCGCCGCGCCAGGCGTTGGTGATGACGTTGTGCATCAACCCATGCACCGCAAGCGGGTACTCCCAGGAAAACGCCTTGTCGATGCGCAGCGGGCTGCCGTCGTCCATCAGCGCCAGATCGTCGGGCGAGGTCGGCCAGCCCAGCGGCGCGCCGTCGAGCGGCGTGTCGGGGCGCACATCCTGCGGGCCGCGCGGGTTGCGCACCTCGGGCGGCACGTCCTTGGGGTAAGGCGCCTTGTGGCGAAATCCGCCGGGGGCGTCGATGGTGCCGAGCAAGCTCATCAGAATCGACAGCGCGCGCACAGTCTGAAAGCCGTTGGAATGCGCCGCCAGACCGCGCATCGCATGAAACGCGAACGGCCGGGTCTGCAGCGTGGCGTGCGCATGGCCGCGCCAATCGGTCCAGGCGATCGGCAGGTGTTCGCTTTGGTCGAGCGCGGCCTGCGCCATCTCC
>JAGDVQ010000024.1:0-28885 GCA_023255715.1 Thiomonas sp.
CTGTCGGGTATCGTGCGTTCCCAGCCCCGCGACGCGGCTCAGCTGCCGAACAGTTCGCGCCATTGCGCTTGGTTCTCGCGTTGATGCGCCTCGATCCAGGCGAAGTCAGGCAGGAGCTTTTTGAGTTAGGCAAAGTCCGGCAGGCCGTTGGGGGCGGGCACGTCGGTGCGAGCCGGATAGATTCCTGCCTCCGACAGCACCGTTTGCGCCACCGGCGACAGCAGGAAGCGATAGAACAGCTTTGCCGCGTTGGGGTGCGGCGCCTTGGCGAAAATGCCCAGCGGCGAGGCGATGGGAATGGCGCCTTCGGCCGGCAGCACTACTTGCATGGGCGAGTTGGCGAACTCGAGCTGATACTTGTAGAGACTCAGCGAGATGCCGGCTGCGCGCTCGCCGCTGGCCACGGCGCGCGCCGCGTCGGGCACGTCATTGAGGACCAGGACCTCGTTTTTCTTCAGCTTTTCGAAATTCTTCCAGCCGAAACGCGGGTCTTTCCACAAGGCGCCGTCGATGATGTTGGTCGAGCCGGAGATCAGCGGCGAGGCGATGCAGATCTTGCCCTTCATCGCTGGATTGGCCAGATCGGCAAAGCTCTTGACTGCAGCGCCGCCGGCCTTGGGGTTGGTCAGCAGGCAGCCCACCAGCACGCGACCGGCAACGAAGTAGCCCTGCGGGTTTTTCGCCAGGGTGATGTGCTTCCACTCTGGCGGTTCGTAGGACAGCAGCAGGTTTTGCGCGATCATGCCGTTGAAGGTGGTGGGATCGGCCAGCCAGGCGAGGTCGCCGCCCAGGCTGGCAGCGCGGCTTTCGGTTTCGACACGGGCCAGCACCTTGCCTGTGCCGCTGCGGAAGAATTCGACATCGATGCCCGGGTACTTGGCCTGAAACAAGGTCTTCCAGCGCGACAACCAGAAAGGTCGGCACCGAGGTGTACACCACGACCTTGCCCTCTTTTTTCGCCTCGGCATGAAGCGCCTCGACATCTGGTGCCTGGGCGTGGGCCAGGTTGACCAGGCCCAGAGCGGTCACGGTCATCGCCGTGAGCTGCAGAAATTCGCGTCGTTGCACGGGGAGCCTCCAATGGTGATGTTGTGCCTTTTGCCGACAGGACTGTCACGTGAGTGACATCTGTGCGACGTTGCGCGCGGCCCCGCGACAGGAAGCCGCGCGGGCTCCTAGAATTGGAGGTTTACCTCCCGGAGACAACACATCATGGTCATGCCCACTTCGATGTCCGATCGCGACGGCAAAATCTGGATGGACGGCCAGCTGGTCGAATGGCGCGACGCCAAGGTGCACGTGCTGACCCATACCCTGCACTACGGCTGCGGCGCGTTCGAGGGCGTGCGCGCCTACAAGACCGACAAGGGCACGGCCATCTTCCGCCTGCGCGAGCACACCGAGCGCCTGTTCAACAGCGCCAAGATTCTGCGCATGGACATCCCCTTCACCCTCGAGCAGGCCATGCAGGCGCAGATCGACGTGGTCAAGGCCAACGGTTTCGACTCCTGCTACATCCGTCCGCTGACCTGGATCGGCGACAAGAAGCTGGGTGTTTCGCCGCGGGGCAACACCATCCACCTGATGATCGCCGCCTGGCCCTGGGGCGCCTACCTCGGCGAGGAGGGCATGAAAAAAGGCATCCGCGTCAAGACCAGCAGCTATACCCGCCATCATGTCAACATCACCATGGTCAACGCCAAGGCGGTGAGCAACTACACCAACTCCATCCTCGCCAACCTGGAAGTGACCGGCGATGGCTACGATGAAGCGCTGCTGCTCGACCCGCAGGGCTTCGTCAGCGAAGGCGCAGGCGAGAACATCTTTGTCATTCGCGACGGCGTGCTGTACACCCCCGACCTGTCCTCGGGCGCACTCAACGGCATCACCCGCAAGACGGTGTTTGCCATTTGCGAGGATCTGGGCCTGACCATCAAGGAAAAGCGCATCACCCGCGACGAGGTCTATATCTGCGATGAGGCCTTCTTCACCGGCACCGCAGCCGAAGTCACCCCCATTCGCGAGCTTGACGGCATTGCCCTCGGCCCTGGCCACCGCGGCCCCATCACCGAACGCATCCAGAATGCCTTTTTCGACATCGTCGGCGGGCGCAATCCCAAATACGCGAACTGGCTGTCCGCAGTCTGACGCCGACTTTCTCCACTGATCGAGACCTGTTCATGAGCGCCATTCCCAAACCCGACATGCCCGTGGTCGAACTCAAGGCCAAGGATCTGCCCGCCTACTGCCCGAACCCGAACATGCCGATCTGGAGCAGCCACCCGCGGGTGTTTCTCGACGTGACGCATGGTGAGGTTGCCTGCCCCTATTGCGGCACGCGCTACCGCCTGGCGGAAGGTGAAGTGGTTCACGGTCATTGAGGAGGTGTGAGCACTCCCGGGATGCACCGTGTCCTGCTGATCGCGCCGCAGTGGATCGGGGACGCGGTGATGGCGCAACCCCTGGTTGCGCTGCTCGCCGCCCGCGGCGACCGCATCACGGCACTCGGCTTGCCGTCCGTGGCGCCGGTGCTGCGCGCCATGCCGGGAGTGGCCGAGGTGATCGAAGCCCCGTTCGCGCACGGCAAGCTCGATTTGAAACTGCGCCAGCGCCTCGCCACGCAGCTCCGTCAAGAACAATTCGAGCGGGCCTACGTCCTCGGCAACAACCTCAAGGCACGGCTTGTGCCCTGGCTGGCGCGCATTCCGCGGCGCATCGGCCATGTGGGCGAGGCCAGGGGCTTGCTGCTGACCGACATCCACAAGTCAGCAGCGCCGCACGGCAATTCGCGGCCGCGAGAGCCGCTGGCGCTGTCCCCGCTGTCGTGCCGCATCCCGGCAGACGCGCCTTCCGCCCGGCCCGATATGCGCCAGCATTACGCCGCGCTGGCGCGTGTTGCCGCCGATGCGCCGGACCTTCCGGTACCGGAACCGACCTTGTCGATCCCGCCTCAGACGGCAAGCGAAGCGCGCCAGCGGTTCGGACTCCCCGAACGCTGGATTGCCCTTTGCCCCGGTGCTGAATACGGCCCCGCCAAGCAATGGCCTGCCGCCCATTACGCGGCACTCGCGGCGCTGGCGCAGCAGGCGGGCTACGGCGTGGCCGTGCTGGGCGCCCCGCGCGATGCGGCTGCCGGAGATGTCATTGCCGCCCGGGCTCCGGGAAGCGTGAATCTCTGCGGCGCCACGAGGTTGGACGAAGCCATCGCCCTGCTCGCCAGCAGCAGCGGTGTGGTCAGCAACGACTCCGGTCTGATGCATGTCGCCGCCGCATTGGAGCGCCCGACCGTTGGTGTTTACGGCTCGACCGATCCACGCCACACCCCGCCCGCAGCGCACCGCAGCGCCACGCTGTGGCTGCAGCTTGACTGCAGCCCCTGCTTTCAGCGCACCTGCCCATTGGGCCATCTCCATTGTCTGAACCAGATTCCGCCCGACAGGGTGTGGCATGCCCTCACGCGGCTGATGTCCTGATCAGTGCCAGAACAGCAAGGCCGCGATCGCGATCCATCCGAGAGTGAAGTTGAGCACGACCAGAGGATGCATCGTTTCTAGCGACCGCCCCACTGCGGGCCAGTCCTGCGCGGCTGCGGCCCGTCGTGCGCGCCGGAAGGGGGCGAAAAAGATGTGCGCAAAAACCGCCATCATGACCAGACCAATGCCGAACATGATGTGCCAGCCAATGGGCGCGCGCGCAAAGCCGACCTGCAGCATGAGGATCAGCCCCGAGATCAGGATCACGGCGATGCTGATCCAGACCAGGGGAAAGAAGCGCTGCAGACTGGACAGGATGAGCTGTGGCCGTGCCGGCGCCTGCAGCGTGGCAAATGCCGCCGGACGCATGGCGAACAGGATGAACCCCATACCACCCATCCAGGTGACGGCCGCGACAAGATGTAAAAAAACCAGAAGAGCATTCATCATGGATTCCAACAGGATCGGACGCGACGTTGCGCCGGAGCAAATGCCGCGGTCGATGCAGCAGGCGGTCAGTCGGGCGCGCAAGCTTGACTCGACACAATGTTAAGTGTGCGGGCAAGAAAAAAACTGGCGCAGCATCGACTTTCCCCTATACTTTCGCCGTTTGAGCTTCATGCGAATTGTTACCCGCAGCAACAACCTTGGCGTTTGCTGGGTGTCATCAGTTTGAAGGCGCTCGATCCAGACTGTTCACTTTTACGCTGCGTTTCGACGCATAGGGCTGTTTTCAACCCGGGCGCTCCTGCTTTGAACCACACTGTGCAATCCACCGATCCCTGGCAAGACCAGGAAGATGCTCCGGCTGCGGCGCCGATGACGCGCGCCGAGGTGCAGAGCCTGCTGTTGCGCAAGCCCCAGGTCTCTGTCTGGCGCGTTGTGGTGTTGCAGGTTGTTGTGGGTTTGGTGGTGGCGGTGGCCAGTTGGTTTTTTTCGGCAGGTCAATGGCCTGTGGTGTTTTCTGCGCTGTATGGCGCGGGCATCATCGCCCTGCCGTCTGCCTTGTTTGCGTTGTCCATTCAGCTCTGGCTGTCCAAATTGAAGCCTGGCGTTGCCGTTTACGGATTTGCGCTGGGCGAGTTGTTGAAAATTGGCTTGACCATCGTGCTCCTGTTTTTTGCGCCGCGCGTCGTGCAGCCGCTGAGTTGGGCGGCCATGCTGATTGCGATCGTTGTGACCCTGCAGGTGTACTGGGTTGCCTTGATTCTGCGCGGCAAGAAAGCCCGCTGCGCCACCTGATCCATTCAAGTCGTGTCGCGCAGGCGGCACTCAAAAATTAGTCGACCATGTCCGCAGAACAACACACCATCACCGCAGGCGAGTACATCGTTCACCACCTGACCCACTGGACCAGCGGTCCGCGTACCGGAGTCGTCGATTTCGGCATCATCGACATCGACTCGGTGGTGTTCTCGGTCCTGCTGGGTGTGATCGCGTGCTATGTGCTGTGGCGCGTGGCCAAGAACATGACCAGCGGCAAGCCGGGTCGCCTGCAGGCGGCAGTCGAATTTCTGGTTGAGTTCGTTGACGAACAGGCCCGCGGCATCGTGCGCAACGCCAAATCCCGTGAATTCGTCGCCCCGCTGGCGTTCATCTCCTTCGTCTGGATCGTGATGATGAACCTGATGGACCTGTTGCCGCTCGATCTGCTGCCCCGGCTGTGGCAGATGTTGCACGGCGGCGAAAACCCGGAGCATGTCTATCTGCGCGTGGTGCCCACGGCCGACTTGTCGATTGCGCTGGGTATGTCGGTCACCGTGTTGCTGCTGAGTCTCTACTACGGCATCAAGATCAAGGGCATTGGCGGCTGGGTGCATGAGTTGTTCACTGCGCCATTCGGCAATCACTTCCTGTTGTGGCCGCTCAATTTCGCCATGCAGCTGCTGGAGTACCTGGCCAAGACCCTCTCGCATGGCATGCGGTTGTTCGGTAATCTTTACGCCGAAGAAATCCTGTTCATGATCATCGCCCTGATGGGTGCGGCCGGGCTGAGCAGCCTGACCGGCTGGGCGCTGTTCTTCGGCAACATTGCAGCAGGTCTGGCCTGGTCGATCTTCAGCCTGCTGATCATTGTGCTGCAGGGCTTCATTTTCATGATGCTGACCCTGGTGTACATCGGTCAGGCGCATGACCATCATTAACCCCTTCTGACTTTCTTTTTTCTCTTTTCACCACTTCAACTCACTAGGAGCAAGCATGGAACACGTTCTCGGATATGTCGCTTTGGCCGCTGGCCTGATCATTGGCCTGGGCGCCAACGGTGCCTGTATCGGCATCGGCATCATGGGCAGCAAGTACCTCGAATCCGCTGCGCGTCAGCCCGAGCTGATGAATGAACTGCAAACCAAGATGTTCCTGCTGGCTGGCCTGATCGACGCCGCCTTCCTGATCGGTGTGGGTCTGGCCATGATGTTCACCTTCGCCAACCCGTTCGTGCTGAAGTAAGCATCGCTTGACGTTTACGACGACCCGTTCATTCATCTGAAGCAAAGGTTAGCGCCATGCATCTGGACGCAACACTCATTGCGCAGATCATCGTTTTCTTGCTGCTGGCGTGGTTCACGAAGAAATTCGTGTGGCCACCCATCGTCAAGGCTCTCGATGAACGCGCAACAAAAATCGCTGACGGTCTGGCTGCCGCCGATCGTGCCAAATCCGAGCTCGCCACGGCCAACCGCAAGGTCGAGGAAGAGCTTGCGCGTTCGCATCAGGAAAGTGCAGGACGCCTGGCTGACGCGGAGCGCCGTGCGCAGGCCGTGATCGAAGAGGCGCGCAAGAAGGCGGAGGAGGTCGGGGCCAACATCGTTGCCCAGGCCAAAACAGAAGCCGAACAGCAAGCCGTCAAGGCACGCGAGCAATTGCGCGATCAGGTCGCTGCGCTGGCGGTGAAAGGTGCAGAGGCCATCCTGCACCGCGAGATCAATCCGCAGGTGCATGCCGATCTGCTGAATCGGCTCAAGGCCGAGCTGTAATCGGAGCGCACCATGGCTGAACTCGCCACCATTGCCCGTCCTTACGCCGAAGCCGCTTTTGCCGCCGTGCGCGAAACCGGAGGGTCGCTCGCGCAGGCGGCCGACCTGCTCGACCAGATTGCACAGATCACTTCGGCTCCCGCCTTGCGTGAGGTCGTGGGCAGTCCGAA
Source organism: Thiomonas sp. (assembly GCA_023255715.1). Classification (GTDB taxonomy): domain Bacteria; phylum Pseudomonadota; class Gammaproteobacteria; order Burkholderiales; family Burkholderiaceae_C; genus Thiomonas. Next base: position 6,619 of record JAGDVQ010000024.1, read on the forward strand.
GGTCTCTGCGCGCCAGCTGTCCGACCTGATCCTGGGCGCGGTGCCCGGCACCGTGCCACCCGCGCTGAAAAACCTGGTCGACATGCTCGCCGAAAATCATCGTCTGGCCGCCGTGCCGCAAATCGCCGAGCAGTTTCGCGTCCTCAAGGACGAGGCGGAAGGCAAGGTCGAGGCGGTGGTGTCCAGCGCCTTTCCGCTTGAGGGCGAGGCGCTCGACAGCCTGCTGCAGGCGCTGGAACGCAAATACGGCCGCAAGCTGCACGCCACAGTGGAAATCGATCCGTCGCTCATCGGGGGGGTGCGTGTCGCAGTCGGCGACGAAGTGCTCGATACCTCGGTTCGCGCCCGGCTGGAGCAGATGAAAGTCGCTCTCACCGCTTAAAGTCTTAGAGGCTCCCATGCAACTCAATCCCGCAGAAATTTCCGAACTCATCAAGAGCCGAATCGAAGGTCTTGGCGCCAGTGCCAATATCCGCAACGAGGGCACGGTCGTGTCCCTGACCGACGGTATTGCGCGGGTTCACGGCCTGTCCGACGTGATGCAGGGCGAAATGCTCGAATTCCCGAACAACACCTACGGCCTGGCGCTCAACCTCGAACGCGACTCGGTTGGTGTGGTGATTCTCGGCCCCTACGAGCAAATCTCCGAAGGCGACACGGTCAAATGCACAGGTGAAATCCTGTCGGTGCCGGTCGGCCCCGAGCTGATTGGCCGTGTGGTCAATACCCTGGGTGTGCCCATCGACGGCAAAGGCCCCGTGGACACCAAGCAGCTCGACCCCATCGAAAAAATCGCGCCTGGCGTGATCTGGCGCCAGTCGGTGTCGCAGCCGGTGCAGACCGGGATCAAGGCGATTGACGCCATGGTGCCCGTCGGCCGTGGGCAACGCGAATTGATCATCGGCGACCGCCAGACCGGGAAGACTGCAGTGGCCGTCGACTCGATCATCAGCCAGAAGGGCAAGGACCTGATCTGTATCTACGTTGCCATCGGTCAGAAAGCCTCGACCATCGCCAACGTGGTGCGCAAGCTCCAGGAGTTCGGCGCGATGGAATACACCATCGTCGTCGCCGCCTCCGCATCCGATTCCGCTGCCATGCAGTATCTGGCGCCCTATGCCGGCTGCACCATGGGCGAATACTTCCGCGACCGTGGCCAGGACGCGCTGGTGATCTACGACGATCTGACCAAGCAGGCCTGGGCGTATCGCCAGATCTCCCTGCTGCTGCGCCGCCCGCCGGGCCGCGAAGCCTATCCGGGCGATGTGTTCTATCTGCACAGCCGCCTGCTCGAGCGTGCCGCCCGCGTGAGCGCCGACTATGTCGAGAAGTTCACCAATGGGGCGGTGAAGGGCAAGACCGGATCGCTGACCGCGCTGCCGATCATCGAAACCCAGGCGGGCGACGTGTCCGCATTCGTGCCGACCAACGTCATTTCGATCACCGACGGCCAGATCTTCCTGGAAACCGATCTGTTCAACGCCGGCGTGCGTCCCGCCATCAATGCGGGCGTGTCGGTGTCGCGCGTGGGTGGCGCGGCGCAGACCAAGATCATCAAGAAGCTCTCTGGCGGTATTCGGACCGACCTCGCGCAGTACCGCGAACTGGCCGCGTTTGCGCAATTTGCTTCCGACCTCGACGAAGCCACCCGCAAGCAGCTCGAGCGCGGCCGCCGCGTGGTCGAACTGCTCAAGCAGCCCCAATACCAGCCGGCGCAGGTCTGGCAGATGGCTGCTTCGCTGTATGCGGTGAACAATGGCTATCTGGATGACATCGATGTCAAGCAGGTGCTGCCGTTCGAGAAGGGCTTGCACGACCATCTGCAGACCAAGCACGCCGCACTTGTGCAGAGCATCGAATCATCCAAGGATCTGTCCAAGGATGACGAGGCCAAGCTCAAGGAAGCAATCGCCGAATTCAAGAAAAATGGCGCGTATTAATTCATTCCACGAAAACGGACGGGGCGGGGCAGGGACGTCCCTGCCCTGTCTGACCCAGGAGTAATGCAATGGCTGGAATGAAAGAAGTGCGCGTCAAGATCAAGAGCGTGCAAAACACGCGCAAGATCACCAAGGCGATGGAGATGGTGGCGGCCTCCAAGATGCGCAAGGCGCAGGAGCGCATGCGCGCAGCGCGTCCTTACGGCGACACGGTGCGTGTCATTGCTGGTCATCTGCGTCAGGCCAATCCCGAGTACACCCATCCTTTTCTCATCAAGCGCGAGCCGATCAAGCGCGTCGGACTGATTCTTGTCACCACCGACAAGGGGCTGTGCGGCGGGTTGAATACCAACATCACTCGCATGGCGCTAGGCAAGATCAAGGAATGGCAGGCTGCCGGAGTGCAGATCGAGTGCTGCGCCATCGGCAACAAAGGCATGCAATTCCTGCAGCGCCTCGGCATGAATCTCACCTCGCACGCTGTGCAGCTTGGCGACAAGCCACACCTGGAAAAGTTGATCGGGCCTGTGAAAATCATGCTCGACGCCTACCAGGATGGCAAGCTGGACGCGGTGTATCTGGCGTTCAGTCGCTTCGTGAACACCATGAAGCAGGCCCCGGAAATCGAGCCCCTGGTGCCGCTGCCTGCAAATGCACTGGACGCCAAGGCCGGAGAGGAACGCTCGCACAGCTGGGACTACATCTACGAGCCAGACGCCAAGCCGGTGATCGATGCACTGCTGGTGCGCTATATCGAGGCACTGATCTATCAGGCCGTGGCCGAGAACATGGCCTGCGAACAATCGGCTCGGATGGTGGCGATGAAGTCCGCCTCGGACAACGCCAAGAGCGTGATCGGTGAGTTGCAGCTCGTCTACAACAAGAGCCGCCAGGCTGCCATTACCAAAGAACTTTCGGAAATCGTGAGCGGAGCCGCTGCGGTCTGATCGGATCAAGTCCCGATCCTCAACCCGGCCAACCGAATTCAAACCATTGGAGAGCAATATGACGACGGCTCAAGCGCAAGGCAAAATCGTTCAGTGCATCGGCGCTGTGATCGATATCGAGTTTCCCCGCAACGCCATTCCCAAGGTGTATGACGCCCTGGTGCTGGCAGACAACAACGACAGCAGCCTGGCTGAACGCGGCCTGACCTTCGAGGTGCAGCAGCAGATCGGCGACGGCGTGGTGCGCACCATTGCCATGGGTTCGGGCGATGGCCTGCGTCGTGGCATGCTGGTCAACAACACCGGCAAGTCCATCCAGGTTCCGGTGGGACCGGCCGTGCTGGGCCGCATCATGGACGTGCTGGGCCGTCCGATCGACGAAGCCGGTCCGATCGCCACCGATGAGCGTCGCTCGATTCACCAGGCCGCACCCAAGTTCGATGACCTGTCGCCTTCGGTCGACCTGCTCGAGACCGGCATCAAGGTGATCGATCTGGTTTGCCCGTTTGCCAAGGGCGGCAAGGTCGGCCTGTTCGGCGGTGCCGGTGTGGGCAAGACCGTGAACATGATGGAGCTCATCAACAACATCGCCAAGCAGCACAGCGGTCTGTCGGTATTTGCCGGTGTGGGCGAGCGCACCCGCGAGGGCAACGACTTCTACCATGAAATGAAGGACTCGAACGTGCTCGACAAGGTCGGCATGGTGTTCGGTCAGATGAACGAGCCCCCGGGCAACCGACTGCGCGTGGCACTCACCGGCCTGACCATGGCCGAGCGCTTCCGCGACGAAGGCCGCGACATTCTGTTCTTCGTCGACAATATCTACCGTTACACCCTGGCGGGCACCGAAGTGTCCGCGCTGCTCGGACGCATGCCGTCCGCCGTGGGCTATCAGCCGACGCTGGCTGACGAAATGGGCAAACTGCAGGAGCGCATCACCTCCACCAAGACCGGCTCCATCACGTCCATCCAGGCCGTGTACGTCCCGGCGGATGACTTGACCGACCCGTCGCCCGCGACCACCTTCAACCACCTCGACGCCACCGTGGTGCTGAGCCGTGACATCGCCTCGCTGGGCATCTACCCCGCGGTTGACCCGCTCGATTCCACCAGCCGCCAGATCGACCCCAACGTCATTGGCGAAGAGCACTACTCCACCACCCGCGCAGTGCAAGGCATTCTGCAGCGCTACAAGGAACTGCGCGACATCATCGCCATTCTGGGGATGGACGAACTCTCGCCGGAAGACAAGCTGGCAGTGGCCCGTGCTCGCAAGATTCAGCGTTTCTTGTCGCAACCCTTCCATGTGGCCGAAGTGTTCACCGGCTCGCCCGGAAAGTATGTGCCGCTCAAGGAAACCATCCGCGGTTTCAAGATGATCGTCAACGGCGAATGCGACGCGCTGCCCGAGCAAGCGTTCTACATGGTCGGCACCATCGACGAAGCCTTCGAGAAGGCCAAGAAACTCAACTAAACCTGTGAGCCTGAAGCGTTGCCGCCTGGCTGCGTTTGTCCCGCAGACTGCACGCAGCCAGTGACTGAACCCGCATCACGTTCCGGATTGAAGCCATGAACACCATCCATGTCGACGTCGTCAGTGCCGAAGAATCGATCTTCTCCGGTGAGGCGCGCTTTGTCGCCCTTCCGGGCGAGTCGGGTGAGTTGGGCATTCTGCCCGGCCACACACCGTTGATTACCCGTATCAAGCCTGGCTCGGTGCGTATCGAGCTGGCCGAGGCCAACGCCGCTGGCGGCAAGGAAGAGTTCATCTTCGTGGCCGGTGGCATTCTCGAAGTGCAGCCCAAGCGTGTCACCGTGCTCGCAGATACCGCCATTCGCGGCAAGGATCTCGACGAGGCCAAGGCCAACGAGGCCCTCAAGGCCGCGCAGGACGCGCGCGCCCATGCCAAGGATGTGCAGGATGTTGCCGTGGTTGAAGGCGAGCTCGCCATGCTGGCCGCCCAGCTTGCCGCCATTCGGCGTCTGCGTGGGCGCGCCCACTGAACCTTTCTCTGAGCCTGCCTGATCGGTTCACCCGACGCAGCTGTCCACACTTCTGACACAACAGCCCGCCCTGCGGGCTGTTGTCATTCTGAGGCAAGGCATCGCGCAGGCGCTCCGTTAGCATGGATGCAAAGCGGAGAAAACGATGGGTGCAAATCAGAGTCCATCTCGGCGGCATTGGGTTTTTCTCGTTGGCCAGGCACGGGCCGACGCAGCGTTCTGGGGCGCCGCCGTGCTCAGCCTCACCCTGGCAGGCTGCGCCAGTACGCCGCCCCGCATCACGGGCGGCGGGGAGGTGGTCAATGCGCAATCGGGCTGTCACGCTCCGCCGCCCAATTTGCGCGCAGCCTACAACCGACCCTACTCCGTCAAGGGACGCACCTATACCCCGTTGCGCACTGCGGACGGTTATGAGGAAGTGGGCACCGCATCCTGGTACGGCTGGGAGTCCGGGGCGACAACCTCGATGGGCACGCGGTTCAATCCGCGCGACTTTTCTGCGGCAAGCCGTGTGCTGCCCTTGCCGACCTGTGTCCAGGTGACGAATCTGGACAACGGACTGAGCGCGCTGGTCCTTGTCAACGACAGGGGTCCGTTCGTCAGCAGCCGCATCCTTGACCTGTCGATGGGCGCGGCAGCCGCCCTGGGTGTCACCCGGACGGGAACTGCACAGGTGCGCATCGTTGCGCTGCCCGAGGGGGCGAATGCCCCATTGCAGACGGCCATGCAGAGCCAGCCCGTAGTGCCGAACGGCAGGGCCTCTACCGCCCCGCCCGGGCGCGAAAACGCAAAGGACCAGGATGTCGCGGCGCCCGGGCAGTTTGCACAGTCGCCTCCGGCGCAAGTGGCATCCGCGCAGCCTGCAAAAGCACCGGCGCCGATCGAATTGCAGGTTCTTCCGCCCTTGACCACGCCGACAACTCAGGCCAGCGCCCCGTCAGCGCCGATGCGCGAGCCGCCTTCTGGAGTGGTACAACAACCTCCAATGCCCCAGCCCGCGCTGACCCTGCCTGGCGACTCCATCGCTTCGACCCAGACCGCCAGCGCGGACGCTCGGCAGCCAGCCATGGTGCAGACCTACACGCCCCAGACCTTTGTACAGACTGGGGCCTTTACCCAGGAGGCCAACGCCCAGATCGAGAAGGCACGTCTGCAGGCTGCAGGAATCGATGACGTTCTTGTCGTACCCGGATATATCAGAGGCCAGATGTTCTATCGGGTGCAGGTCGGGCCGTTGAACGGTTCGCCTGATGCCGGGTTGCTGCAAAAATTGCAGAACCTGGGCCTGACGCAGTATTCCGTGATCCAGCAATAGCCGGGCATTGCCGCGTCCGTCGCGTCGGTCAAGGCCAATAAAAACGCACCCGGAGGTGCGTTCGAACATCAGGCAAAACGACGCGCCGGGGCGTCAGTTCGTGCTCACTTCTTGCGCAGGCATTCGCTCATGAACTTTTTGCGCTCTTCGCCCTTCAAGCCCTTGGCCTTGGCGTCTTTGCTGCAGAACGACATTTTTTCTTGCTGAGGGGTCAGCTTCTTGCCCTCGACAGCTGCCTTCTTTTCAGTCTTGGCAGGCTCTTTGGCAGCCGGTTTGGCGGCTTCAGCAGCGGCCGGCTTGGACGCCAGACAGTCCTTCATGAACGCCTTGCGGGCTTCACCGGTCTTGCCGGCAGCGTCCTTGTTGCACTGCGCCATGCGGCTTTGCTGCGCGGTTGCCTGCGCCTGTGCCAGCAGGGGCATGGCGAAAATGCCAAGGGCGAGGCCAAGGGTTGCGATCAATTTTTTCATCATGACTCCAAGTGTTGTCGTGGTCTAAACGCGGAGGAAACTGCAACGTCATCAGCCTGCCCGCGCACCGCGGTTCAGCCGACGATTCATTACACCATAGGGTTGTGTGCGCACGTCGTCATGATGCAGACCCATAAAATGCCGATTTTGCACAATCACAACATCTCCATAATGATCGAATTCACCGCGCGGTTGACCGCCGCGCTGCAACAAGTCGCCCTCGCCTTGCAGCCAGGTTTCAACAGCGGGATTGAACTCAGCCGTCCGCGCAGCGAGGAGCATGGCGAACTGGCGAGCAATCTGGCCATGCAGCTGGCCAAACCGCTGGGGCGCAAGCCGCGTGACGTGGCGCAGATCATCATCGACCACATCCAGACGGACCTCAGCCTGGCTGCTGACATTGCCCGCGCGGAAATCGCCGGGCCGGGGTTCATCAACTTCCACCTCCAGCCGAAGGTGTTGCAGCAGGTGGTTGTGGAGATCGAGCAGGCGTCGACCGCATTCGGCAACTCCGGAGCGGGTGCTGGCCAGCCGATGCTGGTGGAATTCGTTTCGGCCAATCCCACCGGGCCGCTGCATGTCGGCCACGGGCGCCAGGGCGCGCTGGGCGACGCGATTGCTGCTGTGCTCACCACCCAGGGCTGGGCGGTGCAGCGCGAGTTCTATTACAACGATGCCGGGGTGCAGATCCAGACCCTGGCGCTGTCGGTGCAGGCGCGTGCGCGCGGGCTCAAGCCCGGCGATGCGCAGTGGCCCGAATCGGCCTATAACGGCGATTACATCGCCGAGATCGCGCAGGACTTTCTGGCACGCAAATCGGTACCGGACGATCAGGGGCGGCAGGTCGCCGCCAGCGGCGATGCGGGCGATCTGGACAATATCCGGCGCTTTGCCGTGGCCTATCTGCGCCGCGAGCAGGATCTGGATCTCAAGACCTTCGGCATCCGCTTCGACTGCTATTACCTCGAATCCAGCCTCTACACCGAAGGCCGCGTCGACGACACGGTGCGTCGCCTGCAGGCCTCAGGCCACACCTACGAGCAGGACGGCGCGTTGTGGCTGCGCACCACCGATTTCGGCGATGACAAAGACCGGGTGATGCGCAAGTCCGACGGCACCTACACCTATTTCGTTCCCGATGTGGCGTATCACCTGACCAAGTGGGAGCGCGGATTTCACCGCGCGGTCAACATCCAGGGTTCGGACCACCATGGCACCATCGCCCGGGTGCGCGCCGGGCTGCAGGCGGTCGGCCTGGGCATTCCCAAGGGCTATCCCGACTATGTGCTGCACAAAATGGTCACCGTGATGCGCGGTGGGCAGGAGGTCAAGATTTCCAAGCGCGCCGGCAGCTATGTCACGGTGCGCGACCTGATCGAGTGGTCGGGTGGGGTCAGCGACGGCATGAGCGAGGCCGAGCGCGCCGCGGCGCTGCAGCGCGGGCGCGACGCGGTGCGGTTCTTCCTGGTGTCGCGCAAGGCAGATACCGAGTTCGTGTTCGATGTCGATCTGGCCCTGGCGCAGACCGACGAGAACCCGGTGTATTACGTGCAATACGCCCACGCGCGGGTGAACTCGGTGTTCGAGCAATGGGCGGCGCGCGCACCACAGGATGCTGCGCAACCCGCGCTGCTCAAGGACGCCGACCTGAGTCTGCTCACCGCCCCCCGCGAACGCGCGCTGCTGCTGAATCTGGCGCAGTATCCGCAGGTGCTGGCCGCCGCCGCAAAGGAACTCGCACCGCACCATGTGGCGTTCTATCTGCGCGATCTGGCGGCCGATTTCCATGCGTTCTACAACGCCGAGCGCGTGCTGGTCGACGATCTGCCGCTGCGCCACGCGCGGTTGCGTCTGCTGCAGGCGGTCCGTCAGGTGATGCACAATGCACTGGCCGTTCTGGGCGTGAGTGCGCCGTTGCGCATGTGAGCGCGCCTGTCCGGCACCTGCTTTTTCCACAGCCAAGCAACTCCCGCATTCCATGTCCACACGTCCTGCACTACGCCGCCAGTTCGGGGGCACCCTCATTGGCTTGATCGCCGGCCTGGTCATCGGTCTGGCGATTGCACTGGGCGTCGCCCTCTACATCACCAAGGCGCCGCTGCCCTTCATGAACCGCTTTCAGGAACGGCCGTCGAGTGCAGCGTCCGGCGCGGCCAACTGGAATCCGAATCAGGGCCTGAGCGGGGCCACTGCTGCGCCTCCTGCAGGCAGCGGCTCGATGCCGGTCACCGTGGCGAGCAGACCGCTCTCTGCGCAAGCCCTGGCCAAACTGGGTCAGCCCGGGCCGGGTGCGTCTCAGCCCGCTGCGGCAGCCACGCCGAATGCGCAGCCCGCCACCGCTGCACCCGCAGCGACGCCCGCAGCCCCGACCGAGGTGAGCTATGTGCTGCAAGTGGGTGCGTACAGCACACAGGACGATGCCGAACGCCAGCGCGCCAAGGTGGCGCTGACCGGACAGGAGGCGCATGTGGATGAGCGTGTTGTCAACGGGCGCACCCTGTATCGCGTTCGAGTGGGGCCGTTCACCTCGGCGCAGCAAGCCGAGAAAACGCAGAAACTTCTGAGCGACAACGGGATTCAAACCGCGCTGGTGCGGACCGGTAAATAAAACAACTCTCTGCTCTCACTTCCAAAGGACGACTCATGTTTCGACGCTGGCTATCCGTGATGTTCGCGCTGTTCTCGCTGGGCTTTCTGGCCACCGGCGCCCAAGCGCAGACCGCCTCCAAGACCAATCCGTTCAACGAAGGCTTTGCCTACAACCGACTGGCCGTGCCGCAGCCGGTGAGTCCGTCGGACAAGATCGTGGTGATGGAGTTTTTCTGGTACGACTGCCCGCACTGTGCCGACTTCGATCCTTTGCTGGAAAGCTGGGCAAAGAAACTGCCTGCGGACGTGGTGCTGGAGCGCGTGCCCGTTGCGTTCTCTCCGCAGTTCATCCCCCAGCAGCATCTGTATTACGCCTTGAAGGCGCTGGGCAAGCTCACCCCGGAACTGCAGGCCAAGATTTTCAACGCCATCCATGTGCAGCACATTCCGCTGGGCACGTCTGAGCAGATGGCCAACTGGCTGGCGCAGCAAGGCATTCCGAAAAAGACCTTTCTCGACGCCTACAACTCGTTTGGCGTGAACGCCCAGGTCAAGCAGGCCACGCAGATGGTGAGCGACTACCAGATCCAGGGTGTGCCGACCATGGCGGTGCAGGGCATGTACACCACCTCCGCCGCCTTGCCCGAGGCGAACAACAACAAGAAAGTGCTGGAAGTTGTCGACTATCTGATCAAAAAAGTGCAGGCGGCGAAAAAGTAAGTCGCTCGCACCTGAGTCACCGATGAACTGCCCGCGCATTGCGGGCAGTTTGTTTTTGAACGGCGACGAATGCATCGCGTGGTTTCCTGCCCGCATCGCAAGAACTGGCCCTAGAATGAATCGACCCAAGCAAAACCCATGCCGATGAAAAGACTGGCCCGATTCCTGCTGCTTTGCGCCCTTTGCGCGCCTGACCTCATGCTGCCTGCCTGGGCAGCCCAGGCCGACCGGAATCAGCCGATTCATATCGAGGCCGATTCCATGCGCTATGACGACGCGCATCAGACCAGCGTGTTCACGGGCAATGTGGTGGTGACCAAGGGCACGCTGGTGCTGCGTGCGGCGACGGTGGATGTGCGCCAGGCGCCGGACGGCTATCAATACGCCACGGCGATTGCCGCGCCGGGCCAGCTGGCCACCTTCCAGCAGCAACTCGATACCGCGCCTGGGCAGCCGTCGCAGACCATGGATGGCGCAGCGCAGCGCATCGAATATGACGGCAAGACCGATGTGGTGACGTTTCGCGGACAGGCCATGCTCAGCCGTCTGGTGGACGGCAAGCTCACGGATCGCAGTCAGGGCAATGTGATTGCCTACAACCAGATCACCGATGTGTTCACTGTCGAGGGCGGGGCGCAGGGAGCGACAGCGACCAATCCTGGAGGCAGGGTGCGTGTCATGCTGAGCCCGCAGGCCACGACCCCGGCGTCGTCGGCGCCGACATCGCCGCCCGCGCTGAAGGTCACACCGAAAATGGGGACCCAACCTTGAGCGCCCAGCCGAGTGTCTCGCCGCAGACTCCGGTGCGCGGTGGGCTGGAGCCGGTTGCCGTCGCGCCTGACCGGCACGGACGCGAAGCCCGGCCCGCAACGGGTCCCGAGCTGGACGTGCAGCATCTGCAAAAGCGCTACGCCGGCCGACAGGTCGTGCGCGACGTGAGCTTCAGCGTGCGCTGCGGCGAGGTGGTCGGTCTGCTGGGGCCAAACGGTGCGGGCAAGACCACCTCGTTCTACATGATCGTCGGCCTGGTGCGGCCCGATGCCGGTCGCATTCACATCGACGGCCAGGATGTCACCGATTTACCCATGCACCGTCGTGCCCGCATGGGGCTGTCCTACCTGCCGCAGGAAGCGTCGATCTTCCGCCGCATGACCGTGGCCGAGAATGTGCGCGCGGTGCTCGAACTGCAGCGCGACGCGCAGGGGCGGCGCCTCGGCAAGGACGAGATCCGCGCGCGCGAGGAGCACTTGCTGCGCGAGCTGCATGTCGAGCACTTGCGCGACAGCCCCGCGCCGGCGCTGTCGGGGGGCGAGCGGCGGCGGGTGGAAATCGCCCGTGCGCTGGCCACGCAGCCGCGTTTCATTCTGCTCGACGAGCCGTTTGCCGGCATCGACCCGATCGCGGTGATCGAAATCCAGCGCATCGTCCAGTTCCTCAAGGAGCAGGGCATCGGCGTGCTGATCACCGACCACAATGTGCGCGAAACCCTGGGCATCTGCGACGCGGCCTGCATCATCAGCGAAGGGCAGGTGCTGGCCCAGGGTGATCCGCAATCCATCATCGACAACCCCGCGGTGCGCAAGGTGTACCTCGGTGAAAACTTCCGCATGTAGTTCGCGATGAAGCCGTCGCTGAATCTGCGCCTGTCCCAGCATCTGGCGCTCACCCCCCAGCTGCAGCAATCCATCCGCCTGCTGCAGCTCTCCACCCTGGAGCTCACGCAGGAAATCGAGGGTCTGCTCGAATCCAATCCCTTTCTTGAAAACGAGGAGACGGATGACGGCACCGCGGCCGCGCCCACTGCCGAGCAGTCCGCGCCGCTGCAGCCAGACTTGCCCACCCCGCTTGCCAATGAAGGGCATGAGTCTGCTGCCGAGTTCGCCACCGAACCCGCCGCCGAGCTGCAACTGGAGACGCAGGACTGGACGGCCAGCAGCGGCGAGACCGATCACGGCGCCGACACCGATGCCGATGCCGATTCCTGGGTCAGCTCGGGGCAGTCCTCCGGCGGCGGGGACGACGACGAATTCAGCGCCATCGACCGGGCTTCCGAGCATGTCGGTCTGCGTGATCACCTGCGCAGTCAGCTCGCCGGGCTGGCGCTGAGCGCCACCGACCGCGCCGCTGCCGAGGCCATCATCGACTCGCTCGATGACAACGGCTATCTGCCCGAGACCATGCTGGAGCTGGCGCAGGCGCTCGCACCCGAAGCCGGGGAGGACCAACTCCAAGACCTCGCCGATGCGCTGACCACCGCAATGCGGCTGATCCAGAGCTTCGATCCGCCGGGCGTTGCTGCACACGATTTGCCCGAGTGCCTGTGCCTGCAACTGCAGCGCCAGCCGCCCTGTCCGGTGCGCGACATGGCCTTGCAGATTTGCCGGGACGGCCATCTCGACCTGCTGGCGCGTCGCGACTGGCGCAAGCTCGAACGTCAGCTCGGTGCCGACGAGGCCATGTTGCGCCTCGCGCAGCAACGCATCGCCCAGCTCGAACCGCATCCGGGCGGCGCCTTTCGCAGCGACGCGGCGCAGGCGGTCACGCCCGATGTCATCGCCCGCAAGACCGCGCGGGGCTGGACGGCCCAACTCAATCCCGAGGTCATGCCCAGGCTGCGGGTCAACCAGATTTACGCCGATGCCCTGCGCCGCGCCCGCGACAGCGGCACCGCGATGCAGGGCCAGTTGCAGGAGGCGCGCTGGTTCGTCAAGAACGTGCAGCAGCGCTTCGAGACCATCGAGCGCGTGGCGCAGACCATTGTCGAGCGCCAGCAGCGTTTTTTCGACTTCGGCCCCGTGGCCATGCGTCCGATGGTGCTGCGTGAAATCGCTGATGAACTCGGGCTGCACGAATCCACCATCTCGCGCGTGACCACGCAGAAATTCATGCTCACGCCGTTTGGCACGGTGGAGCTGAAATACTTTTTCGGCTCCGGCCTGAGCACCGAGGCCGGCGGCAACACCTCATCGACCGCCGTGCGCGAACTCATCCGCCGTCTGGTGTCCGAGGAAGACAGCACCAAGCCCCTGTCCGACAGCGAACTGGCCGAGCGCCTCACCCAGCAGGGCGTGCAGGTGGCGCGCCGCACCGTGGCGAAATACCGCGAGGCGCTGCGCATCGCCCCGGCCAATCTGCGCAAGAGCGGTTGAGCCGCGCCGCCTGCTGGTCGGTCTGCATCGGCAAGCGCTCATCCTGCGCTAAGTCTGCTTTTCCAGAATGCCGTGGTCGCGCAACACGCGACCACACAACAACACCACACGGCATTCAGGGAGTTTCTCATGCAACACACCGCACTGGCAGCGCAGCCCGACTGGGCGCAGGCGATCAAGGTTCCGGTCGTCATCACCCTCTACTTCTGGTTGATCAAGATCATGGCCACCACGGTGGGCGAAACCGCCGCCGACTTTCTCTCGGTCGATCTGCATGTCGGACTGGTCGGTACCACGGTGGTGATGACGGTGTTGTTCCTCGGTGTGCTGACCGCGCAGATGCGTGCGAGCCGCTACGTTCCCTGGCTGTACTGGTTGACCGTGACCCTCATCAGCGTGGTCGGCACGCTGATCACCGACAACCTCACCGATCATCTGGGCGTGCCGCTGCCGGTCAGTACCGTGCTGTTCGCGCTGGCGCTGGCGGCGACGTTCGTGGGCTGGTGGGCGAGCGAACGCACCCTGTCGATCCACAGCATCGACACCCCGCGGCGCGAGGCGTTCTACTGGGCGGCCATCCTGTTCACATTTGCGCTGGGCACGGCCGGGGGCGATCTGGCCGCCGAGCACCTGCAACTCGGCTACGTCCTGTCTGCGCTGCTTTTCGGCGGCGCCATCGCCGCGGCGGCAGCAGCCTTCTATCTGTTCAAGGCCAGCGCGGTGACCACGTTCTGGATCGCCTACATCCTCACCCGTCCGCTGGGTGCGACCTTCGGCGACTGGCTGTCCAAGCCTGGCAGCGAAGGCGGCCTCGGCCTGGGGACGATGGGAACCAGCGCGCTGTTCCTGGTGGCCATCATGCTGCTGGTGGCGTATCTCACCAAGACCCGGCGCGACGCAAAACCGGCTGTCTGAGCGCTGCTCAATCCGCCTGGCGTGCAGCCTGCAAGGCGCGCTGCAGGCTGCTGCGCACCTGATCGAAGGCCTGCTGCACGCCCGCTGCGGACTGGGTTGCCGCGTCCGGGTCTGCGGCTGCGGCGGTCTCGCCCAGCCAGCGTGCCAGCCGCAGGGTGTCGAGCGCTTCGCCCAGATCGGTCTGCAGGGCGCTGGTGAGCTTGAGCCAGGCCTTGCCCTGCTTGCCCAGAACGTCTTCCGTCCAGGGGGCGAGCCATTCCAGCGCGTAGCGCAACTGCTTGGCCTTGAGCCGCAGCGTGTGCAGCGCGCTCCACGGCGCGTCGAGCGGGGCTGCGGCCTGACCGTCCCAGATGGCCAGCAGCTCGGCCCAGCGCTGCGGGTGCAGTTGCAGGTCGCTGCGGTCAAAGCGCAGCAGGCGGCGCGCCAGTTGATCGGTGGACTGATCGGCGGCAATGACCTGACCGCTGCTCCAGCATTCCGCCCAGCGTGCCTGCGCCAGCAGCGCGCGGCCGAAGCGGGCGCTGCGCAGATAGCCCAGCAGCGCCAGCAGATGCGCGCTGCGCTTTTGTTGCAGGTGGTGGGGCCGCAGCGCGCTGGCATCCGGGTGCTGCTGCATGGCCAGAGCCTGTTCCAGGCAGACATCCACATCGCGCACGGCGCCCAGCAGTTGTCCCGCCCAGCGCCATTCGCTGCGCAGCCAGCGGCAGGCAGCGCGCTGTGAGGACGGCCCGGTGGTTTGCAGCAGCTGCAGCAACACGCGCAGGCGGCGCAGTTGCAGGCGCATCTGGTGCACGGTCTCTGGCTGCGGACGGGTTTGCAACAGCTCCGCGCCCACGGCCAGCACGGCGGCCGATTGCTGCAAAGCGCCCGCCATCGCCTGCCCGCCCTCTGGAAGCGGCGCGAGCTCACGCGCCAGCGGCGGCAGCTGCAGCGTGCTCAGCCCGGCGGCATGCGCGGCCACCTGCATCTTGCTGATGGGGGAGAGCAGCAGCGGCAGGTCCTGTGCCAGCGTCCAGGCAAGGTCGAAGGCGTGCGGCCAGTGGCCGTCGAGCAGTTCGATTTCCAGTTCGCTGATCGGCAGGCTGGGTGCGTCTGCGGCGATGCCGCCGAGCGCCTGCCCGTCATCGAGGCAGACTTCGAGCCGCGTGCCCTGCCAGTCGAGATGCCAGACGGTGCGCTGGACCCGGGTGCCCAGCACGGCGCGCAGACTGTGCGCCAGCACATCGGCGTCTCCCAGTGTGGCGAGGCGGGTGTGGTGCAGGCGTTCCAGAGCCGCGGCGTTGGGCGCGTCGCTGTCGATGTCGAACTCCCATTCGCCACGGGTGAGTTGCAGGCCCTGGGCCGGGCTGCTCTTGAGCGTGAGGATGCGCCGGCCGTCCCCCGTGTGACGCACACGCAGCGCCATCCCCGCCTTGCGCAGAGTGTGCTCCGTGGTGTCGAAGTACCAGCTTTGCAGCGCGTGCACCTGAGGCGGGCGTGCCAGGGCGAGCAAGACCGGGTGTGTGCGTACCGCGTCGTGCAGGGCGGGGTCGAGTCGGAATTTGAGTTCGCGTTCCTGGCTCATGGCTGAAGGTGTTCGAAAGACGATGCGCCCGATTTGAACCGGTCGCAGGGCGTGGCACAAGCGGCTGCGTCAAGCAGGGTGAGCAATTTCTCTGTGACGGTCACGCGGATGACATATTGACGCGATGCAATGCGCGGCATGGCTACCGACACCCTGTCCCGACTGATGCGAAGCAGCGCAGCGTTCCCGGAAGACCTCAAGGCCAGCAAAGCTGCAGCGGCTGCCTTTCAGGCGGAACCATCTCAGGGTGGCGGCGACGCCGAGCCCGAGGTGAGATGGCGCACTCTGTGGCTGTCGGACATCCATCTGGGCACGCGCGATTGCAAGGCGCCGCAGCTGCTCGAATTTCTGCGCCATTGCAGCGCCGACACCATCTATCTGGTCGGCGACATCATCGACGGCTGGCAGCTCAAGAAAAAAGGCATCTACTGGCCGCAGGCGCACAACGATG
The DNA here is from genome assembly GCA_023255715.1 of Thiomonas sp. Taxonomy (GTDB): domain Bacteria; phylum Pseudomonadota; class Gammaproteobacteria; order Burkholderiales; family Burkholderiaceae_C; genus Thiomonas. The sequence goes on from JAGDVQ010000024.1 coordinate 22,683, forward strand.
TGGTGCAGAAGCTGCTGCGCAAGGCGCGCAAAGGCACGCGGGTGGTGTTCGTTCCGGGCAACCACGACGAGTTCGCCCGGCCGTATGACGGCCTGCACTTCGGCGGTATCGAGGTGATCAACCAGGTGCGGCATGTCACCGCCGACGGCCGCACACTGCTGATCGTGCACGGCGACCAGTTCGACAGCGTGGTGCTCTATGCCAAATGGCTCGCGCATCTGGGCGACGCCGCCTACATGTTCAGCCTCAAGCTCAACCGCTGGCTCAACCACGCGCGGCTCAAGCTCGGCCTGCCGTACTGGTCGCTGTCGCAATACCTCAAGCACAAGGTCAAGGCGGCGGTGAACACCATCTCCAGTTTTGAAACCCTGCTCAGCGACGAGGCGCGGCGCCAGCAGTGCGACGGTGTGGTGTGCGGCCACATCCACCGCGCCGAGCTGCGCAGCGAGGAACAGCAGATCTACGCCAACTGCGGCGACTGGGTGGAAAGCCTCACCGCCCTGGTGGAAGACTTCGACGGACGCCTCAAGCTGCTGCACTGGAACGTCGGGCTGCGCGTGCTGGCCGAGCTGCCTCCGCAGTCGCCGGCACAGCACGTGCCGCAGTCCGTCAGCGCGCAGGTGGTGCCCGCATGATCGCGTCGACCGTGACACCCGGCGCGGCTGCAGCCGCCGAAAAGCCCTGGCCTGCCGCAGCAGGCACGCCACCGCTGCGCATTCTCATCGTCACCGACGCCTGGGAGCCGCAGGTCAACGGCGTGGTGCGCACCCTCAAGACCACCATCGGCCAGTTGCGCGACATGGGCCAGGAGGTCGAGGTGATCGAGCCGGGCGGCTTCCGCACCATTCCCTGCCCGACCTACCCGGAAATCCGCCTGAGCCTGCGACCGCGGGCGCAGATCATGCAGCGCATCACCGCCTTCATGCCCGATGTGGTGCATGTGGCCACTGAAGGCCCGCTGGGACAGGCGGCGCGCAAGGTGGCGCACCGGCTGGACATTCCGCTGACCACGGCCTATCACACCCGTTTTCCCGAGTATGTGCAGGCCCGGTTTCGTGTGCCGCTGAGCTGGACCTATGCCTACCTGCGGCGTTTCCACAACGCCGGGCGCGCGGTGCTCGTGCCCACGCAGGTGGTGCAGCGCGACCTGCAGGAGCGCGGCTTCCGCAATGTGCGCTTGTGGTCGCGCGGGGTCGATCACCGCATGTTCTACCCGCGTGAAGGCGAGCGGCTGGACGGCAAGCCGCCGATCTTTCTGTATGTGGGCCGGGTGGCGGTGGAGAAGAACATCGACGCCTTTCTGCAGCTCGACCTGCCCGGTACCAAGTGGGTGGTGGGCGAAGGGCCGGAGCTCGAACGCATCCGTCGGCAATACCCCGACGTGCGCTTTCTCGGTGTGCTCACACAAGATGAATTGGCCCGGGTCTACTCCGGCGCCGACGTGTTCGTGTTTCCGAGCAAGACCGACACCTTCGGTCTGGTGTTGATCGAAGCCCTGGCCTGCGGCTGCCCGGTGGCCGCCTATCCCGTGACCGGCCCGCTGGACGTGATCGGCGACAGCCCGGCCGGCGCACTCGACCACGATCTGAAAGCCGCCTGTCTGCGCGCCCTGCAGATTCCGCGCAGCGTGGCGCTGGCGCACGCGCGCAAGTTCACCTGGGAAGCCGCGTCGAAACAGTTTCTCGACCACCTGCGCAAGGCGGTGCGCGAAAGCGCGGCGGCGCACGCGGGGCACTGAGCACATGGCCCAGCAGCGCGAGCGCGCGCCTGCCTCCAAGCCGGACGCGGCCCCCAATCCGTACAAGACGCGCACCGGTCTGTCGCGTATCTATCACGCCGGCATCAACTCGATCAGCGGCCTGCGCGCGGCATGGCAGACCGAGTCGGCCTTCCGCCAGGAACTCACCCTGGCGGTCCTCCTGCTGCCACTGGCGCTGTGGCTGGGCCAGACCTGGACCGAGCGCGCGCTGCTTGCGGGCAGCGTGTTGCTGGTGCTGATCGTCGAACTGCTCAACACCGCGATCGAATACACGGTGGACCGCGTGTCGCTGGAACGGCACGACCTGAGCAAGACCGCCAAGGACCTGGGCAGCGCCGCAGTGCTGCTCACCCTGCTGCTGTGCGTGCTGGTCTGGGCCGCGGTGCTGCTGCCGCGCTGGCTTTGACCCGCGCGCTGCGCCGCAGGCGCTGCCTGCCTAAGATGCGTGACATCCCTTGATTCGCCGCATCCCATGGACACCACCGCCAGCCTGCAACGCATCGCCCGCCTGTTCGAGCAACTCAGCGCCGACCGGCTGGACGTGCTCGCGCAGATCTACGCCCCGCATGCCACCTTCCAGGACCCGTTCAACCGCGTGCAGGGGCTGGATGCGATCACCGCGCAGTTTGCGCACATGTATGCCAAGCTGCATGCCCCGCGCTTTGTGGTGCGCGAGGTGACGGCGCAGGCCGAGGTGGGCTGGATGACCTGGGATTTCCATTTCGCGCTGCGCTCCGGGGCGCCGGCGCACACCATCCCGGGGGCAACGCGGTTTGCGCTCGATGCGCAGGGCCTGGTGATCGACCACCGCGACTATTGGGATGCCTGCGATTTCTACGCCACCGTCCCCTTGCTCGGTGCCGTGGTGCGTCGGCTGAAAAAAGCCGCGGCGAGCTGAATCAGTTCAGCCAGCCCTTCTTGCGGAAATACCAGAACGGCGCGATGACGGTGAGCACCATCAGCCCCAGCGCGAACGGATAGCCATAGGCCCAGTCGAGTTCGGGCATGGCCTTGAAGTTCATGCCGTAGATGCTCGCGATCAGCGTGGGTGGCAGCATCGCGACCGAGGCCACCGAAAAGATCTTGATGACCTTGTTCTGGTTGATGTTGATGAAGCCCACGGTGGCATCCATCAGGAAGTTGATCTTGTCGAACAGAAACGCGGTGTGGCCGTCGAGCGAGTCGAGGTCGCGCAGGATTTGCCGCGCTTCCTGCGACTGCTCGGCGCTGAGGTGGCGGCTGCGCAGCAGAAAGCTCAGCGCCCGGCGCGTGTCCATCACATTGCGGCGGATGCGGCCGTTCAGGTCTTCCTGCAGCGCAATGCCGGTCAGTGCCTCGGAAGCGTCCTGGTCGCTGGGGCGCGGCTTGAGGATGTGCGCGCCGATGGCCTCCAGATCGTCGTAGATGCCTTCCAGCGTGTCGGCGGAATACTCGGCGTCGGTCAGGTAGAGCGCGAGCAGCACGTCGGTGGCGTTTTCGATCAACCCCGGCATGCGCCGCGCCCGCAGCCGCAGCAGGCGGAACACGCTGAGGTCGTGGGTGTGGATGGAAAACAGCACACTGCCGTGGATGATGAAGGCCACGCGCTCGTTGCGCGGCCGCTCCTCGTCGCTGATCAGAAAGTCCGAGCGCAGGTGGAGCTGGTTCTCATCCTCCTCCTCGTAGAACCGGGCAGATTCCTCCAGATCCTGGTCGAGCACATCGGCCGGGATGATCAGGCCAAAGCGCGCCTTGACCCAGCCCAGCTCGCGCGGCGTGGCCGACTCCAGATCGACCCACACTGGCTGCAACCCGGCGAGCGCCTGCGAATCGACCACCTCCTGCTGCACCAGGCGGCCATTCTTGAGGGTGAACACATTGAGCATGGACACGCATTATGCGCAATGCGGATCACGACGCGTCACCAGGCCGCACGCGTGCCGGCTTGCAGCATGATGATCAGCGCACGAAGCGGTACACCCCGTCCTGCTGCAGTCGGCGCAGCGCGCCGTCGAACCAGAGCTTGTGCAGATGCGCGACGGACTCGCCCATCGCGAAGGTCATCTGGTGCACGTCCAGTGGCCGCTTGAACAGAACCGGCAGCAGGTCGGCGGCGGTCTGCGGTGTGGCGCAGGCCTGCATCACCTCGGTCAGGCGCTCGCGGTGATGCTGCTGCAGCTGCGCGATGCGCGCGTGCGCGCCGCGAAACGGCAGGCCGTGCGAGGGAAACACCAGGGTGTGCGCGGGCAGCAGCGCGGCAAAGTGCGTCAGACTGTCGAGAAACTGCTGCAGCGGGTTGGCCAGCGGCTCGTTGTCGTTCACGCTGATGTTGGTGGAAATGCGCGGCAGCAGCATGTCGCCTGCGATGAACAGCGCGTCGCGTTCGCAGAACAGGCTGATGTGCTCGGGCGCATGGCCGTAGCCCGCCACGCAGCGCCAGTCGCGCCCGCCGATGTGCAGCACATCACCGTGCTGAAGGCGCCTGAACTGCGCGGGCATGGCGGGGACCAGGCCGGTGTAGTAGTCGGTGCGCCTGCGGATGGCGGCCAGGGTGTCGGCATCGTGCAGGCCGTGCGCGGCAAAGTGCGCAGCCATTGGCTCGCCGCCGATGGTCATGCAGCCGCGCGCGGCCATGCACGACACCGCGTAGTCGGTGGCGCTCATCCACAGCAGGCAATTCCAGCGCGCGGTCAGCCAGTGCGCCAGCCCGACATGGTCGGGGTGCATGTGCGTGACCACCACGCGCAGCACTGGACGTCCTTCGAGCTGGGTGGCGAACACCTGTTCCCACGCGGCGCGGGTGGGTGCGGAGTCGATGCCGCAGTCGATGAGGGTCCAGCCGCGCACGCCGTCCAGCGTGTCGTCGAGCAGCCAGAGGTTGATGTGGTTCAGCGCGAACGGCAGGCCCATGCGCAACCAGCGCAGGCCGGGTGCGAGTTCGATGCTGGTGCCCAGCGTCGGCACATCGTCGCCGAAGGGGTAGTGGATGGGATCGGCGGCAGATGTGTCGGACATGGCGTGGGTCGTGAAGGGGGCTGGAAACTACACTTGACGTTAACGTCAACTCGCAGTCGAGTATAGGCACGCATGAAAAACGCCGCTGTCGCTCCCGCCGCACGCACCTACACCATTGGCGAACTCGCCCGCGAGTTCGACCTGACCACCCGCGCCATCCGCTTCTACGAGGAGGCCGGGCTGCTCTGCCCGCAGCGCAAGGGCCGCCTGCGGGTCTATACCCAGGGCGACCGCACGCGGCTCAAGCTCACGCAGCGCGGCAAGCGGCTCGGGCTGAGCCTGGCCGAGATCAAGGAACTGGTGATGATGTACGAGTCGCCGCGCGACACCGTGCCGCAGTTGCGACGCTATCTGGAGGTGCTGACCGCGCACCGCGCCGACATCGAGAGCCGCATGGCCGACCTGCAGGCGACGCTGGAGGACATCCGGGCGTATGAAACCGAGGCGCGCGGCTTGCTCAAGACGCTCGGGGCGACCGGCGGTTGATGCCGGGCGTCATGGCGCCGACACCGCGGCCACCTCGACCCGGTTGCGCCCGCGCTGCTTGGCCTGATACATCGCGGCATCGGCACGGCGGAGTGCGGCGTCCAGCGTGTTTTCTCCGGGCTGCAGGCGGGTGACGCCGATGCTCAGGGTCATCGGCACGCGCAGGCCGTGGATGCGCAGCGCATGGCGCGCCACCAGTTCGCGCATGCGCTCGGCGAGTGCGGTGGCGGCCCGGGTGTGGGTCGCGGGCAGAAACACGGCAAATTCCTCGCCGCCGATGCGGCCGATCACATCGCCCTCGCGCAGCGCGGCACTCATGCGGCTGGCCAGTTGCAGCAGCACGGCGTCGCCGACCGCGTGGCCGTGCGTGTCGTTGACTCGCTTGAAGTGATCGGCGTCGATCAGCAGCAGGCTGGGCAGATCGCCGCGGGCTTCGCGCAGCGTCGGCTCGGCGCGCTCGAAGAATCCCCGGCGGTTGTACAGCCCGGTGAGCATGTCGGTCTGCGTCTGCCGGGCGAGTGCCAGTTCGCGCTGCTTGCGCTCGGTGATCTCGACCAGGCTGGTGAGCACCGCCTGCTTGCCGTCGTAGCGCAGGCTGCGCGCAGCCAGCATCACGTGAATGTTCGCGCCGTGGGCAGTCAGCATGCGCACATCCACGGGGCCGACCTCGCCGCGGGCATCGAGCGCGTCGCGGATGGCCTGACGCGACTGCGTCTCGGCATAGAAGCGCGATGCATGCGCCGATCCCGGGTCGGGATACAGGCGCTGGGGGTCGAGCAGCGCTTGAGCCGAGCGGTTGAACCGCAGCACCTTGCCATCCACCCGGTCACTGAGCACCAGCGGTACCGGGCAGACCTCGAACAGATGGCGCAAATTGCTTTCTGCGGCGCGGCGTTCCTCCATTTCCTGCGCCAGACGCAGCCGCTCCAGCCAGGCCAGCCGCCCGCTGCGGGCGCTTCGCACC
>JAGDVQ010000024.1:28895-37362 GCA_023255715.1 Thiomonas sp.
GCAGACCAGCCCAAGAGGTGCACGAACACCGCGATCACCAGCATCGCCGTGAGATCGCGCGGCGTGGCGTGAAACCAGCCGGCGGCCATCAGGAACAGCGTTGCGGTCGAGAGCGGCAGCAGCCAGTAGTTGGCCGGACTGAGCATGGGCACGAAGGCGTAGAACGCCAGCACCATCAGCAGCCCGGACATGCCCTGATTCGGCGAATAGTCGCCATAGGCCAGATTGACCAGCCGAAAGGCCACGATACCGCCGATCTGAAACGCAATCAGCGCCCGGCGCAGCGCCTCGGGGCGTTCGCGTGCGCCCAGGCGTGCCACCCACCAAAGATGGATGCCCAGCGCCAGCACCACCAGCCGCGCCAGCAGAATGGACCAGAACTGCGGGCTGTCGTGCAACTTGGCCCAATCCACCACACTGGCCAGCACGAATACACCGCCGCCAGCCAGCCCGAGCAGCCGCAGCCGGGACGTGATGTCCGGCCACGCACTCAGGACGTAGGCGTGTTCGTCCTCTGCGCGGCGGAACAGCCCGAGCTTGCCGATCGGATGACCGGAATCGTCGGCAGGGGGCAGGCCGTCGTCACTATTCGCGTCGGCGGATTCGGAACCACGGTGTTGCAACGGCATGGGGTGTGGGCGCAGAACCGACCTGCACAATGTAAAAAATTGCATTATCCGGCGGTGGCTTGCGGAACCGGTGTGAACCTTGTCACGCTGCGCGCGGTTTGTCTGTTCTTCACGTTGACGTAAACGGAAGGTAAGATTCAAGCCCATGCGCTGCCACCAGAGCAGCCCCAACGGAGACGCGCCCCATGCAACTGCCCGGACTGGACTTTCAACTCGGCGAGGACATCGCCGCGCTGCGCGAGGCGGTGCGCAGCTTTGCCGCCAAGGAAATCGCCCCGCGCGCCGCCGAGATCGACCGCAGCGACCAGTTTCCGATGGATCTGTGGCGCAAGTTCGGCGACCTCGGGCTGCTGGGCGTGACCGTGCCCGAGGCCGACGGCGGCGCGGGCATGGGCTATGTGGCGCACATGGTGGCGATGGAAGAAATCTCGCGCGCCAGCGCGTCGGTCGGGCTGTCGTATGGCGCGCATTCCAATCTGTGCGTCAACCAGATCCGGCGCAACGGCAACCCGGCGCAGAAGGCCAAATACCTGCCCAAGCTGATTTCGGGCGAGCATGTCGGCGCGCTGGCGATGAGCGAACCGGGCGCGGGCAGCGATGTGGTGAGCATGACCCTGCGCGCCGAGCGGCGGGGCGATGGGTTCGTGCTCGATGGCAGCAAGATGTGGATCACCAACGGCCCGGACGCCGATGTGCTGGTGGTCTATGCCAAGACCGACCCGGGTGCGGGCGCCAAGGGCATCACCGCGTTCATCGTCGAAAAAGGCTATCCCGGCTTTTCCGTGGCGCAAAAGCTCGACAAGCTGGGCATGCGCGGCAGCCACACCGGCGAGCTGGTGTTCCGCAACTGCGAGGTGCCGGCGGAGAACGTGCTTGGAGAGATCAATGGCGGGGTGCGGGTGCTGATGAGCGGGCTCGATTACGAGCGCGCGGTGCTCGCCGCCGGGCCCGTGGGCATCATGCAGGCGGTGATGGACAACGTGCTGCCCTACGTGCACGAACGCAAGCAATTCGGCCAGCCGATCGGCGAATTCCAGCTCATCCAGGCCAAGATGGCCGACATGTACACCACGCTGCAGGCCGCGCGCAGCCTGCTCTACACCGTGGGCAGAAACCTCGACGCGCTGGGCGACGGCCATGCGCGCAGTGTGCGCAAGGACTGCGCCGCGGTCATTCTGTGGTGCGCGGAAAAAGCCACGTGGATGGCGGGCGAGGGCATCCAGATTTTCGGCGGCAACGGCTATATCAACGACTACCCGCTGGGCCGACTGTGGCGCGACGCCAAGCTCTACGAGATTGGCGCGGGAACGAGCGAAATCCGCCGCATGCTCATCGGCCGCGAGCTGTTTGCGCAGACCGCCTGAACATGCGGGCAGCAACGATGCGGCGCGGTGCGCGCCGCGGACAATCAGCGATGCACAGCCTCTTCCGCGCGCAGGCCGACCGCGTCGAGGACTTGGTCCAGCCGCTGCGCGGCGGCGTCCACGTCCTTCCACTTGTCCAGGCCGAACAGCCCGAGGCGAAAGCTCATGTAGTCGGCCGGTTCGTCGCAGGCCAGCGGCACGCCGGCGGCAATCTGCATGCCGTGTGCGGCAAACGCCCGGCCGCTCTGCACCTGCGGGTCACGGGTGTAGCTCACCACCACGCCCGGCGCCTGAAATCCCGGCGCAGCCACGCTCTTGACTCCGCGGCGCGCGAGCGAATCGCGCACGCGCCGGCCCAGCTCGATCTGCGCGGCCTTGAGCCGGGGCAGGCCGAGGTCGAACGCCTCGCGCATCTGGTCGCGCACCTCGGCCAGGGTGTCGGTGGGCATGGTGGCGTGATAGGCATGCGCGCCCTTTTCATAGGCCTGCATGATCTGATGCCATTTTTTCAGGTCGCAGGCAAAGCTGTTGCTGGTGGTCTGCTCCAGCCGCTGCAGCGCGTGGTCGCTGAGCATGGCAAAGCCGCAGCAGGGCTGGCCGCTCCAGCCTTTTTGCGGCGCCGAGACCAAGACGTCCACGCCGGTGGCCTGCATGTCCACCCACATCGCACCGGATGCGATGCAGTCGAGAACAAACAGGCCGCCCACTGCGTGCACTGCATCGGCGACGGCGCGCAGATAGTCGTCGGGCAGCATCAGGCCGGCGGAGGTTTCCACATGCGGGGCGAACACCACCGCGGGCTTTTCTCGGGCAATGGTGGCGACGACCTGGTCGATCGGCGCCGGGGCGAAGGGCGATTCGGGCGCGTCGGCGATGCGCCGCGCCTTGAGCACGGTCACCTTGTCGCTCAGATGCCCGGTCTCGATGATCTGGCTCCAACGGTAGCTGAACCAGCCGTTGCGCACGATCAGCACCTGCGCGCCCTGCACGAACTGCCGCGCCACCGCTTCCATTGCAAACGTGCCGCTGCCCGGCACGATCACTGCCGCCTGCGCGCCATAGGCGTCCTTGAGCATGGCCGACAGATCGCGCATGACCTGCTGGAACTTCGCCGACATGTGATTGAGCGAGCGGTCTGTGTAGACCACCGAGTATTCGAGCAGTCCGTCGGGATCGACGTTGGGCAGCAAAGCGGGCATGGGGTGTCTCCTGTGGGCAAAGCAAGGGCGCGTCTGGCGCCGACAAGAGCGAAAAGCCTAGCATGCAGCGCCAGCAATTGCCGGGCGCTTTGCCTTGTCGCCGGTGCGGGCTTACAGTCACGGCGGTTGCCACGCCGCGCAGGTGTCCGATGAATCAGTTTCCGCCCCGTCTGGATTCCCCCATCGCCTTTGCCATGGCGCGCACCATGCTGGAGGGCTTCAACCGCCACTACCGCCTGTTCCGCCAGGTGAGCGCCGCGGCGAAGGAGCGTTTCGAACGCGCCGACTGGGCAGCGCAACAGGCGGCGCAACGCGAGCGCATTGCGTTCTACGACCAGCGCGTGGATGAAGGCACCGAGCGGCTGCAGAAGGAACTCGACGCTGGCAATCAGCCCATGGAAATCTGGCAGCAGGCCAAGCTGCACTACATCGGCCTGCTGACCAATCATCACCAGCCCGAGCTGGCCGAGACATTTTTCAACTCGGTGACCACCAAGATTCTGCGGCGCGAGCATTTCAACAACGAGTTCCTGTTCGTGCGCCCGGCGGTGTCCACCGAGTACATCGAGAACGAGGAGCCTGCGGCCAAGCCAACTTTCCGGGTGTATTACCCGCACACCCACGCGGCGCTGCACGGCTGTCTGCGCCGTGCGATCGAGAACTTCCAGCTCGCCTTGCCGTTCGAGGATCTGGATCACGATGTCGCGCAAGTGATCGCTGCGGTGCGCAAGCGCTTCGGCAATGATGTGCGGCTGCGTGCCAACTTCCAGATCCAGATGCTCGACTCGCTGTTCTTCCGCAACAAGGGCGCGTATGCGGTGGGCAAGGTGATCAACGGGTTCACCGAATTTCCGCTGGCGCTGCCCATCCTGCACAACGACCGCGGACAGCTCTTCATCGACACCGTGCTGCTCACCGAGGACGACATGCTGCTGCTGTTCTCCTTCGCCCGGGCGTATTTCATGGTGGACATGGAGATTCCGTCGGCCTATGTGCAGTTCCTGCGCAGCCTGATGCCGCGCAAGCCGCGCGCCGAGCTGTACAACGCGCTGGGACTGGCCAAGCAGGGCAAGACGCTGTTCTACCGCGACTTTCTGTTTCACCTGCGGCATTCGAGCGACAAGTTCATCGTCGCGCCGGGCATCAAGGGCATGGTGATGGTGGTGTTCACCCTGCCGTCGTTCCCGTTCGTGTTCAAGGTGATCAAGGACTTCTACCCGCCGCAGAAAGACACCACGCGCGACAAGATCAAGGGCAAGTATCTGCTGGTCAAGCAGCACGACCGCGTGGGGCGCATGGCCGAGACGCTGGAATATTCCAATGTCGCGTTCGATCGTGCGCGCTTCTCACCCGAGCTGATCGACGAGCTGCAGACCTATTGCCCCTCGCAGCTCGAGTTCGACGGCGACACCATCATCATCCGCCACTGCTACATCGAGCGGCGCATGATTCCGCTCAACATCTATCTGCAGGAAGCCGACGACGTGCAGCTCGAAGCTGCGGTGATCGAGTACGGCAACGCCATCAAGGACATGGTCGCAGCCAACATCTTTCCCGGCGACATGCTGTGGAAGAACTTCGGCATCACCCGGCACGGCAAAGTGGTGTTCTACGACTACGACGAGATCGAGTACATCACCGACTGCAATTTCCGCCGCGTGCCGCCGCCCCGCAACGAGGAAGACGAGATGGCCGCCGAGCCGTGGTATGCGGTCGGCCCGCATGACGTGTTTCCCGAGACCTTCGGCCAGTTCCTGCTGGGCAACCCGAAGGTGCGCGCCGTGTTTCTCAAGCATCACGCCGACCTGCTCGAGCCGGCGTTCTGGCAGGAACACCAGAGCCGCATCCGCGAAGGCCATCTGTACGACGTGTTCACCTACGACGCGGCGCGCCGCTTTCCCCGGCCACAGGCCGCTCGCGCGCATGCCACACCAACCGAACTGGAGACCTCACCATGACCGATCCGATCGTCATCATTTCCGCTGCACGCACGCCCATCGGCGGGCTGCTCGGCGACTTTTCCGCGCTGCCTGCGTGGGAACTGGGCGCTGCCGCGATTGCCGCCGCGGTGCAGCGCGCCGGCATCCAAGGCGAGCAGGTCGATGAAGTGCTGATGGGCAACTGCCTGATGGCCGGGCAGGGGCAGGCGCCCGCGCGCCAGGCGGCGCTCAAGGCCGGTCTGCCGCAGAGCGCCGGTGCCGTGACGCTGTCCAAGATGTGCGGCTCGGGCATGCGGGCGATGATGTTCGCCCACGACATGCTCGCGGTCGGCTCGGCCTCCGTGATGGTGGCCGGGGGCATGGAGAGCATGACCAATGCGCCGCATCTGGCCTTTGTGCGCAAGGGCGTGAAATATGGCCTGACCCAGTTCTACGACCACATGGCGCTCGACGGCCTGGAAGACGCCTACGACCGCGGCAAGGCGATGGGCGTGTTTGCCGAGAGTTGCGTGGCCGAATATGGTTTCAGCCGCGAGGAGATGGACGCGTTTGCCATCGCCTCGACCGAGCGCAGCAAGAAGGCCAACGAGGACGGCAGCTTCGACTGGGAGATGGCGCCGGTCAGCGTCGCCGGTCGTGGCGGTGCGGTGCAGATCGCCCGCGATGAGCAGCCGTTCAAGGCCAAGCTCGACAAGATTCCCGGCCTCAAACCGGCGTTCAAGAAGGATGGCAGCATCACCGCGGCGACCTCGTCGAGCATTTCCGACGGGGCCGCCGCGCTGGTGCTGATGCGCCAGTCCACCGCCGACAAACTCGGATGCGCGCCGATCGCGCGCATCCGTGCGCACGCGGTGCACGCGCAGGCGCCCGAGTGGTTCACCACCGCGCCTGTCGGCGCGATCCGCAAGGTGCTCGACAAGACCGGCTGGCAGGCGGGCGAGGTCGATCTGTGGGAGGTCAACGAGGCCTTCGCCGCGGTCACGATGGCGGCGATGCGCGAGTACAAGCTGCCGCACGAGATCGTCAACGTCCACGGCGGCGCGGTCGCGCTCGGTCACCCCATCGGCGCGAGCGGGGCGCGCATCGTGGTCACGCTGCTCGGCGCGCTGCGCCAGCGCGGGCTGAAAAAAGGCGTGGCTGCGCTGTGCATCGGCGGCGGCGAGGCGACGGCCATGGCGGTCGAGCTGCTGTGAATGCACGGGACTATCCAGCGTGCTCCTCCCCCACGCGTGGGGGAGGTTGGGAGGGGGCAGTCGTCCGAGGGGAATGATCCATGCTGCTGTCTGACGACCACCGCCTGATCCGCGACGCGGTGCGCGACTATGCGCAGGCCGAAATCGCGCCGCACGCCGCCGCGTGGGCGCGGCAGGCGCACTTTCCGCGCGAGGCGCTGCAGGGATTGGCGCAGCTGGGTTGCCTGGGCATCGCGGTTCCGGCCGAGTGGGGCGGCGCCGGGCTGGACTACCTGACGCTGGCGCTGGCGATCGAGGAAATCGCCGCAGCCGACGGCGCGACCAGCACCATCGTCAGTGTCAACAACTGCCCGGTGTGCTCCATCCTGCTCGCCTGGGGAGACGACGCGCAAAAACGCCGCTGGCTCGAGCCGCTGGCGCGCGGGCAGATGATTGGCGCATTCGCGCTGACCGAGCCGCAAGCCGGGTCGGACGCGGCCAACCTGCGCACCACCGCGCGGCGCGACGGCGACGCCTACGTGCTCGACGGCGTCAAGCAGTTCATCACCAGCGGCAAGAACGGCCAGGTCGCGATCGTGCTCGCCGCGACCGACCGCGCCGCGGGCAAACACGGCATCAGCGCCTTCATCGTGCCGACCGACACCCCGGGCTATGTGGTCGAGCGGCTCGAAGACAAGGCCGGGCAGACGGCGAGCGACACCGCGCAAATCCGCTTCGACGGCTGCCGCATCCCGGCGGAAAACCGCATCGGCGCCGAGGGGCAGGGGTACAAGATCGCGCTGTCGGGGCTGGAGGGCGGGCGCATCGGCATTGCGGCGCAAGCAGTGGGCATGGCGCGTGCGGCGTTCGAGGCCGCGCTGCGCTATGCGCGCGAGCGCACCGCGTTCGGCCAGCCGCTGTTTGCGCACCAGGCGGTGCAGTTCCGGCTCGCCGACATGGCGATGCAGATCGAAGCCGCGCGGCAGTTGCTCTGGCATGCGGCCAGCCTCAAGGACGCGGGCCAGCCTTGCCTGAAGGAAGCGGCGATGGCCAAGCTGCTTGCCAGCGAAATGGCCGAGCGGGTGTGCAGCGCGGCGATGCAAATCCACGGCGGCTATGGGTATGTCGCCGACTTTCCGGTCGAGCGCATCTGGCGCGACGCGCGGGTTTGCCAGATCTACGAAGGCACTTCCGATGTGCAACACCTGCTGATCGCCCGCGCGCTGTAAAACGACACGCCAAGGAGACCCCCATGCCCGTCAGCCCGATCACCTTTTTTTTCGACTTCTCCTCGCCCTACGCCTATCTGGCGAGCACGCAGATCGAGGCCATCGCCGCGCAGCATCTGCGCGACATCGAATGGGTGCCGATGCTGCTCGGGCCGGTGTTCCAGGCCACGGGGTCCAAGCCCCTGGTCGATCAGCCGCTCAAGGGCGATTACGCCCGCATCGACATTCCGCGTTCGGCGCGGTACTTGAGCGTGCCGTATGTCCACCCCGACCCGTTTCCGCTTGCGACTTACCAAGCCGCGCGGGTGCTCATCGGGCTGCAGCGCGAACATCCGGCGCAGGCGGTGCCGTGGCTGCACCGCTGCTTTGCGGCGTATTTCACGCACAACCGCAACATCGCCGAACTGCCGGTGCTCGACGCACTGGCCGCCGAGCAGGGGTTGCCTGCCGACACCGTGGCGCGCTACACCAACGACCCGACCATCAAGGCCCAGCTCAAGGCCAATTGCGACCGCGCGCTCGAAGAAGGCATGTGCGGCGCACCGTTCATGCTGGTGGATGAGCAGCCCTTCTGGGGCGTGGACCGCCTGCCGCAACTCGAACGCTGGCTGCAGACCGGCGGCTTCTGAACGCAGCGCTGCACACCACCCAGGCAACCCAAAGACACACAGAGGAGGCCCAGATGACCCACGACACCCCGCTGATCCAGTCCTACGCCTGCGGCAGCACCGATCAGCCCTTGCTCACCCAGACCATCGGCGACTTTTTCGATGCCATGGCGCAGCGCCAGGGCCTGCACGAGGCCCTGGTGGTGCGGCATCAGGACGTGCGCCTGAGCTACGCCGAACTCAAGCGCGAGGTCGACCGGCTCGCCAGCAGCCTGCTGCACAGCGGCTTGCGCAAGGGCGACCGCGTGGGCATCTGGGCGCACAAC
>JAGDVQ010000102.1 GCA_023255715.1 Thiomonas sp.
GATCGGCAGCGCGCCCGCCTGCAGCCCAGCGCCCACGGTGCGGTGCACCGCAGTGTTCCAGGCGATGACCTCGGGCAGGTGGCGATAGCCGTCCACCGGCGGCTGCCAGGGGTTGTGCGGGCCGGTGAGGTTGCCGCTGTCATGCACTACCAGGCCCAGGCCGCGCAGCGCGCGGTCGATCCCGGCCACGCGCAGGGCTTCGGGCCCCATCGACGCGCCGCGGTCGCCCGCGCCGATGTCGGTGGGTGCACCGATGAGCTGCACCGGGGCGCGCTGCCTCATGCAGCGGCCTCTGTGTCGGCAAGCTCGGCGTTTTCCGCCTCGAACGCCTGCTCGATCACCTCCCACGCCTGCTCGGCGGTCTCGACGAAGTGAAACAGATGCACGTCTTCCGGCGAGATCATGCCGGTTTCCACCAGATAGTCGAAATTGATCAGCTTGCGCCAGAAGCTCTCGCCGAACAGCACGATGGGGCGGCGGCGCACCTTGCGCGCCTGGGTGAGCGTGAGGACCTCGAACAGCTCGTCGAGCGTGCCGAACCCACCGGGAAAGCACACCAGCGCGACCGAGCGCATCAGGAAGTGCATCTTGCGCAGGGCGAAGTAATGGAACTGGAAGCACAGCTCGGGGGTGATGTAGGGATTGGGATGCTGCTCGTGCTGCAGCACGATGTTCAGCCCGATGCTCTTGCCCTGCGCCTCGAACGCGCCGCGGTTGCCGGCCTCCATGATGCCGGGGCCGCCGCCAGTGACCACCACCAGCGGCGCGTCGGCGTCGCAGGTGGCGCGGGTGACGATGGTGGCAAAGCGCCGCGCCTCCTCGTAGTAGCGCGACATTTCCACCTGCATGCGGGCGCGGGTGACTGCCAGGGCGTCGCCGCCGGCAATGGCCTCGGCCAGACGCTGCTGCGCCACGTCCTGCGGCAGGATGCGGGCGCTGCCGAAGATCACGATGGTCGATTCGATGCCGTGCTCGGTCTGGATGATCTCGGGCTTGAGCAGCTCGAGCTGCATGCGCACCGCGCGCATTTCCTCGCGCAGGATGAACTCGGTATCGGTGAAGGCCAGCTTGTAGCTGCTGCCCGGCTGGTCGTAAGGCGAGGGCTCGATGGCAACGATGGCCGCATCTTCGCCCGCGCTCGGAAAGTTGCGGTCGATCAGGTGATTGCGCTTGTGGCGCAAGAGACGTTGTTTGTTCATGCAACAAGCATAGCGAATCGGTTTGACCGCGAAATCCGGTTGCGCAAGTTTCGGCAAAGAGATGTTTCGCTGTGCCGCCGTGGTTACGTTTTCAAACGGCATTGCGCGGTGAATCGGCCTAAAACCCACGCATCATGAGACCAATGAGGAGCACAACATGGCCAGCGTTCACATCCCTTCCTCGGCTTCGGCCGCCGCGCCGCAGCACCGCATCCGCAAGGCGGCGGGCATCTGGAGCCTGCTGTTTGCCAGCCTGACGGCCATCATTGGCTCGGGCTGGCTGTTTGCACCGCTGACCGCGGCGACCCAGGCCGGACCGGCGAGCATTCTGTCCTGGGCCATCGGTGGCGCGGCCATTCTGGTGCTGGCCTTCGTCAATGCCGAACTCACCAGTTCGTTTCCGGGCATGGGCGCCGTCATCACCTTCCCCAAGCTCAGCCACGGCCATCTGGCCGCGGCGGTAGTGAGCTGGGTGGTGTTTCTCGGCTATGTGACCGTGGCCCCGGCGGAGGTGCTGGCTGTGGTGACCTATGCCAACAACTACCTGCCGGGCATGGTCGACACCAAGACGTCGCTGCTCACCGACACCGGCATGGCGGTGAGCATCGCATTGCTGGGGGTGTTCATCCTGATCAACGCCTGGGGCGTGCGCGCGCTGCTGCGGCTGGGCAATACCCTGATGATCTGGAAACTCATCATTCCGGTGCTGGCCATCGTGGCGCTGATGATTTCGTCGTTCCATGTGGGCAATTTCACCGCGCAGGGCTTCGCACCTTTCGGCGCCAAGGGCACCATCGCGGCAATCGCGACCTCGGGCATCGTGTTCAGCTACCTGGGCTTTCGTCAGGCGATCGAACTCTCGGGAGAAGCCACCAATCCGCAGCGCGATGTGCCGATCGCCATCATCGGCTCGGTGCTGATCGCCGGGCTCATTTTTGTCATGCTCGAAGTCGCGCTGATCGGCGCGGTGAACCCGGCAGACATCGCGCAGGGCTGGGCCAAGCTGCACTTCACCGGGGTGTCCGGCCCGTTCGCCGGGCTGGCGGTGATTCTGGGCATGAGCTGGCTGGCCATCCTGCTCTACATCGACGCTGTCATCTCGCCTGCTGGCACCGGCCTGGTGTATGGCGGCACCACGGCCCGCGTGGTGTACGCCACCGGACGCGACGGCCTGTCCACGCCCTGGTTCGCCAAGCTCAACAAAAACGGCGCGCCGTCCACCGGGCTGTGGATCACCTGGATCGTGGGCATTCTGTTCTTCCTGCCGTTTCCGTCGTGGCAGAAGATCGTCACCTTCATTTCATCGGCCACCGTGCTGGGCTACGGCATCGGCCCGGTGGCGCTGATGACCCTGCGCCGCAGTCTGCCGATGAGCACCTACCCGCGGCCCTACACCCTGAAGGGTGCGAGCCTGTGGGCGCCGCTGGCGTTCATCGTGTCCAACTTCATCATCTACTGGTCTGGCGCGGGCACGGACAACTTTCTGTTCGGGGGCCTGGCCGTGATCTTTGTGCTGTTCATCATCGGTCAGGCCATCACCCACGGCGGCAAGCTCAGCCACCTGCAATGGAAAGGCGCGTGGTGGCTGGCGCCGTATTTCTTCGCCATGTGGCTGGTGACTTACCTGGGCCCGAAGGATCTGATCGGCGGCACCGGCATGCTGACCTTTTATCAGGGCATGGTGGTCGTGGTCATCATCAGCATCGGCATCATGGCGCTGGCCGTCGCCAGCGGCCTGCCGGAGCCGGAAGAAGCACGCGAAGTGATTGCAATGACTGGCAAGACGCGGGGCTGATCGAAGGTCGCTCGCACCTGTGCTGGGCAAGTTTGAAAAAATGGCTGCAACGTCTCGCAGCCATTTGCCATACCCACTCAGGCCTGAGCGGTCAAAGCGCCACGGTGAACTTCAGTCCAATGATGAAGGCGTTGGGAATGTTGCTGGTGCGGAACGGCACGGACTGCTGATCCGGATGCAGGATGTATTGCAGATTGGGAGACAGACGAATGCCGGGGCTGAGATGGTAGCCGTAGGCCAGTTCCATCATGGTTTCGCTGCCGGGGATGTCTGTGTTGCCGCCGACCGAACTCCGCGCGATTTGGATGTTCTGCAGAGCCAGGCTGGAGAAGCGCTGCTGGTTGATCACAAAGCCCAGCGTGTCTTGCTCGCGTCCGGGAAATGGCCCCTGCATGACGGCGCCCAGCTCCAGAAAGCTCGATTCATTGACCCGGCCGCTGAGGTTGGTCATGGCCACGCCGAAGACTGTCAGACCGCGCTGGGAGTTCATGTCCGGGCGCCACACCATCTGGCTGAATCGCACGTAGGCGCCGGAGCGGTTGCGGTCGCTGCGGTAGGGCTGACCGGTGAGCACGGCATAGCCGCCATTCGCATCGAGCAGGGGGTCGGTGTACTTGGAGCGGTCGAACCAACCGCCAATCTCGTAGTCTCGCGGATGGGTGTCGTTGGCGAAGGTGGTGGAGTAGCCCAACGCCCAGGGCACGACGACGCCGGTGGCGTCTGCCGTGCTCCAGTCAATGCCATGATCGTTGGGACGCTTGTCGTTCGGATTGACTTCGTACACCCCGACTTTGGCGTAGAGCTTATCGGTCATCCAGCCTTTGGCATAGCCTCCCCAGCTCGATGCAGGAAAGTAGGTGAAGTTGCTGTCCTTGAACACGAAGGTGGGATTGCCGCAGGCTGAGTTGCTCTGGAAGTTGCAATACAGCGGCGAGTTGAGGAAGTCGATATTTGCCACCGTCCGGCCACCCTGGACCTCAAGTCGCCCGCCGAAGAATTTTTTCTCGATGGTGAAGTAGGCCAGATGCAGGTTTTGTGTCCCGTAAATCTCCTGCACCGAGGTGTTGTTGCCAATGGCTTCATTGGATAGGCTCTGCCCGTGGCGCTGCGTCACGGCAATGTGCACGCTGGTGGCGTTCCAGCCCAGCATCTTTTGCAAGTCCAGATCGGCTCCCAGAAAGATCTGACCCGCGTAGGCCGAGCCTTGTCGCAGGCCTCCGGTGGTGTTGGCTGCTGCTTCTCCAGTGTAGTTGGCGGAGAAGGTCAGGCCATTTCCCAGGTCGTACTGGCCCGGCGAGTCCGTTAATGTGGCAGCCTGTGCTGCAGCGCCGCCCATCAGCAGGAGTGCTGCTACGACGCAGGTGGGCTTGAAGGTAAGAAGGGCTTTCATGGGGGTCTCCTTGGAGTGATGCGGTTCAGACAACGGATTTCTTGAGCAGGCCCAGCAGCACCGCGCTGACGACCGTGCCGACAACGATTGCCAGGACATACATTCCCAGATGCGATACCGCATTGGGAATGGGCAGAACGAACACGCCGCCATGTGGCACGCGAAGTTGCACGGCGGCCACCATCGAAATTGCGCCGGCAACAGCCGAGCCGATCATGTTGGCGGGTATGACGCGCAGAGGGTCGCGAGCTGCATACGGAATGGCGCCTTCCGTGATGAACGACAGACCAAGAAGCCCGGTCGCTCCCCATGCCTCCCGTTCGTCCACGGTAAAGCGACTTGGGAACAGGCGCGTGGCAAGCGCCAGCGCCAGGGGGGGAGTCATGCCAGCAGCCATGACGGCGGCCATGGGTGTGAAGATCTGGCTGGCGAGCAGGCCGGTGGCGAAGGTGTAGGCCGCCTTGTTCACGGGGCCGCCCATGTCGAATGCCATCATTGCGCCTAGCAGCAGACCGAGCAGGATGGCGCTGGCTCCCTGCATGCCCTTGAGCCAATCGGTGAGCCACGACAGGGCGTGCGCCACTGGTGTGCCGACCACATAGATCATCAGCAGACCGGTGAGCAATGTGCCGAGCAGAGGCAGGATGAGCACCGGCTTGAGCCCTTCGACATGGCGGTTGAGTTTCAGATGCTTGTTGAACCAGTCGGTGCCATAGCCTGCGATGAAGCCCGAGACGATTCCGCCAAGAAAGCCTGCGCCAATCGAGGAGGCGATCATGCCGCCGATCATCCCCGGCGCGATTCCAGGACGGTCGGCGATGGAGTAGGCGATATAGCCCGACAGCGCTGGGACGATGAGTGCGAAGGCGGCCTTGGCGCCGATCTGGAACAGCTCGTATCCCAGCGTGCCTGCATGCTCTGGCTTGAAAACATAGATCCCGCCCAACGCAAACGACAGGGCGATGAGCAGCCCGCCGGCCGTGATGAAGGGCAGCATGAAGGACACCCCGGTCATTAAGTGCTTGTATGGGCCAGCGCGCAGCACGGCCGCCTTCTCGCGCTTGCCAGACGCCTCAAATCCCGCCTCGCCTGCTGCGCTGAGAACCTGGGCTTCTGCCAACGCGCGCTGAACCAGTGCCTGCCCGTCCTGAATGGCGGGTTTGGTGCTGGTCTGCAGCACACGCTTGCCCGCAAAGCGCGACAAATCGACCTGACGATCCGCAGAAATGATCACCACATCGGCCTGTGCAATGTCCTCCTGCGTGAGCGTATTTTGCGAACCGACCGAGCCCTGGGTTTCCACCTTCACGCTGTAGCTAAGTGCCCTTGCCGCCTGCTCGATGGCCTCAGCTGCCATGAAGGTATGCGCAATGCCAGTGGGGCAGGAGGTGACGGCGACGATCCGCGCTGGAGTGAGCGGGTTCTTGTCCTGCTCTTCGGGTTGGCGTGCACGGTCCAGTACCGCGTCGACGTTGGTCAGCACCTCCTCCAGGGTGGCGAAGACGACGCGCAGCCCAGCAAAGCGCGGCTCGTTGGCATCCACCTGACCCACGGCGAGCAGGGCGCCTCCCGCTGCGGTTTGTGTGCGTGTCAGCGGGTTGAGTACGCCTTCTGAAGTGCTGACCTCGATCTCGATGTCTTTTTGCCGCCTGGCTGCGGCGTGGCGCAGTGCCTCGGCAGCGAGTACGCCGGCCACGGTACGGTCCTGCGCCGCAACGCATGCGAATAACTGGCTCATTCTGGTCTCCTGTCGTGTGTGAAAACTTCAGCATGCGCGCTGAAGCTGCACTTGTTCCGCGAGGTTCTGCACCCGGTCGCGCGATCCGAGGTTGGGGCCGAGCTGTCCGAGCTTGCTGAAAGCGAATGCGGTGCCCAGCCGAGCGATGCGCTCCAGCGCCGCGTTTTCCGCAAGCGCTGCAACGATGCCGGCCACCATCGCGTCTCCAGCGCCCACGGTGCTCATCGGCTGCAGGACAGGGAGGCTGGCGTGCAAGGCCATGGCGGGCGAAACAAACAGCGCGCCCTCTGTGCCCAAGGAGATGGCCACCAGTTCCACGCCGTGATCCAGCAAGCCCTGCGCTGCCGAGATGAGATCGCCACGGTTCGGCAAGGGGTGTCCTGCCCAGGTCTCGAGTTCTGCCCGGTTGGGTTTGACGACGCTGGGCATCGCACCGGTGTGCAGTGCAGCCGCAAGCGCTGCGCCGCTGGTGTCGAGTACGGTGCGAACGCCATGAGCCTTCAGTGTGCCAATCAATTTGGCGTAGGTGTCTGCCGGGAATCCAGCGGGCAGGCTCCCAGAGAGCACTACGAACGTTTCCGCATCCACACAGCGCAACACTGTTTCAAGGACTTGCCGCGACATGGCAACGGGGATGTCGGTGCCGGGCAGGTTGATGTCGGTCGTTGCGCTGGGATCGACCAGCTTGATGTTGGTACGCGTCTGTCCCGGGTAGCGGCTGAACCGGTCGTCAATGCCCTTTGCGGTGAACAGGGCGCTGAACAGGGCGCTGTTGCCATCCCCCAGAAGCCCGGCGGCGATCACCGGCAGTCCCCAGTCGGCCAGGCAGCCAGCAACCATCACGCCTTTGCCCCCCGCATCGAAGCGCACCGAGCGTGCACGGTGCACCTCGCCAGGGCTCAGCGTGTCCAGCGAAATGGTCTCGTCGATCGCCGGATTGAACGTGACGGTGATGATCGGGGAGTTCATGCGGCCTCCGCATCGAGCGCGCGGACTGCTTGTGCAGATTCAACAGCGAGTGCGCGCAGGGCCAGTTGCTGCAGCGCGCCAAATTTGCTTGCACGCAGGCGTGCCTTGACTGCGGGGATGTCGCGCGGAGTCATCGACAGCTCACTCACGCCCAGGCCGGTGAGCAGTGCGGCACCGAATGGGTCGCCAGCCAAGCCGCCGCACACGCCGACCCACCTGCCATGCCGTGCTGCACCCTCGACCGTGGTGCGAACGAGACGCAGCACGGCGGGGTGCAGGCTGTCGGCTTGCGGCGCCAGCGCGGGGTTCTGCCGGTCCATCGCCAGGGTGTACTGCGTGAGATCGTTGGTGCCGATGGAAAAAAAGTCGACATGAGCCGCCAGTACATCGGCCTGGATGGCCGCCGCCGGGACTTCGATCATGATGCCCAGCGGGATCTGCGGCGCGCTCAGTTCGGCTCGGATGCGATCGCAGATGCTCCGTAGAGCCAGCACCTCATCCACACTGGTGATCATCGGGAACATGATGGATAGATCGCCGCCACCCTTGGCCGCGCGGTAAAGCGCGCGCAGTTGCGGCTCCAGTAGATCGGCGCGTCGCAGCAACAAACGCGCACCGCGCACGCCAAG
>JAGDVQ010000161.1:0-21508 GCA_023255715.1 Thiomonas sp.
CCGCCACCGTGGCGATTGCCGTGCCGGTGATCGGCGCGCTGCTCATTTTCGCGCTGCTCATCGGTCCGGCAGCCGCCGCGCAGACGCTCAGCCGCAGCGTGGCCGGCGGCATTGGCCTGGCATTGCTGCTCGGGCTGGCGATCACCTGGGCCGGACTGGCTGCGGCGTATGCCATCGGCTACCCGGCAAGCACCTGGATTGCCTCGCTGAGCTTCGCGCTCTATCTGGCCGCCCACGGCTGGAAGCGATTGCGGGAGGGGCAGGCTCGCGCTTGAGGCAGGCGGTCTTTTACGATGCCAAACTTGTCCTCCTCAGCACTGCAGCGTTTTCCCTGCCTTTCCATGACCCAGTCGCACACCCCCGGTTCTCCTGCACACACCTTGCCAGCGCGCGTGATGCTGCGCGCCAAATTGCACCGCGCCACGCTCACCGGCGCCGATCTGCACTACGAAGGCTCCTGTGGCATCGATCAGGAATTGCTCGATGCCTGCGACATCCTGCCGGGCGAGCAGATCGAGATCTACAACGTGACCAACGGCGCGCGCCTGAGCACCTACGCCATCTCCGAGGCGCCGGGCAGCGGCAAAGTCACGCTCAACGGCTCGGCGGCGCGCCATGCCGCGTTGGGCGATCTGCTGATCATCTGCACCTATGCGCCGATGGACGATGCCACCGCCCGCACCTTTCGCCCGCGCATCGCACTGCTCGACGCGCACAACCGCATCGCCGCGATGAAGGCATAGGTTCTGCGGCACGAAAAAAATCGCCCGGACTCCGGGCGATTTTGTGGACACCAGTCAGGCCGTTCAGGGCAGATTGGCGTCAAGCACCGCGCCCTGATGGGCACTGCCCACCAGCGCCCCAAACTTGGCGAGCACGCCGCGGGTGTAGCGTTTGGCGGGCGGCGCCCACGCGGCGCGGCGCCGGGCCAGCTCCGCGTCGCTCACATGCAGCGTGAGGTTCAGGCTGGGCGCATCGATGGTGATGGTGTCGCCCTCGCGCACCAGGGCGATGGTGCCACCCACCATTGCTTCCGGCGCCACATGGCCGACCACCATGCCCCAGGTGCCGCCGGAAAAGCGTCCGTCGGTGATCAGGCCGACCGATTCGCCCAGCCCGGCACCCACCAGCGCTGACGTGGGCGCGAGCATTTCCGGCATGCCGGGGCCGCCCTTCGGGCCGAGGTAGCGCAGCACCATGATGTCGCCCGCCGCGATCTTGCCCGCCAGAATGGCTTCGAGCGCGCTCTGCTCATCGTCGAATACCCGTGCCGGGCCGGTCATGGTGGATTTTTTCAGGCCGGTGATCTTGGCCACGCAGCCGTCTTCGGCGAGATTGCCCTTGAGGATGGCCAGGTGGCCGTGGGCATACATCGGCCTGTCGATCGGCCGGATCACGTCCTGCTCGGCACTGGGCTGTGCGGGGACGTCCTTGAGGTTTTCCGCCACGGTTCTGCCGTTGATGGTGATGCAGTCGCCATGCAGCAAGCCGGCTTCGAGCAGGATTTTCATCACCTGGGGAATGCCGCCGGCGCGGTGCAGGTCGGTGGCGACATACTTGCCCGAGGGCTTGAGGTCGCAAAGCACGGGGGTTCGCTTGCGGATGATCTCGAAATCCTCGATGGTCAGCGGCACTTCGGCCGCGTGGGCAATGGCCAGCAGGTGCAGCACGGCGTTGGTGGAGCCGCCGGTGGCCATGACCACCGCGATGGCGTTTTCCAGCGCCTTGCGGGTGACGATGTCGCGCGGCTTGAGGCCACCGGCGCGCACCGCAGCCAGCAGGGCCTGGCCCGAGTCGCGTGCGGACTGCAGCTTTTCTTCGTGCACATTGGCCATGGTGCTGGAGTAGGGCAGCGACATGCCCATCGCCTCGATCGCGCTGGACATGGTGTTGGCGGTGTACATGCCGCCGCAGGAGCCGCTGGTGGGCACCGAGCATTGTTCGATGGCGTCGAAGTCGGCGTCGCTCATGCGTCCGGCGGCGTGCTCGCCCACGGCCTCGAACACCGAGACGATGTTGAGATCGCGGCCCTTGTAGTGACCGGGCAGGATGGTGCCGCCGTAGACAAAGATGCCGGGCACATTGCAGCGCAGCATGCCGATCATCGCGCCGGGCATGTTCTTGTCGCAGCCGCCGATGGTGACCACGCCGTCCATCCATTGACCCTGCACGCAGGTCTCCACGCAGTCGGCAATGACCTCGCGCGACACCAGCGAATATTTCATGCCCTCGGTGCCCATGGACATGCCGTCGGCAATGGTGGGTGTGCCGAACATCTGCGGGTTGCCACCCGCGGCGCGCACGCCCTCGATGGCCGCGTCGGCCAGACGCTGCAGGCCCGAATTGCACGGCGTGATGGTGGAGTGCGCATTGGCAATGCCGATCATCGGGTTGCGGAAGTCGGACTTGCTGTAGCCCATGGCATAGAACATGGAGCGGTTGGGCGCGCGCGCCGCGCCAACGGTGATGTGCTCGGAACGCAGTGTTTCGGTCATGGCTGGCAGAGAGGTTGTGGCGACAGGCCTTGCATTGTCGCGCCGCAGCGGCATGGCGGCCGCATTTGGGCCTGACTGGAGTGGTATCGAAAGGTAAATCTTGGCGTGCGCCAGCTGGCTCTGAAAGGAAACTCCGGGTTCACCCCGTACACTTCATGCCCATGCTCGTTCATCCCGACTTCAATCCCATCGCCCTGCAGCTCGGGCCCATCAAGGTGCACTGGTACGGCATCATGTACCTGCTGGGCTTCATCACCTTCTGGCTGCTGGCGCAAAAGCGCCTCAAGGATCAGCCTTACGCGCGGCAGGGCTGGACCTCGCGCGACATCGAAGACCTGCTGTTCGCCGGTGTGCTGGGTGTGATTCTCGGGGGGCGCACCGGCTACGTGCTGTTCTATCAGCCGGACTATTACTTTTCGCATCCGAGCCAGATCATCGCGGTCTGGGACGGCGGCATGTCCTTCCACGGCGGGCTGCTGGGAGTAATGGTGGCGGCCTACTGGTTTGCGCGCACGCGGCGTTACTCCTGGCTGCAGATCATGGACTTTGTCGCGCCGCTCATCCCGCCCGGGCTGGCGTTTGGCCGCATCGGCAACTTCATCAACGGCGAGCTGTGGGGCCGTGCCGCGCCGGCCTGGTGGCCGGGGGCGATGATCTATCCCGAGTCCGGCAGCATGGTGCCGCGCTTTCCTTCCGAGCTGTACGAAATGTTTCTGGAAGGCATCGTGCTGTTCACGGTGCTGTGGTGGCTGTCGCGCAGGGAACGTCCGCGCGGCTTCATCGCCGGGTGCTTCGCCCTTGGCTACGGACTGGCACGTTTCACTGCCGAGTTTTTCCGTCAGCCCGACGCGTTTCTCGGCTATCTGTGGTTTCACCTCACCATGGGGCAGTTGCTCTCGATCCCGCTCATCCTGCTGGGCAGCGGCATGATCTGGTGGGCGCTGCGGCGGCAGGCGCGGCTGCAGGCCTTGGGGCAGTCGGCGTCCTGAGTTCAGATTGGCGCGGGCGTTCCTTCGGGCGCGCTGATGTGCAGACCCAGCGGGCTGGCGCGCCGCGCAAGTTGCAGCACGGCGCGATCGCGGCTGAGCAGATGGGTTGCCCGCTGTGCCA
Organism: Thiomonas sp.; assembly: GCA_023255715.1. Classification (GTDB taxonomy): domain Bacteria; phylum Pseudomonadota; class Gammaproteobacteria; order Burkholderiales; family Burkholderiaceae_C; genus Thiomonas. The sequence continues at coordinate 3,606 of JAGDVQ010000161.1, forward strand.
GCGCAAGATCGAGAAACATCTGATCATCGGGATCGCGGCACACCAGTTGCCGTTGCGCAGCAGGCGTGGCGCAGAGTTGGCCCCAGCGGGCAAAACAGGCGGTCACGCTTTGCGCAGACAACGCAGGATCATGCCGCTTGGCCAGCGCCGGGTAATGCACCACGCGCAGGGCTTCGTCCTGCATCGCGGCGCTGTAGATCCAGCGCACGGTCTGGTTCTGCAGGGCCTGTACCCAGGGTTGCACACGCGGATCGTTGAACAGCGCCAAGTCCAGCAGCACCTGCGTGTCGAGAACGCAGAGGGCAGGGCGATGCAGGGGGAGGGTCATGCGGGAGAGGTGTCTGCCGGAACCCGACTGAGTGTTGATCCCTGAACCCTGGTGGGACAGGTGGGCAAGGTCACTGCGCTTTGGGGACGTCTGCGCGAGACGTCACGCGCACACACAGAATTTCCAAGCCCGAGGCACAAATTTATCGGTTCAGGAAATGCCGACTCAGCCAAGCCCGACAGACGCTTTGCATTGTAGGGCGTGCCTGCTCGATCGGGGAAAGTTCAGAGCAATTTTCCCTCTGCACCCAGGGCCTCATCGAGCTGACGGGTGAGCTGGTTCAAAACCTGGGTGTCGTCTGTTCCCAGCGCCAGCGTGGTCTGCGTCTCGGCGTGAGCGGCGGGGGATGCGCTGGCGGCCTGGCGCGCCTCGATCAGGCTGTGCGCCAGGTTGAGCGCGGCGAGCACGGCAATGCGTTCACGGGCGCGCACCTTGCCCATGTCGCGGATGGCGCACATTTCGGTGTCCACCTCGCGCACCGCGGCTTTCAGCGCGGCCTGCTCGTCTGCGGGGCAGGCCAGGGTGTAGATCTGGCCCATGATGTTCACATCCAGAGTGGTCGTGCTCATGCTTGGTTGTCGGGCGTGCCCGGTATCGAGTGGGTCTGATCGAGCCGCAGCAACAGCTTGTCGATGCGCTGTGTGGCGTCGTGCAGGCGCTGGCGCAACTGGGCGTGCTCGGCTTCCATGCCTTGCAGGCGCTCTGCGAGCAGCGCGTTGGTGCGCTGCAGTTCGGCGTGGCGCAGCAGCAGGCGCTCGACGCGCTCGCGCAACTGGGCAATGGCGGGGGAGAGCTGGCGTTCGTCCATCCGCCCGATTCTAGGGCCAGTCGTCTGGCGGGCAGCGCACCTTGTAACATGGCGTCCGTTGGTGCTCGCGCGGCGGTTCACGCCGCGCAGTTAAACGGGAAACAGGAAGAGCCATGCCCACGGCAGACGCTCCAGCCTGTGCTGCCCCCGCAACGGTCAGCGACCGAAGGCGCATGCCTTCCGTTCGGACACGCAATCCACTGAACCCACGGGTTTGGGAAGGAGGTCCGGATCGCGTCGCCAGCCCGGATACCGGCCAACGATGGGAAGACGCGCAGCTTCGGGTGGATGGGGCGCATCACGACCTCGCAGAGCACTGCGCTGTGGCGCATGCGCTCCGTGCCGTCGCGATGGGTTCAGGTGCCCCCGATGTGGCGTGCTTCAGCCGCGCCAGCCGTGCGGGGGAACACGGCGGCGCTCATCGAACCGGAAAAACCTTCATGTCTCAGCAGTTCCTTGCAAGCGGCGCAGCACGGGCCGCCGCTCCGGCGCCCATGGCGTCCTGTCAGCCCGCATCCCTCTCATCTGCACGACGTGCCGCACCTTGGGCGCGCACGCTTCTGGCGCTGTCCATCGGTCTCATCGGCCTGAGCGCGCAGGCGCAGACCGCACAGCCATCCGATGCTGCGACACTCGCGCCTGTGGTCGTGTCGGCCACGGGCTATCCGCAGCCGCTGGCCAGCGCCTTGCCCAGCGTGAGTGTGATCACCCGCGAACAGATCGAGGAATCCGGCGCGCAGAACCTCACGACCCTGCTGCAACAGGTGGCAGGCGTTCAGGTCACGAGCAACGGCGGGCCGGGGCAGTCCGGCAATGTGTTCGTGCGCGGCTTCGGCGGCACGGACGTGCTGGTGCTGCTCGACGGTGTGCCGATGAACGCGCAGGACACGACCGGAACCTCCTACCTCAACAACTTCACCACCGATCAGATCCAGCGCATCGAGATCATCCGCGGCAATGTGTCGGCGATCTACGGTTCGGGCGCGATCGGCGGCGTGGTGCTGATCACCACGCGGGAGGGCAGCAAAACCCCGCAGGCGTCGGTCTCCGTGAGCGCGGGCAGCCGCAATACCGCAACCGTCTCGGCCAACGCCAGCGGCCAGGTGGGCAATACTGCGCTGCAGGCGGGGGTGAGCCGCTACACCACGCAGGGCATTCCGGCACAGAATCCACAGCAGACGGGGCTGCCCAATGTGGCCGACGGCTATCGCAACACCACGATGAACGGCTCGATCGTCCAGTCGCTCGCTCCAGGGCAAACGTTGGGCTTGCGCGCATTCAGCAATGATGGCAAGTACACCTACAGCAACGGAACCTATTCGGGTGAGACCAAGCAGAACCTGTATCAGTTGTTCAGCGACAACCAACTGGCGGCGAGTTGGGCGTCACACCTAAGCCTGTCGCAGCAGGAGACAACCAACGACAACGCCCCCACCGGCAATCAAAGTCACTACCGCACCCGAGTGCAACAACTGCTGTGGCGCAACGTCGTGCAACTGGCCGCGGGCTGGACAGCGACAGCAGGAGTCGATTTGCAGAAGCAGAACATCGTCGGCAACTACAACTACGGCCCCTATTACAACGGTGCGTTCGACAGAGCACGAAATGCCCGTGCGGTATTCGCCGGTATCAATGGCGAATTCGGCGGTAACTCGCTGCAGCTCAACCTGCGTCATGACAGTATTGACGGCTATTCGGGGCAGAACACCGGGTATCTGGGATACGGGCGCGACCTGGGAGGTGGATTCAAGGCGATAGCCAGTTATGCGACTGCGTTCAACGCGCCACCGCTGGGCTATCTATACGATCCAAATGTAGGAAATTCAAACCTCAAACCCGAGAGAGCACATACCGTGGAGGGCGGCTTGCAATGGGCGCAGGGCGTGAACGTCTGGCGCGCAACGCTGTTCCAAACCAAGGCAACCGATCAGTGGAGTTACGGGAAAAACTTCAGGTTTCAAAACATCGCCAGTGCTCAAACCCGAGGACTCGAACTCACAGCGCGCGGCGCCTGGAACGGCTGGGCCTATGACGCCAACCTGACCCTGCAGCAGCCGGTGGACACCAGTCTGCCCGGTGATCCCACGCTGCAGCGTCGCGCGCGCAGCCTGGCCAATGTGTCGGTGAACCGCGAATTCGGGGCCGTGCTGTATGGCGCCACAGTGCACTACAGCGGCCCGCGCTGGGACATGAATTACAACCCCTACCCTGCACAGCGCGTGACTCTGGGCAGCTACACCACGGTCGATCTGACCGCCAGCGGTTCAGTATCGAAAGACTGGAGCTGGAATGCCCGGGTGCAGAATCTGTTCAACAAGAAGTATCAGACGGTCTATGGCTACAACCGTGAGCCGCTGGGCGTGTTTGTCGGTCTGACCTGGCGGCCGGCGCTCTGAACTTGCATCGCGCAGTGTCGCCTAGACGCGCACGCCATGAACGCTGAACTCGCCCCGCGCAAGGCCGTGCCGCGCACGCGTCTGTGGCGCTGGGGCCTGCCGCTGCTGCTGCTTTCGGTGGTGGCAGTGGCCTTGTCGGTGGGCGAGGGCGGGTGGGATGCGGCCATCGTCTGGCAGCTCCGCCTGCCGCGGGTCCTCGCCGGCGTGGGCGTGGGCGCCTTGCTGGCGCAGGCCGGACTGGCGATGCAGATTCTGCTGCGCAATCCGCTGGCCGATCCCTATGTGCTGGGGGCGTCTGGCGGGGCGGGCCTGGGAGCGATCGTGGCCTTGCTGCTCGGCGCGGCGTTGTGGCTGGGCAGTGTGCTGGGCGCCGCAGCCGCGCTGCTGCTGTTGCTGCTCATTGGTCGCCGTATCCTGGCCAGTCGGGACGATGAGGCGTCTGCCCAGCTCATTCTGATCGGCGCCATGCTGGCCGCGCTGGCGGGGGCGCTGTCCACGCTGCTGCTCAGTCTGGTGCCTGATCAGCAATTGCGCGGTGCCATGTTCTGGCTGGTGGGCAATCTGTCGGGCGCGACCCATGGGTTCTGGCTCTGTGGCCTGGCCGCTTTGCTGGCGGCCTGGCTGCTGTGGCGTCAGCGTCGCTATGACCGGCTGATGCTGGGCAGCGAAGTGGCCTGGCTGCTCGGTGAGCCGGTGCTGCGGGCGCGGCTGGAACTGGTGCTGCTCGCGGCATTCGCCACCGGGGTGTCGGTTGCGGTAGCCGGCGCGGTGGGCTTTGTCGGACTGGTCGTGCCGCAGGCCTTGCGGCTGGTCGGCCTGCAGCGCCTGCGCGATCTGGCCTGGACCGCCCCGCTGGCCGGTGCCGCACTGGTGGTGGCAGCCGACACGCTGGCACGCGGCGTGGCCATGCCGTATGAATTGCCGGTGGGCGCGGTCACCGCGCTGGTGGGCGCGCCAGTGTTCATTCTCATGCTGCGGCGGGCCCGGTGATGCGCGAAGCCTGGCTGCAGGTCGATGGCCTGGACGTGGTGGCCGCGCCGCATCTGCCACCGCTGGCGCGCGGCGTGGCACTGCGCCTGCAACCGGGGGACAGGCTGGGGCTGATTGGCCGCAATGGTGCCGGCAAATCCACCTTGTTGCGCCAGATCGCCGGGCTGCTGCCGCTGTCCGGCGCGGCAGCGCAGGTGCAACTGGACGGGCAGGCCCTGCACAGCATCGGTCCCGAGCGTCTGGCTGCACTGCGCACCCTGATGCCCTCCCAGCCGCGCGATCGCTTCAATCTGTCTGTGCTGGCCTTGCTCGAACTGGCGCAGCCGCGGGTGGACGCCGCGTCGGCGCACGAGGCGCTGCGGCGGCTGGATGGGTGGGCACTGCGCGATCGCGATGTGCTGGCGCTGTCTGCCGGAGAGCGTCAGCGCGTCGCGCTGGCGCAGGCCCTGGTGCAGGGCTGCCCACTTTTGCTGCTGGATGAACCGGTCGCGTTTCAGGACCCGGGGCATCAGCGCCTGGTGGGCGCGCTGCTCGAAGCGCTGACCGATCGCATCGTGGTGTTCTGCGCGCATGATGTGAACTGGGTGGCGCGACACGCCACCCATGTGCTGGGGCTGGGTGCCCAGGGGGATGCGCGGGGCTGGTTTGCCGCGCCGTGCGACAGCGCCCTGCAGGCCGAGCGTCTGCAAGGCCTGTACGACTGCCGCTGGACGCAGATTCAAGACGGCAGTGGTCATCGCGCCTGGATCGCCTTGTAGAACGCGCGCGTGCCCCAAGGCGACAAGATCGCCGATACTTACGGCATGCCTTCCTCTGTCGCTCCACCCAAAGTGCCTGATCCGCTGCCCAAGGCCAGCCGCTGGCGCGTGCTCAAGGCCGCGCTGGGCACCTCCGCCCGAGTGACCGTGAAGGACTGGAGAACCTACGGACCGTCGCTGCTGGCTGCGCTTCTCGCGCTGCTCAGTGGTGCGTTTCAGATCAGCCCGCAGTTCGGCCACCTCCGGCGGGCTGTGGTGGGCATCGTGCAGCACGGGGCCGACGGCATTTCCGGGTTGGCCGACCTGGCGGCCTTTCCGCATGTGATGATCGGCGCCGGGCTCATTCTGATGGTGCCGGGCCTGTTGCTGCGCGCCCGGGTGGCCTGGGTGCTCAGCCTGTTGCTGAGCCTGTTGTCTGCCGGACTGGCCTATTGGGCGGCCCGCCGACCCGACGGCATCGTCATCCTGTCTGCTGCGCTGCTGCTGGTGCTGCTGGTCTATTCGCGGCACTTCACCCGCAGCAGCCTGGCGGCCAGTTCGCTGTTTGCGCTGCTCGGCGTGGGGAGCCTGCTGATCTATGGCACGCTGGGCAGCTTGTGGTTCGGAGAGGATTACACCCCACCGATCAAGAGCCTGCCCACCGCGTTTTATTACACCATCGAGACCATGTCCACGGTGGGCTATGGCGACATCATTCCGCATACCACGCAGGGACGCATGTTTACGGTATCGATGATCGTGCTGGGTATTTCGGTGTTTGCCACCACCCTGTCGGTGGTAATCGGCCCATTGGTGGGTGGCAGTCTCAAACGGGCTCTGGAGGGCAAGATGCAAAAAGAACAGCGCAAGAACCATTACGTCATCATCGGCGTGTCTAGCCTGGCCTATGCCATGTGGAAGGAACTCATCAGCCGCGGCGTGCCGGTGACGGTGATTGCGCCGACGGGGCATCCCTCGCCCTATCCAGACTCTGCCGACGTGATCACCGCAGACGCCACGCGCAACGAGACCCTCGAACTGGCCGGTGTGCCGCGCGCCAAGGCGGTGCTGACCCTGCGCGAAGACGACGCCGAAAACGCCTTCGCCGTGCTCGCCGTGAAGGAACTCGCGCCCGGTGTGAAGACGATTGCCGGCGTCAACGATGTGCGGCACGTCAACAAAATCCGCCGGGTGCAGCCCGACGTGCTGTTTGCGCCCCAACTCCTCGGCAGCCAGCTTCTGGTGCGCGATCTGTTCGACGAGCCCATCGACAACGAGACGGTCCACAAGCTGCTGTTTCCCCACGAATGAACGGGAGCCGCAATACCTGCTTACAAGCAGGCATCGCACACATTCGGTTGGCATGATGTAAGTCAAGGGCTTGCGGCAGCGCAGCAAGCACACTGCAAACATCGATTCACAATTCCGGAGGTGTGCCATGAACCCGACCGAGCAACTGCAAGCCATTCAGAAAGCCGAGCTGGAATCTGCATTTGCCCTGAGCCAGACCCTGTTTCGCGGGTTTGAGCAGATGACCCAGCTGCAGATGCAGGTGATGCGCGACATGGCGCAACATGCCGCGCAGGCGGTTGAGTCCACCCTGTCCGCGCGGGATGTGCAGAGCCTGCTGAATACCCAGGCGCAAGGCGCTCCACAGGCAGGCGGCGAAGCCGCGATGGCTTATGTGCAGAAGCTGGCGCAAATCGTCTCCGCTACACAGGCAGAAATGGCCGAGACCCTGCAGTCCAGCCTGAACCGTCTGCAAACCAGCCTGCAAGACAGCGCCAGCCAGGGCGTCACTGCGTTGCCCGCCGGGGCCGAACCGGTGCAGGCACTGTTCCAGAGCGCGATGCAGTTCACCAATCAGGCGGTCGAGGCCATGCAGAACGCGCAGCAACAAGCCAGCAGCTTGATGAGCGCTCCGTTGCAGAGCCTTGCGCCAGCAGCGAAAAAAGCCCCCTCTGCAGCGCGCAAGCGCAGCAATTGAACCCACCACCCTCAGACAGGAGACCGTCATGACGAACACCCCCATGCGCGACAAGTTGCACGAGATCGAGTCGCTGCTGTCCACCCTCGGCAAGAGCCATCCCAACGAAGTCCAGGCGTTCATGAATTTCATGGGCAAGGCCGAGGCAGGGCCAGCCCTGTCGCTCAAGCAAAAGGAAATCGCCAATGTGGCACTGTCGGTCGCGGCGCAGTGCGAGTGGTGCATCGCCTTTCACGTCAAGCAGGCCGTGCATGCCGGGGCGAAGCGCGATGAGCTGATCGAGGCTGGTTTTCTGGCGGTGTTGATGCACGGCGGGCCCGCCATGATGTACATGACGCCCTTGCTCAATGCGCTCGATGAATTCGAGGGGCAGCCTAAGGCTGTCTGAGCCGCAGCGAGTCCCTCATTGTTTGCTTTTTCGGAGAACGCATATGTCCAAGCCAGAAGTCGTGCTGTGCGCCCCGGTGCGCACCGCGATCGGGACGTACAACGGCACATTGAAAACGACGCCAGCGACCGCGCTCGGCGCGGTCGTGGTGCGCGAGACGCTGGCGCGCGCCCAGCTCGCCCCCTCCAAAGTGCAAACGCTGGTGTTCGGTCAAGTGATCCAGGCCGGCAGCAAAATGAATCCGGCGCGGCAGGCGGCACTGGGCGGCGGGCTGCCCGTGGACGTGCCGGCGATGACAGTCAACCGGGTCTGCGGCTCCGGCGCGCAGGCCATCGTCACCGCAGCACTGGAAATCATGGCCGGCCAGATCGATTGCGCCATCGCCGGTGGCATGGAAAACATGGACATGGCGCCATATCTGCTGCCGGGCGCGCGCTGGGGCATGCGCATGGGCGACGGACAGGTGCTCGACAGCATGCTGCTCGACGGCCTCAACGATGCGTTCAGCGGCCAGCACTCGGGCTGGCACACTGAGGATTTGGTGAGCAAGTTCGGCTTGACCCGCGCCGAGCAGGACGCCTGGGCACTGCGCTCGCAGCAACGTTTTGCGGCAGCGCAGGCGATGGGCAAGTTCGATGCCGAAATCGTCGGCGTCGAGGTCGATGATCGCAAGGGACGCATCGTGTTCGCCAGGGATGAGCACAACCGCCCGGAGACGACGTTGGAGTCGCTCGCCCGGCTCAAGCCAGCGTTTCGCAAGGACGGCACCATCACCGCGGGAAACGCGCCGGGACTCAACACCGCCGCCGCCGCAATGATCGTTGCAGAGCGCAGCTGGGCCGAGCGCAACAATCTGCAGCCGCTGGCACGTCTGGTCAGCTACGGTGCTGCAGCCGTGGAACCGGGGTATTTCGGTCTGGGGCCGATTCCGGCCACCCGAATGGCGCTGGCCAGGGCGAGCTGGGCCGAAGGCGATGTACAGCGCGTGGAAATCAACGAAGCGTTTGCCGCGATCGCGATCGCTTGCGCGCGAGAACTAGGCTTTCCCGAGGACATCGTCAACGTTGAAGGCGGCGCAATTGCGCATGGTCATCCGATCGGCGCCACCGGTGCCATTCTCACCACACGGCTGATCCATTCGATGCGCCGCGACGGCCTCAAGCGTGGTGTCGTCACCTTGTGCATCGGCGGCGGGCAAGGCATTGCGCTCGCGCTGGACATGCTTTGATCTTCCAGACAGGCCAATTCTCGTCCGTGCGCTGCGCGGCAAACAACCCATGAATACAAAACAACTCCCTCCACTCTCCCCGGAAAAACTGCGCGAATTTCAGGAATTCATCTGGCGCGCCATGGGGCGGCTCGATGGTGGCAGCACGCACGATCTGCTCGACCCTGCATCGGCATTGGGACGAGCAGCACGCGCCTACTATGAAGAGCTCAGCGAGGGGCGCCACTGGGACGAAATGGTCGACTATCTGGCGCCGATGGGCAGTGACCTGCTACCAGAGCCGCATCCCACTTCGCCGCCCGGCAGCGATCAGGATGGCACGATCAAACCATCGGACTTGGGACTTGGAGGCTGATATGGCAAAACGACCCGCTCAACAACCGCAGGAAACGCAGGAAGATCATGCTGCTCATGCCAGACACGCAGGCTACGGCAAGACCCTGCGCGCGCTGCAGATCGAGTTGGTGAAATTCCAGAAGCACCTCATCGCGCACGGCGACCGCATCCTGATCATTCTCGAAGGCCGAGACAGCGCGGGCAAGGATGGCACGATCAAGCGGGTGATCGAGCATCTCTCGCCGCGCGAGACGCGCGTGGTGGCGCTGGGCAAGCCGTCCACGCGCGACGAATCGGAGTGGTATTTTCAGCGCTATGTGCCCCATCTGCCCGCCGCGCAGGACTTCGTGCTGTTCAACCGCAGTTGGTACAACCGCGCCGGGGTGGAGTGGGTGATGGGTTTCTGCACCGAGGCGCAGTACGAGGAATTCATGGAAACGGTGCCGGTGTTCGAGCAGATGCTGGTGCGCTCGGGCATTCAGTTGTTCAAGTACTACCTCGACATCGACAAGGCCGAGCAACGCAGGCGCCTGAAAGCGCGGCTGACCGATCCGCTCAAGCAGTGGAAGATGAGCCCGATCGATGCTGCGGCACAGAAGCACTGGAAGGACTACAGCGTTGCACGCAACGCCATGTTCGCGCGCACGCACACGCCGACCGCACCGTGGACCGTCGTGCGCGCCAATGACAAGAAGCTGGCGCGGATCAATCTCGTCATGGACTTGCTCACCCGGCTCGACTACGCGGGCAAGGATCACGGCTTGCTCTGCCCCGATCCCGATGTGGTGTTCAGCTATACCCATGATGCCGTGACCCAGGGCCGCGTGGCGGCTTGAGCGCAGCGAAGAACGGGAACATGGTGGCCTCCGTTCCAGCGGCAAGCGGCAGCCCGGCAGCGGTCGCCGTCCATCCAGACCATGCGCAGATCATTGCGCTGCTCGACGACGCCCCCATGCGTTTGCCGCACTATCTGGCCTGGGCGCTGTCCAGCGGCGGCACCCTGATCGATGGCCTCTCGGTGTTCATGCTCGGCATGGCCATTCCGCTGCTCACGCAGAACCTGGGGCTGTCGCCACTGCAGACCGGCCTGCTCGGCGCCGCGCTGGTGGCAGGGGCCATCCTGGGCGCGGCTTCCGGGGGGCGTCTGGCAGACCGCATCGGCCGTAAATCCGTCTTTCTGCTCGACATGGCCTTGCTGGCCGCGGCTGCAGCCTTCAGCGCGCTGACCTGGAGTGCCTGGGGCTTGATCGCGGCGCAGTTTGTGGTCGGCGTGGCCATCGGCATGGACTTTCCGGTCAGTGGCAGCTATGTGGCCGAATGCATGCCGCATCAAAAGCGCAGCCGCATGATGGTGGCGACCATTGCCTGTCAGTCGGTGGGCTTGCTGCTCGCCGCGCTGCTGTCTCTGGCCCTGCTGCATCTTTCTCCCCAACCGTCGGTCTGGCGCTGGTTCTTCGCCATGGAGATGCTGGCCGCGCTGCTGTTCCTGCTGGGCCGGCTGAACTTGCCCGAGAGCCCGCGCTGGCTGATGGGGCAGGGCCGCAACCGCGAGGCGGTGCACACGCTGGAACGGTTCGTGCCGTCAGACCGTCGCCAGCTCGAACGCATGGCCTCGCGTCTGGGCAACACCGTCCACTATGTCGCCCGTGTGCCGCAGACTGCCAAGCCGCCCGGTTACGCCATGCTGTTCCGGCCAGCGTATTTGCGCAGCACCCTGCTGAGCACTGTGCCCTGGTTTTTGATGGACATCGCGACCTACGGCGTGGGCTTGTTCACCGCGGTGCTGCTTGCCGAGATGCACTTCACGCGCCACGATCTGCCGCTGGTGCCGCAGGTGGCGGCATTGGCCCGTGGCACCGGGGTGATCGACCTGTTCCTGCTGATGGGCTTTGTGCTCGGCCTGTGGGCAGTAAGCCGCTTTGGCCGCATCCGCATGCAACTCGTCGGCTTTGCCGGCATGGCACTGGGCATGGCGCTGCTGTGGCTGAGCACGACACTGCCCGGCGATTCAGCCGCGCATCTTCCGCTGGTCTTTGCTGGTTTCGTGGTGTTCAACCTGCTTATGAACATGGGGCCCAACAGCACCACCTACATCCTGCCCACCGAGCTCTACCCCACCCAGTTGCGCGCCACTGGCGCCGGATTTGCAGCGGCGGTGGCCAAGGTCGGCGCGACGCTGGGCGTGTTTGCCCTGCCGCTGGTCAAGTCTGTTTTCGGGGTGCCCGTGGTGCTGGCGCTGATGGTCGTCGTCAGCATGCTGGGCCTGCTCACCACCTGGATGTTCAGCATGTACGGCCAGGGCCTCACGCTGGAGCAGCATCAAACCCAGCTTCTACCCACCCGCCACGCGCAGGCCGCGCTGCTGGCGGCGCATCCGGAGGGAACGACATGAACCAGACACCGCCTACACTCGATGCGAAATCGGTTGCCGCAATGGCGCCGGAGGCGCTGCTGCAAACCCTGCACAGCAATGCGAACGGCCTGACCGCAAGCGAGGCCGCGCAGCGCCTGGCGCAGGGCGGCCCCAACAGTCTGCCGGAGCAGCACATCAGCCTGTTCATGCGTCTGGCGCATTATTTTTGGGGGCCGATTCCCTGGATGATCGAAGTGGCCGCGCTGCTGTCGGCGCTGGTGCGGCATTGGCCGGACTTCATCATCATCGTGTTGCTGCTGCTGTTCAACGCGGGCATCGGTTTCTGGCAGGAATACAAGGCGAGCAGCGCACTCGATGCTCTCAAGAAACAGCTTGCGCTCAAGTGCCGCGTCAGGCGCGACGGCCAGTGGCTGCAGATCGACACCGCGCAGCTCGTGCCGGGCGACATCGTGCGCGTACGCCTGGGCGACATCCTGCCGGCGGACATCAAGCTGCTCGAAGGCGACTATCTCAGCGTCGATCAATCGGCGCTGACCGGCGAGTCACTGCCGGTTAGCCGCAAGGTGGGCGAGGTGGTGTATTCCGGCTCCATCGCCAAGCAGGGCGAGATGGTCGGCGTGGTCTATGCCACGGGTGTGAACACCTATCTGGGCAAGACCGCGCAGCTGGTGCAAAAGGCTGGCGCCGTATCGCACTTCCAGAAGGCGGTATTGAACATCGGCGACTATCTCATCTATGTCAGCCTGGGGCTGGTGGTCATCCTGGTGCTGGTCGAGTTGCAGCGTGGCCTGCCGTGGATCGATCTGTTGCAGTTTGCGCTCATCCTCACCGTGGCCTCCATTCCGGTAGCCATGCCCGCTGTGCTGTCGGTGACCATGGCGCTGGGCGCGCTGGCGCTGTCCAAGGAGAAGGCGATCGTCTCACGGCTGGAGTCCATCGAGGAACTGGCCGCGGTCGATGTGTTGTGTTCGGACAAGACCGGCACGCTCACGCAAAACAAGCTCACCCTCGGCGATCCGCTGCTGGTCGCTGCGCCCGATGCGGCCACGCTGAACCTGCACGCCGCTCTCGCCAGCCAGCCCGACAACGGCGACGCCATCGACCAGGCGGTGTATGCGGCGCAGCCCGGCAACGTGCTGCCTGGGGGCTATACCGCAGCGGGCTTCACACCCTTCGACCCGGTGGGCAAGCGCAGTGAGGGCCGCTGGACGACCGCGCAAGGCCAGAAGCTCGCTGCCACCAAAGGCGCGCCGCAAGTCATTCTCGACCTGTGCCAGATCGACGCCACCGCCCGCAGCAGGGCTGAGGCCTGGATCAACGCCCAAGCGGCCAAGGGTCTGCGCACCCTCGGCGTGGCGAGCAGAATGGGCGAGGGCGACTGGCAGCTCGACGGCCTGCTGTCGCTGTTCGACCCGCCGCGACCCGACTCCAAGCAGACCATTGCCGACGCGCGCGCGCATGGCCTGGCCGTGAAAATGGTGACCGGCGACAACGTCGCGATCGCGCGGGAAATCGGCGAGCAGCTCGGCATCGGTCGCAACATCATCGCTGCAGGCGCGGTGTTCGGCGCGGCCACGCAGCCGCCGGGCGTGACGCTGGCCGAGCGCATCGACGCCGCCGACGGCTTTGCCGAGGTGTTCCCCGAGCACAAGTACGGCATCGTCAAGGCACTGCAGGAGGCCGGGCACCGGGTGGCGATGACGGGCGACGGCGTCAACGACGCCCCGGCGCTCAAGCAGGCGGACGTGGGCATCGCTGTGTCGGGCGCGACCGACGCGGCGCGCGCTGCAGCCGCGCTGATCCTCACCGCGCCGGGGCTGTCGACCATCGTCAAGGCGGTGGAGGAGGCGCGGCGCATTTTCGAGCGCATGAACAGCTACGCCATCTACCGCATCACGGAGACCATCCGCATCATGGTGTTCGTGGTCGCGGCCATGCTGGCCTACAACTTCTACCCCATCACCGCAGTGATGATCATCCTGCTGGCGTTCTTCAACGACGTGCCCATCATGACCATCGCCTACGACCGCACCGCGGTCGACCCACAGCCGGTGCGCTGGGACATGCGGCGGGTGCTCACCGTCTCGACCGTGATGGGTCTGACAGGCACCGCAGGCAGCTTTCTGATGCTCGCGCTCGCGCTCGACTGGCTGCACCTGCCGATCGCCAAGGTGCAGACCTACATCTTTCTGAAGATGGCGGTGGCCGGGCACCTGACGCTGTTCGTCTCGCGCACCAAGGGCAAGTATTGGCAAAAGCCGTATCCGGCGCCGATCATGGTGTGGTCGGCGGTTCTCACCAAGGTCGCGGCCACGCTGTTGTGCGCCTGGGGTCTCGGGCTGATCACGCCGATTTCCTGGGGCGAGATCGCGATCGTCTGGGTCTATTCCATCGTGTGGTCTTTGCTGACCGACTGGGCCAAGCGGCTGGTGCACCAGCATCTTGACCATACAGCGCCGCGTCACCGCGATTTCCTGCGCCTGCTCAAACAGCGCGTGTTCAAACCCCACCATTCCGCCGGCGCCTGATGGGCGCGGGCATTTTGTTGTTTTTCATCTTTCACTGGGAGGTTCATCATGTCACACCGTCATGCCATCGTCTGGGTCGATCATTCGCAAGCGCGGGTGTTGTTCATCGACACTGCGGATATCGAAAAATCCATCATCATGCCCAAGGAGCATCCGCATCTGCACATCATGAGCGGCACCATCGGCAGCGGCAAGGCGCCCGAGGACCAGCACTACTACCACGCGGTCGCCGAAGCGCTGGCCTCGGTCCCCGAGATTCTGATCACCGGGCCGGGACAGGCCAAGCTGGCGCTGTTCAAGCATCTGCAGCGCCACGACCCCGCGGTGGCCGAACATGTGCTGGGCATCGAATCGGCCGATCATCCAACCGACGGCCAGTTGGTCGCGCATGCCCGCCACTACTTTAAGGCCAAGGATCAGATGCTCGGTGTTTGACCAGCTCGATTTCATCCTCAACACCCACTGAACCACCATGTCCACCTACAAAAAGATTCTGGTTCCCATTGATGCCAGCCAGACCGCGCAAACCGCTGCCGCGCAGGCCACGGCGCTGGCGCACGATCAATCTGCGGCGCTTCGCTTTGTCGTGGTCGTCGAGGCGCACGGGCTGATGGCCTCGGCTCCGGAACTGCTCAATGTGATGGGCAACGACGCCCGTCTGCTGCTGGATGCCTGGGTCAACAAGGCGCAAGCCCCCGGTCAGGATGTCAGCTCTGCAGTAGTTGAAACCTCGCAGGCCATGCCGCGCGTGGCAGATGCCATTCTGTCCGAGGCACGGCGGTGGGGCGCCGATCTCATTGTCATCGGCAGTCACGGCCGCAGCGGCGTGCGCCGCATGATTCTGGGCAGCGTCGCCGAGGGTGTGGCGCAGCGCAGCACCGTGCCGGTGCTGATCGTGCACGCGGGTGAGAACCCGGCCTGAGCGGTGCTTGACCCGGGCGGGTCAGGCAGGTAGCTGACCGCTCGACGGAGGCCGGTGTGGGCGCATGGAGGACGTGAAATGCCCATAACATGAGGCGCTTGCATCCAGCCGTCGCCCATGAAACGTCACCCCATTCCCCTGCCTTATCGTTCGCAGCACCCGCATCCCTGCGACGGCCGTCTGCCGCCTGATCTGCACGCCGAACTGCAACAGCGCATCACCGAGGTGGCCACCAGCACCATCGAGCTGGCGCGGGGCGAGATTCTGGCCCACAGTGGAGCTGCGTTCCATCATCTGTATCTGGTGGTGTCCGGTGCGTTCAAGGCGGTGCAACTCGGCGCAGAGGGCAAGTCGCAGATCGTGTGCTTCTATGGTCCGCGCGAACTGATGGGGCTGAGCGGTTTTTCCCACCGTTGCTACACCTCAGATCTGGTTGCGCTGGCGCCTTCCGTGGTTTGCGAATTTTCTGTGCAGTCGGTCGAATCGGCAATCAGTGCGGACCGTGCCTTGCTTGAGCGCCTGCTGATCTACATCTCTGAAAACCTGGAGCGCGCCGAGCAAGACCAGTTCATGCTCGGCAGCCTGACCGCGCCACAGAGAATTGCCTGCTTTTTGCAGCGCATGCAGACAGCGCGTCGGCGGCTCGGGGAGGATGTTCACAGCTTCGAACTGCCAATGACCCGCGAGGAACTGGGCAGTTACCTGGGTCTGACGATGGAAACCATCAGCCGCCTGCTGTCACACCTGCACGCGCAGGACGTGGCACGGATCGACAAGCGGCATGTGCACATCCTGCGCGACGATCTGCTGCAAGTCTGGCGAGATGAAGGCGTCGATCTGCCTTTGCCCAAGCGGAAAAAACCACCTGAACTCAAGCTCGCCTGAGTCGGTGCCGACTGCGGCGGCCGTGCAGCCGGAGGGACGGAATGCGAGGGGACGCGTGGCGCAATCGGCGCGGGCGGTTTTGCCCCGCGTCAGGGTTTTTCCAGCAAGGCGCTCAACGCAGCAATGTCGGCAGGCGCCAATTGCCCTGCTGCGTCTTTCAGGCGCAGGGCATTGATCAGCACGTCGTAGCGTGCCTTGTCGGCCTGACGCTGGGTTTCATAGAGCTGGGACAGGGCGTTGAGCACGTCGATGTTCACCCGCATGCCGACCTTGAACCCGGTTTCATTGGCCTGCAGCGAACTTCGGCTGGAGGCGATGGCGGCATCCAGCGCCTTGATCTGGGCCAAACCGGACTGCAGGCTCAGATAGGCCGAACGCGCCTGCTGGGCAGCCGTCAGGCGCGCGGTATCGAGATCGGCCTGCGATCGATCGAGCAAATGGGCGGTCTGCTCGACATCGCTCTGCACCGCGCCGCCCGTCACCAGGGCCCAGCGCAGTTGCACGCCCACGCTCGCCACATTGGCGCGATTGCCAAATGGAAACAGCGGGCCGCCGACCGAGGTGGCGTCATGATCGACCCGGGCATAGGCAGAAACCGTGGGCAAATCGCCGGTACGGGCCTTTTGCGTGCTCAACTGCGCCAGCCTCACGCCGAGCCGGGCCTGATCGACACCGAGGTTGTGTTCCTCTGCGTTGCGCACCCAGTCGTGCAAGTCGCCTGCGGGGGCTTGCAATGTGGCAGTGGGAGACAAGGGCGCAAGTGGGCCCTGCAACTGGGCGCCGACGACCTGTTCCAGGCTGGTCTGGGCCAGTTGCAATTGATTTTTCGCCGCCAGAATCTGCGCAGCGGTCAGATCGGCGCGCGCCTGGGCGTCGCGCACATCGACGATGGTGCCATTTCCGGCGTCGAAGTTGGCTTGCGCCGAGGCGCGCTGCTCGACCACCGCCTTTTGCTGCTCCTCAAGGGAGCGCAGCGTGTCCTGTGTGGCCAGTGCATCGAAGTAGTGCGAGGCGACCTGCAGCATCAGCGTCTGGTTTTGCTGCACGAACTTGAGATAGGCGATGCGCGCAGCCAGCTCGGCCTGCTGCACACCGATGCGGTCGCCCGGCTGGTAGATCGCCTGCGTGGCAACCAGATTGATGTCACGCTCGGTGTAGTTCCAGTTTGTGGGCATGCCGAACTTGGCCAGCAGCGGATTTTCGCTGTTGTCGTGGGCATTGGCGCTGATTCCCGCGCCCGCGACGAGTTGCGGCAGCAACCGAGAGCGGGCAAACGGAATGCCCGACAGCGCAGCCTGATAGTTGGCCTGGGTGCTGCGCAGCGCCGGGTTGTGCTGTTGCGCCAGTGCAAGGGTCTGCGCCAGCGTTTCTGCCCGGGCCACACCGGACAGGCCCAGGCCAAAGCAAGCCAGGCAAGCGGCGCGCGCCAGACGATGCAGGGACAAACCAGGCGTTGCCATCGGGGTTGTTCAGGAGTGAAATGCAGCCATGGATGCTACGCCCTGACGCTTGCGAACCCTTGCGCCAGATCATGGACGCGCCGCAGGCCGGGGCGACAATCCTCCCATCAAATTGGCGGCCCGCACGCTGCTCGCTCTCGGCACCTCCGTCCATCCCATGAACAACAAAAAACGGCCCCTGATCGTGTTGCTCCTGCTGCTCGCGCTGGCGCTGGCCGGCGGTGCCTATTGGTGGAGTCACCGCGCACGGCCTGCAGTCAACGCGCTGACCCTGTACGGCAATATCGACATCCGGCAGGTGCAACTCGCCTTCAATGATGCAGGGCGCGTAGCCGAGCTGCCCATGCAGGAAGGGGACATTGTGCGCAAGGGGCAGGTAGTGGCGCGCATCGACCCGGTGCGCTATCAGGACGCAGTGGACCGCGCACAGGCCGCGCTGCTGGCGCAACAGAGCGAGCTGGCCAAACTGCGCGCGGGCAGCCGACCGCAGGAAATCGCCCAGGCGCGTGCGGCAGTGTCAGCAGCACTGGCGGCGC
>JAGDVQ010000161.1:21518-36219 GCA_023255715.1 Thiomonas sp.
TGCCGAAGCCACCTATGCGCGGCAAAAGACCCTGGTCGATTCCGGCTTCCTGCCCAAGCAGAGCCTGGACAACGTCACCCAGCAACGCAAGACCGCAGCAGCAGACGTGCAGCGTGCGCAGCAGGGCCTGAGCCTGGCACTGCAAGGCCCGCGCAAGGAGGACATCGCAGCGGCGCAGGCCTTGGTCAAGGCAGATGAATCCGCGCTGGCGTTGGCGCAGCGGCAGCTTGCCGATACGGTGCTGCGCGCACCCGATGACGGCGTGGTGGAAAGCCGCATCCTCGAGGTCGGCGACATGGCTGCGCCACAAACCCCGGTCATCACACTGGCGCTCAACAACCCGGTATGGGTGCGTGCGTACGTGCCGGAAACCGAGCTTGGCAAGCTGGTGCCCGGCATGCGGGCCAGCATCCTGAGTGACAGTTTTCCCGGTCAGTCATTCGCAGGCTGGATCGGGGCCGTCTCTCCCACTGCGGAGTTCACCCCGAAGTCGGTGGAGACGACCGAGCTGCGTGCGCAACTGGTCTATCGCGTGCGGGTGTATGCCTGCAATCCAGCGCAGAAACTGCGCCTGGGCATGCCGGTCACCGTGCAGGTGCCGCTGTTGAACAACCCGCCGCAAGCAACGTCTGCGCATGTCTGCCAACACTGAGGCCAGCGCCGGGGCCGTGCGCGGCGCGCCAGCACCGGCTGCCGCGCTTGAACTCGTGGCAGCGCACAAGCAGTTCAAGCAGGGCAAGAACACGGTCGATGCGCTCAAGGGGATCGATGCACGTTTTCAGCAGGGTCGCATCACCGGCCTGCTCGGGCCGGATGGCGCTGGAAAAACCACGCTGATCCGCTTGGCGGCGGCACTGCTGTTGCCCAGCGCGGGGCAGGTGCTGGTGCTGGGTCTGGACACGCGGCATCAGGCCACCGCGATCCAGCAGCGCATCGGCTATATGCCGCAGCGTTTTGGCCTGTATGAAGACCTGACGGTGCAGGAAAACCTGGAGCTTTATGCCGATCTGCAGGGACTCACCTTTGCTGCGCGGCAGCAGCGTTTTGCAGAATTGCTCAAGCTCACTGCGCTGGGGCCGTTTTCGGCCCGGCGAGCCGGCGCGCTGTCGGGCGGGATGAAGCAAAAGCTCGGGCTGGCGTGCACGCTGCTGCGCGCCCCCAGCCTGCTGCTGCTCGACGAGCCCACCGTGGGTGTGGATCCGATTTCGCGCCGCGAGCTCTGGAGCATCATCAGGCTCATGCGCGACCAGGGCGTTGCCGTGGTGGTCAGTACCGCCTACCTCGACGAGGCCGAACAATGCGACGACATCGTGCTGCTGCACGACGGCAAGGTTCTGGCGCATCAGCCGCCCGAGGCCTTTCGCACTCCTCTCGAAGGTCATGCGTTCCTGGTGCGGCACCCGCAACAGCGCAGGCGCGCCTTGCAGGAATCGTTGCGTCTGCGCCCGGGCGTGGTGGACGCGTTGGTACAGGCCGAGGGCGTGCGCGTGGTGCTGCAGGGCACGGCGGCTCTGGCGCAGGACGGCGAGCAGTGGGAGGTGATGCCGCCACGATTCGAGGATGCTTTCGTCAGCCTGCTGCAGAATCGGCAGACGCAGACCGACGCGTCCGCAAGGCTGCAGTCTGCGCAGCCTGCACGAGAGGGCGCCCCCGTGCAGACCGCTCCGGACGACGTGGCAACGACGCTCATCGAGGTCAAGGACTTGCGGCGCAACTTCGGCGCATTCCAGGCGGTCAAGGGCATCAGTTTCAGTGTGGGCAAAGGCGAGGTGTTCGGTCTGCTCGGCGCGAATGGCGCGGGCAAGAGCACCACGTTTCGCATGCTGTGCGGCCTGCTGCCTGCCTCGTCCGGCACGCTGCGCGTCGCCGGGGCGGATCTGCGCACCGCAGGCGCCAGCGCGCGTGCGCGCATCGGCTACGTGTCGCAGAAATTTGCCCTCTACAGCAATCTGAGCGCACGGCAGAACCTGGATTTCTTTGCGTCGGCCTACGGCCTCAAGGGAGGCAAACGCCAGCAGCGGCTCGACTGGGCGTTTGCCGAATTCGAGCTCGCCGACTATGCCGATTCGGCAGCGATGGATCTGCCGCTGGGCTACAAGCAGCGGCTGGCGCTGGCCTGCGCGTTGATGCACGAGCCCTCCATCCTGTTTCTCGACGAGCCCACCTCCGGTGTCGATCCGCTGGCACGGCGGGAGTTCTGGCAGCGCATCAATCATCTCGCCGAGTCCGGGGTGACCGTCCTGATCACCACCCACTTCATGGACGAGGCAGAGTATTGCGATCATCTGGTGCTGATGTCGCTGGGCGAGATCCTTGCATTCGGCACCCCGCGCGAGATCCGCGGGCAGGTGCGTTCGGCAGCGCTGCCCGATCCCACCATGGAAGACGCCTTCATCGCGCTGATCCAGTCGCACGAGGCGCAGATCCGGCGCGCGGCATGAGGGGGGCTGCGCGATGAATCGTCAACGTCTGCGCGGTCTGGTGCGCAAGGAGTTTCTGCAGATCATCCGTGATCCTTCCGCGATCGCCATCGCGTTTGTGCTGCCGGTGCTGTTGCTGCTGCTGTTTGGCTACGGCGTGTCGCTCAACGCGCGCGGCGTGCCCCTTGCGGTGGTGGTCGATCAGCCCAGCGCGCAGACCAGCAGTTTTGTCGGCGGCCTGGAGCAATCGCCCTACTTTGCGCCGCAGTCCTATCCCGACATCGCCAGCGCGCGGCGGGCGCTGATGGCCCGCAAGGTCGATGGCATCGTCTGGCTGCGCGCCGATTTCACCCGGTTGGCGCTCACCGACCGCGCGGCACCGGTGGCGGTGTGGATGAACGGCGTCGATGCCAACAACGCGCGCATCATGGAGGGCTATCTGCAGGGTGTGTGGCAGACCTGGCTGCAACTGGAAGCCGAGCGACAAGGGCGCCCGCTGCTGCTGCCGGTGAGCGTGCAGGCGCGGATCTGGTTCAACCCCGCCGTGCGCAGCCGCGACTTTCTGGTGCCGGGGCTGATTGCGGTGATCATGACCCTGATCGGCGCACTGCTCACCGCGCTGGTGGTTGCCCGCGAGCGCGAGCGCGGCACCATGGAGGCGCTCATGGCCAGCCCGGTCACCATGGCTGAAATCCTGCTGGGCAAGTTGATTCCCTACTTCGTCCTCGGCATGGGCGGCATGGCGCTGTCGGTTGCCATGGCGGTTTGGCTGTTCGCCGTGCCGCTGGTGGGCAGCCTGTGGTTGCTGGTGGCGTGTTCGGCGCTGTTTTTGCTAGTGGCTCTGGCGATGGGGCTGCTGATCTCCACCCTGTCGCGCAGCCAGTTCGTTGCTGCGTTGGTCGCGGTGATCGTGACCTTCCTTCCCGCGTTCATCCTCTCGGGATTCATTTTCGATATCCAATCGATGCCTGCCGTGGTGCAGTTTCTCACTCATCTGGTGGCTGCGCGCTATTTCGTGGCCATTTTGCAGACCGTGTTTCTGGCGGGCGATGTCTGGCCGGTGATTCTGAGCAATGCTGCGGCACTCACGGTGATGTGGGCTCTGTTCATGGGCATTGCCTGGCGCAAATCGCACAAGCGACTGGACTGAACCATGTGGGCCCGCGTCGTTGCGCTCGTCATCAAGGAACTGCTCATGCTGCTGCGTGACACCGCCAGCCGCACAGTGCTGATCGGCCCGCCGATCATCCAGTTGCTGGTGTTTGGCTATGCCGCGACCTTTGACCTCAACCATATCCCCTACGCGGTCTACAACGAGGATTCCGGCTATGCCTCGCGCGAATTGCTGGCACATTTTTCCGGCACCAGCACGTTCGAGCAGATTGCGAACATCACCCATGACGCGCAGATCGCCCCGCTGATCAACGACAAGAGGGCTCTGCTGGTGCTGCACATCGGCCCGCATTTCACCCGCGACCTGCTGCGCCACCAGCCCGCCACCGTGCAGATCCTGGTCGATGGCCGCGATTCCAACACCGCCTCGCTGGCGCTGAACGACGCCAACGGCGTGCTGCTGCAGTTCAACCAGCAGTGGGCGGCACAGCAGGGTTGGCAAGGCCCGCCCGCCCGTCTGGACATTCGCTCCTGGTTCAACCCCAACCTGCTGTCGCGCTGGTTCATTCTGCCGGGCATCGTGGCGCTGCTTACCCTGGTGGTCACGCTGCTGGTGACGGGGCTGTCGGTCGCGCGCGAGCGCGAGATGGGCACCTTCGATCAATTGCTGGTCACACCGCTGCGCCCGGTGGAAATCCTGCTCGGCAAGGCGTTGCCCGGCTTCATCATTGGCGGGCTCGAGGCCGGGCTCATTGCTCTGGCCACCATCGTCTGGTTTGGCGTGCCGTTTGTCGGCAGTGTGCTGGCGCTGGGCATCGGGCTGTTGTTCTTCCTGCTTGCGGCCACCGGCATCGGGCTGATGATCTCGTCCATCGCGGTGACCCAGCAGCAGGGTCTGCTCGGGGTGTTCATGTTTCTGGTGCCGTCCATCATTCTGTCCGGATTCGCCACGCCCATCGCCAATATGCCCGAGGCGGTGCAATTGCTCACCTACATCAACCCGATGCGGTATTTCCTCATCATCACCCGCGGTGTTTATCTCGAAGGGGATGGGGTGGGCAATCTCATCCCGCAATACTGGCCGCTGGCGCTGATCGGCGTGGTCAGCATGGCGTTCGCTGCCTGGCTGTTCCGCCATCGCATGGAATGACGGCGCATTCCAGAAAACAGGGAGGACACGCCATGCTGCGCATACTGATCATCGAATGTCTGTTGTTTGGCCTGTTTGGGGCGGTGCTGTTTCGTGTGTTGTTTGCATTCATCGGCCGGACCTGGGTGGTGTGGGCAATCAGCCTGTTCGTCATCGTGGCGATCAGTGTGCTGACCACAGGCTTGATCGATCCAAGAGTCGCGCAGGACTTCGGCGGAGTCGCGCTGGCTGGCCTCACGCCGGGCATGTTGCAGTTTGCACGCGCCGTGGCCTGGGTGCTTGGCTGCGTGCTTGCCTGGACCGTATTGCGCCGACGTGCCGCAAAGGGGCTGGAGACGCCGGGCAACATCCCGCCGGACGATCTTTGAACCAGGCGATGTAGGGCCCAAAAGAAAACGCCCGCGATGGCGGGCGTTTTGCAGCGGCGAACCGTCTTGGATGCGGATCAGATCAATCGGTGATCTTGGCCTTGGCGCGCAGTTCGTTCTGGTATTTGGTGATTTCCTCGCGCTGCAGTTCGGCCTGGATCTGCGGCTTGAGCTGCTCCAGGGTGGGCGGCTTGGCCGGGCGGGTGGCGTCGAGCTTGATGATGTGCCAGCCGAACTGGCTCTGCACCGGGGTCTGGGTGTACTGGCCGGGTTTCAGGGCTTCGAGGGCCTTGGCGAAGGGCGGCACGTAGTTGGCGGGGGACGACCAGCCCAGATCGCCGCCATTGGCCGCGCTGCCGGTGTCCTTGGAGTATTTCTTGGCGAGTTCGGAGAACTTGGCGCCTTTCTTGAGCTGGGCGATGATGTCCTGCGCTTCCTTTTCGCTCGGCACCAGGATGTGCTGCGCCTTGTATTCGGTGGTGCCGAAGGATTTGGCGAATTCGTCGTACTTGGCCTTGATCTGCGCGTCGGTGATGGGATGCTTTTGCAGGTAGGCGTTGAACAGGGAGCGGATCAGGATGTTCTGGCGCGCGATGCGGATTTCATCCTGCACGGCGGGCTCTTTGTCCAGGCCGAGCTTGTCGGCTTCCTGCACCATCACTTCGCGGCTGATCAATTCGTTCTTGACCATGTCCTTGAGCTGCGGTGTGACCGGCTGGCCCTGCTGCTTGGCCATGCTGCTGGCAACCGAGTCGGCCAAGGATTGGGGAATGGGCTTGCCATTCACCGTGGCAATGTTTTGTGCCCAGACGGGGGCGGCGAACGCACAGCTCAACGCGGTGGCAGCCAGAATGCGGGAGAGTTTCAGCATGGAATCATCCAGAAGGGGGAGGGGACAACCTGCCAGACCGGGGCCTCAGTCCTCAAGGGGAACTGGCGGCCAAAGGATCTTCGGGGGCCTGGCAATCGAGCACCAGCGCATGGATGTCGCGGTGCATCATCGAAGCCAGGGCATCATACACGAGGCGATGGCGCGCCAGACGGCCCAGCCCGGCAAAGCGCGCGCTGACGATGCGCACCCGAAAATGGCTGCCCTGCGCGTCGAAACCGCCATGTCCGGCGTGGGCAGCGGAGTCGTCGGTCACGTCGAGCACTTCGGGTTCAAGCGCCTGCAGCAGCAGGGCGTGAATGCGCGCGGCGCGAGACAGGGGCGGAGCGGACATCAGAGGCTGTCGTCGAGCTTCATGTGTCGGGACAGCAGCAGGGACTGCCCGACGACAAAGACCAGGGTCAGGATCAGGCTGCCGAACAGCTTGAAATCCACCCAGAGATCGGTGGAGAAGTTGTAGGCAATCGCAATATTGAGCACGCCCATCAACGCGAAGAAGGCAACCCACGACCAGTTCACCTTGGTCCAGATGGCGTCGGGCAACTGCATTTGCTTGCCCATGAGCGCCCGCATCAGGTTCTTGCCCTGCAGAAGTTGCGCGCCCGACAAAATGGCGGCAAACAGCCAGTACAGCACGGTGGGCTTCCACTTGATGAAGGTGTCGTTGTGAAAGATGAGCGTGGCGCCGCCGAACACCACCACCACGCCCAGGCTCATCCACAACATGGGTTCAACCTTGCGATGCCTGAACCATACCCAGCCGATCTGGGCAAAGGTGGCGGCGATGGTCACCGCCGTCGCGGCGTAAATGCCCGCCAGCTTGAACACGATGAAAAACAGGATGATGGGGAAAAAATCGAACAGGAGTTTCAAGATGTCAGCGGGATGAGGTGTCGAGGCGGGGCGCCACAGCGTTTCACTGGGAGGCGGCGCGCCGGTAAAAATTCCCAAAACCAGATTGTTTCACGAGCGCGGCGCCGGGCGTGCGGTCAATCGGAAATGGCCTGCAGCAACTCGCTTTCGATGGCATTCTGGACCCTGGCGTCGCCCAGGCCGGGACCGGAGACGAGAAAAGTGTCTTCCACACGCTCGCCGAGTGTGGTGACCTTGGCCAATTGCAGATCGACGCGGTGCCGGGCCAGTACTTGCGCGATGCCGAACAGCAATCCGGCGCGGTCATGTGCGGTGATGCTCAAGATCCAGCGCTGACCGCGTTCGTCCGGGCGCAGACCAACGCGCGGACTGACCGGGAAATTGCGCACCCGGCGGGACAGGCGCCCGTGGTGCGGGACGGGCAACGGCGCAGTGCTGCGCAGGGCCTCGAGCAGCGAGGTTTCGATCACGCCGATCATCGCGCGGTCATGCACCTTGGTATGCGGCGAGACCACGACAAAGCTGTCGAGTGCCCAGCCGTTGTTGGTGGTATGGATCTTGGCGTCCAGAATGTTGAAATTCTGGCTGTCGAAATAGCCGCAGATGCGGGCGAACAGATCGGGCTGATCGGGCGCGTAGACCAGCACTTCAAGCCCTTCGCCCTCGGGCGCCAGGCGGGCGCTCACCACCGGCGTTTCGCTGGCGACGCGGGCATAGAGCTTGCGCGTGTGCCAGGCGATGTCCTGCGGATCGTTGCGCAGGAAGTAGCCCATGTCGAGTGTGTCCCAGAGCGGCTTTTGCGCGCCGTCCGGCAGGGCGTAAAGATTGAGGATGCGCTGCGCTTCCTGCTGGCGGAGCTGCAGCTCGGCATGCGGCTGCGGCGTCTGCCCACCCAGCGCACGCAGGGTGGCGCGGTAGAGGTTTTCCAGCAGCTTGCCCTTCCACGCGTTCCAGACCCTGGGGCTGGTGCCGCGGATGTCGGCCACGGTGAGCAGATACAGAGCGACGAGGTGGCGCTCGTCGCCCACACGCCGGGCGAATGCAGCAATGACATCCGGGTCGCTCAAATCTTCCTTCTGCGCCACGCGCGACATCTGCAGATGCTCGCGCACCAGAAAGACGGCCAGCTCGGTGTGCTCGGCGCCGATGCCGTGGGCCTTGCAGAATTTGCGGGTCTCGATGGCGCCGAGGTCGGAGTGGTCACCGCCGCGGCCCTTGGCGATGTCGTGGAACAGCGCGGCCAGGATGAGGACCCAGGGCGGATCGAAATTGGCCGCCAGCTGCGAGCACAGCGGGTATTCATGCGCATGTTCGGGCATGAAAAAGCGGCGCATGTTGCGCACCACCATCAGGATGTGCTGGTCGACGGTGTAGACGTGGAACAGGTCATGCTGCATTTGTCCGACGATGCGGCGAAACGCCCACAGATAGCGGCCGAGCACGCTGGTGCGGTTCATCAGCCGCAGGGCGTGGACAATGCCCTGCGGCGATTGCAGGATGCGCAGAAACTGCGCACGGCTGCGCGGATCGTGGCGAAAGGCGCCGTCCATGCGGTTGCGCGCCAGGTAGATGGCGCGCAGCGCATTGGGCGACAGGCCGCGCGCACCTGGCGCACGCTGAAACGCCGCAAAGATTTCCAGCAGCGCCCAGGGTTCACGCTGGAACAGGTCGGGGTCGGCCGGTTCGATCATGCCGTCGCGCAGCAGGTAACGGCCGTCTTGCACGCCGTCGATACCGATCAGCGGCTGGGCCTGTGCCACGGACTGCGGCCACAACCTGCCTTCGATGTCGAGCAGCACGATCTGGTTGATCTGCTCGATGGCCTTGGCCGCCCAGTAGTAGCGCTGCATCAGCAACTCGCCCGCGCGCTTGGTTGGCGTGGCGGTAAACCCCAGCACCTTGGCCACGGCCGATTGCTGATCGAACACCAGACGGTCTTCGCGCCGCCCGGCCAGAATGTGCAGATGGGCGCGAATGCGCTTGATCACGGTCTCGTTGCGCTGGATCTGCCGCACGACGTTTGCGTTGATGATCCCGCTGGCCGCGAGTTCCTTCCAGGTGCGCCCGAAGCCGCAGGCGTGCGCCACCCACAGCAGCACCTGCAGATCGCGCAGCCCACCCGGGCTTTCCTTGCAATTCGGTTCGAGCGCGTAGGGGGTGTCCTCGAACTTGATGTGGCGCTGCTGTTGCTCGCGCATCTTGGCCTGAAAAAAGGCGCGGGCATCGAGATGCGCAAAGAAACTGGCCTGCATGGCCAGCGCCAGTGCGCGGTTGCCACACAGAACGCGCGACTCCAGCAGTGCAGTCTGGACGGTGATGTCCTTGGCAGCCTCGTCGATGCAGGCCTCGGGCGTGCGCACGCTGGCGCCGATCTCCAGGCCGCAGTCCCAGCAGGCAGTGATGAAACGCTCGGCCGCTGCATCGGTGGCCGCGTCGCTGCCCTGCGCCTGGGGCAGCAACAGCAGCAGGTCGATGTCCGAGTGCGGGAACAGCTCGCCGCGGCCAAAGCCGCCCACCGCCATCAGCGCGGCGTGCTGCGGCACACCGGTCGCCGTCCACAGCGCCTGCAGTGTGCTGTCTGCAAGGCGGGTGAGGCCGTGCAGCAGCGGAGCGATCAGACGCGGATTGCGGGTAAAGGTGTCAAGCAGGGCCGCGCGCCCGGATTTCCAGTTCTGACGGATCTCGGCGAT
Organism: Thiomonas sp.; assembly: GCA_023255715.1. Taxonomy (GTDB): domain Bacteria; phylum Pseudomonadota; class Gammaproteobacteria; order Burkholderiales; family Burkholderiaceae_C; genus Thiomonas. Next base: position 31,022 of record JAGDVQ010000161.1, read on the forward strand.
CGCGGAAACTTGAGCCGCGTTGTCGGGGCGGTTGGCGAGAGCGAGGGGCATGGACGCGCGACGGGGTGGAAAAATGCGCGACGGCGCGCGTGCGCTGAGGGCGCAGGCTCAGGCGGCCACTGCAGCCTGGCGCACGAAAGCCGGCGGCGCCTGGCAGCCGGCCGATGTGGTCAGCACCTCGAAGCCCGAGGGCGTGACCAGCACGGTGTGTTCCCACTGCGCCGACAGCGAGCGGTCCTTGGTGACGATGGTCCAGCCGTCAGACATTTCGCGGATGTCGCGGCGGCCTGCGTTGATCATTGGCTCGATGGTGAAGGTCATGCCTTCGCGCAGCACCTCGCCCGTGCCGGCCTTGCCGTAGTGCAGCACCTGCGGGTCTTCGTGAAAGTTGCGGCCAATGCCGTGCCCGCAGAACTCGCGCACGATGCTGTAACCCGCGTTCTCGGCGAAGGTCTGGATGACATGGCCGATGTCGCCCAGGCGCGCGCCAGGCTTGACCAGCGCGATCCCGTGCCACATGGCCTCGAAGGTGATGTCCACCAGCCGCTGCACGTGCTTGGGCACGGTGCCGATGCTGAACATGCGGCTGCAGTCGCCGTGAAATCCGTCCTTGATCACGGTGACGTCGATGTTCACCACATCGCCGCTCTTGAGCGGCTTGTCGTTCGGAATGCCGTGACAGATGACGTTGTTGACCGAAGTGCAGATGGAGGCGGGGTAGGGCGTGTAGCCCGGCGGCGCGTAATTCAGCGGAGCGGGAATGGCCTGCTGCACCTGGGTGATGTAATCAAAGGCCAGCTTGTCGATCGCCTTGGTGGTCACGCCGGGCTGGACATGCGGGGTGAGGTAGTCGAGCAGTTCAGAGGCCAGTCGCCCGGCCACGCGCATTTTCTCGATCTCTTCAGGGGTTTTGATGGTGATGCTCATGGCGCAATTATCTCACTGCCGCAATCTGGTCGTGTCCTGCGACCGCACGGGGTGCGCAAGGCCGGGGTGCGTGATTCCTATAATTTGCCGCTGCCCCCCACCTTCGCCCACCCGTCCAGGGTTCCTGCATGCACATCCTCATTTTCGAAGGCGCCAGCGCCTTGTCTGCCTTCCGTCAGGACGCGCTGCTGGCGCGGTTGCGCCAGTCGTTTCCGGAGCTTGCGCCGCGTGTGCGCCGCCTCCATGCCCGGTTCCTGCACGCCGTGGCGCTGGACACCGCCCCCGATGCGGCGCTTCGCGACAAGCTGGACGGCCTGCTGCGCTACGGCGATCCCTACACCGGACCGACGGCGGGGCAGGCGCTGCTGGTCATGCCCCGGCTGGGCACGATTTCGCCGTGGGCCTCCAAGGCCACCGATATCGCCCGGCTGTGCGGCGCGCCGGTGCACCGCGTGGAACGCGCGGTGGAATACCGCCTGGAGCTCGACAGTGGCCTGCTGCGTGCAGCCAAGCCGCTGAGCGAAGACGCGTTGCGCCAGCTTGCCGTGCTGCTGCACGACCGCATGACAGAATCGGTGGGGTTCCATCGCGACGAACTGCAGCGCCTGTTCGCCGAACTGCCGCCGCAGCCGCTGCAGCATGTCGATGTGCTCTCGGGTAGTACAGACGACGGGCGCGCTGCGCTGGCGCGCGCCAATGTGGAGCAGGGCTTGGCGTTGTCGGACGACGAGATCGACTATCTGCTCGACGCCTATCGCAAGCTGGCGCGCAATCCCACCGATGTCGAGCTGATGATGTTCGCGCAGGCCAACAGCGAACATTGCCGCCACAAGATTTTCAACGCCCGCTTCACCATCGACGGCGTCGATCAGCCGCACACCCTGTTCCAGATGATCCGCAATACCCACGCGCGCGCGCCGCAGGGCACGGTGGTGGCCTACTCCGACAACGCCTCGGTGATGGAAGGCGGCATGGTGCAGGCGTGGCAGCCCGACCCGGCCACCCATCGCTACGGCGCGCAGCAGGCGCTCCGGCATGTGCTGATGAAGGTGGAAACACACAACCACCCCACGGCCATCTCGCCCTTTCCCGGCGCGGCCACTGGGGCGGGCGGTGAAATCCGCGATGAGGGTGCCACCGGCCGCGGTTCGCGCCCCAAGGCCGGGCTCACCGGGTTCTCGGTGTCCAACCTGCGGCTGCCCGGCGCGGCCGAACCGTGGGAGGCAGCCACGGCAGAATTGGGCAGACCCGGGCACATCGCCAGCCCGTTGCAGATCATGCTCGACGGCCCGCTGGGCGGCGCCGCCTTCAACAACGAATTCGGCCGGCCCAATCTGGCGGGCTATTTCCGCGTGTTCGAGCAACCGGTGGACGGCAGGGTCTGGGGCTATCACAAGCCCATCATGCTCGCCGGCGGGCTGGGCTCGATCGACGCCCGTCTGACCCACAAGCAGCAGTTCCCTGCCGGCACGCTGCTGGTGCAGCTTGGCGGGCCGGGCATGCGCATCGGCCTGGGCGGCGGCGCGGCCTCCAGCCTCGCCACCGGCAGCAACGCCGCGCATCTGGACTTCGATTCGGTGCAGCGCGGCAATCCGGAAATCCAGCGCCGCGCGCAGGAAGTGATCAACGCCTGCTGTGCGCTGGGCGAGGCCAATCCCATTTTGTCGATCCACGACGTGGGCGCCGGTGGGCTGTCGAACGCCTTTCCGGAATTGGTGGAGGGCGCGGGACGCGGCGCGGTGTTCCAGTTGCGTGATGTCCCACTTGAGGAATCTGGCCTGAGTCCGCGTGAGATATGGAGCAACGAAAGCCAGGAGCGCTATGTCCTGGCGATTGCTCCCGAGCAGCGCGAGGCGTTTGCCGCGCTGTGCGCCCGTGAGCGCTGCCCGTTCGCCGTGGTCGGCGTGGCGACGCAGGAACAGACCCTGATCGTCGAAGATGCGTTGCACGCCGATCAGCCCGACCAGGCCCGTCCAGTGGACTTGCCGCTGGAGGTGCTGCTGGGCAAGCCGCCGCGGCTGCACCGGCAGGCGCAGCGCTTGCTCGTGCAGGGCGAGGGGCTCGATCTCAGCACGGTCGATCTCGCGCAGGCCTGCGACGCCGTGCTGCGCCACCCCACCGTGGCGAGCAAGCGCTTTCTCATCACCATCGGCGACCGCACCGTCGGCGGTCTGAGCCACCGCGACCCGATGGTCGGCCCATGGCAGGTGCCCGTGGCCGATTGCGCCGTGACCTTGGCCGATTACGCCGGTTACCGCGGCGAGGCGATGAGCGTGGCCGAACGCGCGCCGGTCGCGGTGCTCGATCCCGCCGCATCGAGCCGGCTGGCAGTGTGCGAGGCGGTGCTCAACCTGCTGGCCGCGCCGGTGCAACGGCTCGGTGACATCAAGCTGTCGTGCAACTGGATGGCCGCCGCCGGGCAGCCGGGGCAGGATGCAGCGCTGTACGACGCGGTGCATGCCATCGGCATCGAGCTCTGCCCGGCGCTGGGCATTGCGGTGCCGGTGGGCAAGGATTCGCTGTCGATGCACACCCGCTGGGAGCAGGACGGGCAGCCGCGCAGCGTGACCGCGCCGGTATCGCTGGTGGTCTCGGCCTTCGCCACCCTGCCGGACGTGCGCGGAACGCTCACGCCGCAACTGCGCCTTGATGCGCCGAGCAGCCTCATTCTGGTCGATCTTGGCCAGGGAAAGAAGCGCATGGGCGCCAGCATTCTGGCGCAGACCCTGGGCGCGATCGGCGACCGCACGCCCGATCTCGACAGCCCGCAATTGCTGACATCCTTCGCAGCGGCACTCGCCGCGCTGCGCGCTGCCGGGCAGGTGTGGGCCTATCACGACCGGTCCGACGGTGGGCTGTGGGCCGCAGTTTGCGAAATGGCCTTCGCCGGACATTGTGGCGTGAGTCTGAACCTCGACATTCTCATGATGGACGGCGGCGAAGCCGACGACTGGGGCGATGCCAAGGACTGGGCCAAGCAGGTCGGCCCGCGACGCCATGCGCAGACGCTCAAGGCGCTGTTCAACGAGGAGCCCGGCGTCGTGCTGCAGGTTGCGGCAGCGCAGCGCGACGCGGTGCTCCAGACCCTGCGGCAGCACGGCCTGTCCGCGCACAGCCACGTCATCGGCTCGGTCAACGACCGTGAGGTCATCGAGATCTGGCGCGACACGCAGTGCGTCTACTCCGCATCCCGCATGCAGTTGCAGCAAACCTGGGACAGCGTGTCCTGGCGCATCGCCCAGCTGCGCGACAACCCCACATGCGCGCAGGCCGAGCATGACGCGCTGGCCGATGCCGACGATCCCGGGCTGCATCTGCACTTGACCTTCGATCCGCAGCAAGACATTGCTGTGCCGTTCATCGCCACCGGCGCGCGGCCGCAGGTGGCCATCCTGCGCGAACAAGGCGTCAACTCGCAGCTCGAGATGGCGTATGCGATGCACCGCGCCGGATTCGATGCGGTGGACGTGCACATGAGCGACCTGATGGCAGGCCGTGCGCGGCTGGCCGACTTTCGCGGCGTCGTCGCCTGCGGCGGCTTCAGCTATGGCGACGTGCTCGGCGCCGGAGAAGGCTGGGCGCGTTCCATCCTGTTCAACCCGGAGCTGGCCGACCAGTTCGCCCGGTTCTTCGGCCGCGCCGACACCTTCGCGCTGGGGGTGTGCAACGGCTGCCAGATGCTGGCCGCGCTCGCGCCGATGATTCCGGGCGCGCGCGCCTGGCCGCGCTTCACCCGCAACCGCTCCGAGCAGTTCGAGGCAAGGCTGTCGCTGGTGGAAGTGACCGACTCGCCGTCGATCTTTTTCCAGGGCATGACCGGCAGCCGCGCGCCGATTGCGGTCGCGCACGGCGAAGGCCGGGCCGACTTTTCGCAGCAGGGCGACGCTGCTTTGTTGCAGGTGGCGATGCGCTTTGTCGATCATCACGGCAAGCCCACCGAACGCTATCCGTTCAACCCCAACGGCAGCCCCGACGGCATCACCGCGGTCACCACGCCAGACGGCCGTTTCACCGCGCTGATGCCGCATCCCGAGCGGGTGTTCCGCAGCGTGCAGATGAGCTGGACCGCGCCGGGGCAGGGCGAGGACAGCCCGTGGATGCGCATGTTCCGCAACGCGCGGGTGTGGTGTGGCTGAGCAGCGCAAGGAGGCCCGCGCCGCCACCGCCGAGCCGCCTCAAGGTGGCGGCAGCCCCCTCGGGGGGCAGGGAGGGCGAAGCCCGACCGTGGGGGCGCGCGTGTTCACCGCCGAGCCGCCTCAAGGTGGCGGCAG
>JAGDVQ010000022.1:0-6358 GCA_023255715.1 Thiomonas sp.
CGCTCGGCCTGCGGCAGCACCACGGTGCCGGGCCGCTCGGCACGAGCATGGGTGCGCAGCAGTGTCCGGGTGGTGAGATCGCGAATCTCGATGCGGCGCGCAAAGAGGCGCACCAGCACCTTGGAGCCGATCGGCGCCGGGCGTGCGGCGTAGCTGCTGTGATCGACACGCACGCAGGAGTCGTCGCAGACGGTGCGCTGGCCTTCGGTGAAGGATTGCATGCCCGTCACGGGTAGCGGCTGCAGATGGGGGCGTTCCTCCTCGAACAGGGCCTGCACCTGGCGGCGCTCGGTGCCGTGGATGCGCGTGGCCGCCCACTTGCGCTCCCAGTGTTCCAGGAAGGCGTTCTGCTCCTCCAGGGATTCGAAGCGCCGCCCCTTGAGGGCCGTGGCCTGGGTGTGGCCGATCGCATGCTCCACGGTGCCCTTGCGATTGGGATCGCGCACGCGCGCCGGGTCGGCCACCACCTCGTAGTGGGCCAGCGTGGCGGCATAGACCGGGTTGAGGGCTGGCTCGTACAGGTCGGGTTTGAGCACACCCTCCTTCAGGTTGTCCAGCACAACGTAGCGGCACGATCCACCGAAGTGGCGCCAGGCCTGCTCGTGCAGTTCAGCCCAGATCTGCTGACTGGACTTCCACACGACGCGCCGGAAGCTGGCCCGCGAGTAGCGCAGCGTGGCCACGAACAGCCGTGGCTCGCGATAGCGCTCGGTGCCGGGTACGCGCGTGGGGGCGCCTTCGCCGTAGTCGACCTGCATCTCCTCGCCGGGCACAAAGCTCAGCCGGTCGAACTGCTCGGGCTCCTTCTGGCGCAGGCGCGCGGCGAAGCGCTTGACCGAGTTGTACGCGCCGGCGAACGCATGCTGGTCGACCAGATCCTGGTAGATCGCCATGGCATTGCGCTGCAGGCGCAACTGCGCCTCGATGAAAGTGCGGTGGGGCTCGCACGCCGACTGCGTCGCAAGGATCGCTGCGGCCATCGGCGTCGGTGGCCAGGGTGGAGGAGTTTGCCCGTGCGGGTCGGTGGCCACCCCGGGGGACTTTGCGCGCTCGGCCACCAAGCGTTGGTGGTAGACGCGGATGGTCTTGCGATCAATCCCAGTGAGCCGGTGAATCTCGCGCTGGGTGGCCCCGCGCTCCAGCAGGGTCCAGATGGTGAACCGCCCCGTATTTTGAGGAGGCTCCAACCTTGAAGAGAATGGAGCCATGAACAAGTCGAACAAGTTTTCCCCTGAAGTGCGCGAGCGCGCCGTGCGCATGGTGCAGGAGCACCGCGGTGAGTACCCCTCACTGTGGGCCGCTGTGGAGTCGATCGCCCCCAAGATCGGCTGTTCGGCCCACACCCTGCTGGAGTGGGTCAGACGCGACGAGGTCGATGCAGGCACGCGCCCCGGCGTGAGCTCGGCAGAAGCCCAGCGGGTCAAGGAGCTGGAGCGCGAGGTCAAGGAGCTGCGCCGGGCCAACGAGATCTTGAAGCTGGCCAGCGCGTTTTTCGCCCAGGCGGAGCTCGACCGCCGACTCAAGAGCTAAAGGCATTTGTCGATCAACATCGTGACCGCTTCGGGGTCGAGCCGATCTGCAAGGTCTTGCAGATCGCCCCCAGCGGTGACCGCCTGCATGCGGCCCGGCAGCGCAACCCGGCGTTGCTGCCACCCCGTGCCCAGCGCGATCAGCAACTGATTCCCCACATCCAACAGGTTTGGCAATCCAATATGCAGGTCTATGGCGCCGACAAGGTCTGGAAGCAGATGAATCGCGAAGGGGTGGCGGTGGCGCGTTGCACGGTGGAACGGTTGATGCGCGGGCTCGGATTGCAGGGCGTGAGGCGCGGCAAGGCCGTGCGCACCACGATCCCGGACGCCAAGGTGCCGTGCCCGCTGGACCGGGTGGGCCGCGTGTTCAAAGCGCATCGGCCCAATCAGCTCTGGGTGTCGGATTTCAGTGTGCCGCAGCAAGCGGCGTAAGAGATGAGGGTAGGCCCCTCGCCATCGGCTTGCAGGAGCAGGTGGCAAACCACCATGAGCGGCTTGGGCCAAAAGCCCCGGTCGTGAGCGTTATGGAAAAGGCGCCATGAAGGCGTCAGGTATGGATCAAGGAAGACGAACAACCGTGAACTGCCGTTCAAGTGTCGAAAGTACTCAGACGACATCAAAACCGGGGAGTGAAGTTGCCCCGCGATCAGCCTGGACGAGACCTGCTTACGGTCCTGGCGGTGTCCGGCATAGAGGCAGCGTCAGCCTGATTCGGGCTCTTGCGTTGAACTGCGGGAACCTTCGATGGCGATGCCAAGCGAAAGGCACAAGCCCGAAAGGCGAGGCCGAAAGTAGCGATGCGCCATCAAGGGGCGGAGCAGCTCGTAGTAGTGTTGAAGTCGCTGTAATGGCGGTGGAGCGAAGGGGCTGCGTCATCCCGGTCTGGAGCCATGTCAACCGCGTAAGCGGGAGGAGCGTGGTTTCATGACCAAACCGTATGACATTCCCAAGGCGTTAATCTGGGAAGCATTCCAATGTGTCAAAGCGAGCGGCGGCGCCGCAGGCGTTGACCGTGAATCGATTGAGCAATTTGAGACTCGCTTGGGCGACAACCTGTACACGCTTTGGAATCGACTCTGTTCCGGCAGCTACTTTCCGCCGCCGGTCAAAGGGGTGCCGATTCCGAAGAAGTCAGGCGGTGTGCGGATGTTGGGTGTACCGACGGTCGCTGACCGGGTGGCGCAGACGGCGGTCAAGCTCCTCCTGGAGCCACAGATCGACCCGATATTCCATCCAAACTCCTATGGCTATCGGCCTGGGCGCTCTGCCCATGATGCGCTTGCCATGGTGAGGCGGCGAAGCTGGGAGTACGACTGGGTCGTGGAATTCGATATCAAAGGTCTCTTCGACAATATCGACCACGACCTGATCATGCGCGCGCTCAAGAAGCACTGCCAGACCCCATGGATTCTCCTGTATGTGGAACGCTGGCTGAAAGCGCCGATGCAGACCGCAGACGGGAAACTCCTGGCACGGACACGCGGCACGCCGCAAGGCGGTGTCGTAAGCCCGTTGCTGGCCAACCTGTTCCTGCACTACGCCTTTGATGTCTGGATCACCCGAAACCTCAGAAGTGTGCGGTTCTGTCGCTACGCGGATGATGGGGTGGTTCATTGCAGGAGCTTGGCCCAGGCCAAGCTGGCTTTGGACAGGATCGGCAAGCGGTTCCGCGAGTGCGGGCTCGAATTGCATCCGGGCAAGACACGGATCGTCTACTGCCAGGACGTCAATCGGCGGGAAACACATCCTGATGTGCAGTTCACCTTCCTGGGGTACACCTTCCGTCCGCGCAAAGCGGTGGACAAGTATCAGCGGGTCTACGTGAACTTCGCCCCGGCGGTCAGCCGCGATGCCCTCAAGGCGATGCGGCAGACCATCCGGGGATGGCATCTGCAACTGATGTGCGACCGCGAATTGGGCGATCTGGCGGCGATGTTCAACCCGATCCTGAGGGGGTGGCAGCAGTACTACGGCCGCTTCCATGGTTCGGCGATGTCGGCCATCTGGAAACACATGAATGACTACCTGGTGCGCTGGATGATGCGCAAGTACAAGACACTTGCTCGCCATAAAACGCGGGCAAGACACGCTCTCGGGCAACTTGCGCGCCGATTTCCAACTGCTTTTGTGCATTGGAAGTTGGGATGTTTGCCGGCGGTTGGATGATGGGAGCCGGATGAGTCGAGAGGCTCACGTCCGGTTCTGCGAGGGGCCGCGGGTGAAATCCCTGCGGTCTACTCACCCCTACGTGTCCACCTGGCAAGGCTGGCTGTACGTGGCCTTCGTCATCGATGTGTTTGCCCGGCGCATTGTCGGCTGGCGGGTGAGCAGTTCCATGCGCACCGACTTCGTGCTTGATGCGCTGGAGCAGGCGCTGTATGCCCGCCAACCTCAGCAGAACGACGCCCTGATTCATCACTCGGACCGCGGATCGCAATATCTGTCCATTCGCTACACCGAGCGGCTGGCCGAGGCTGGCATTGAGCCTTCAGTGGGCAGCAAGGGCGACTCCTATGACAACGCGCTGGCCGAGACGATCAACGGGCTGTACAAGGCGGAGTTGATTCATCGCCGCGCCCCCTGGAAGACCAAGGAATCAGTGGAGCTGGCGACCCTGGAATGGGTCGCCTGGTTCAACAACCACAGACTGATGGAACCCCTGGGCTATATCCCTCCGGCTGCAAGCTGAGGCAAACTACTGGAGGCAGCAAGCCAGTCACGCCACCACTGTGGCCTGACTTAAACCAACTGGCCTCCACGAAAGTCGGGGCGGTCCAGACCGACCCAGAGCCCAATGGAATGGGCCGCAGTTTTGGAACGTCCATCGCACGGCGTGGGGTGGGGTGCGCGGCGGATCGTTTGACGGACAAGTCGCACGGTGGCTCAGATCACGCCGACGACCAACAGCAATGCACGATCAACCGTCTTCATCCTCTCTTCGTCGAGACGGCCAAATGGTTCGCTGATTTTGGTGCGCGGTAGCGTTGAAAGTTTGTCCACCATGACTTGCGAAAGCGTGCGCAACCCATTGACGGGATTTGGCTCCACGGTCACGCGAAATGCGGCATTGCGCAGATCGCTTGTGACCGGGCAGAGCACAACGCTTTCCAAATCCGTCAAGAGGTCGGATTGAACGACCAAGGCGGGTCGCGGTTTGCCGTAGTCGCCTTGCAGAGAAACCGTGACCAAATCGCCTCGTTGCATCATTCCCAACCCTCAACGTGGGTTGCCGCCTCTTCGGTGAAACGCAAAACGTCGGCTTCTGCCGGGTCGCCATTGAGGGCTTGACACTGCTGCCGCATCTGCGCCGCGAACTCAGGCGAGCGGGTATCCGGCACCCAAAACTGGACAGGGCGCAGTCCAGCAGCACGCATCCGCTCACGGTGACGCGCGACCTTGCCGGTCGATTCGTGGATTGATGGCATGATGACCTCCATTGGGTTGCATGCGACGTTACATGATGCCGCACATGAAACTGTAATGCAACTCAAGCTGCGACGCCGCTTCGTGCAGTGGACTGCTGACGTGCAAGGAGGTGTGACATCGCGCATTGCCCCGCCGTGACCATCAGGCTCGTGCCCTCCAGCCGCATCTTCACCGCACGGCGTCGGCGCCCGTTGAGCGCATCCACCGGGAGCGTTCGGGAATCAATCTTCTCCATGCTCAGACTGACTCGACATCAAGCAAAAAGCTCAGATGTTTTATGCCGAATCAATAGTCCAGCATTGGCTCCGCCACCCAGCCAGGATCGCGCTTATCGACGAACGCAGTGAAGCCTTCTCTAGCCTCGGCGGTAGCGCGGACCCGGGCGATGGTTCGTGCCGTCAGGCTGATCGTGGTGTCACTAATGGGTTGTGGCGACAGCTGGCCGAGCAACTTTTTGATTTCACGTAGCGCTGCCGGGCCATTACGTAGCAACCCGCGCAGCACGTCAAGCAAGGCGGCGTCCAGCGATTCGGAAGCAACGATATGCTGAACGAGTCCGATCGCCTGCGCCTGCGGTGCCGAGAGTGCGCGGCAGGTCAATGCCAACTCCATCGCGTGGCGACGTCCGATCGCGTTGACCACGTAGGGACCAATCACTGCCGGTAGGATGCCGAATTTGGCTTCTGTGAGTGCAAACCGTGCATTGTCAGCCGCGATCACGATGTCGGCTGCACAGGCCAACCCCATGCCCCCGCCGAATGCGGCTCCCTGTACCACCGCAATGACAGGTTTTGAGCAATCTGCTACCGCGCGCATCATGCGGGAAAACCGCAACGCGTCTTCGAGGTTTTCGGCTTCACTAGCCTGAGCGGCGCGGCGCATCCAACCAATATCGGCACCAGCACAGAAATGTCGACCAGAGCCACGCAGGATCACGACGCGCACGGTGTCGTTTGCGCTTAGCGCTTCGAAGGACATCGTCAGTCGCTCGATCTGGGCTTCGTCGAATGCGTTGTGCACCTGCGGCCGGTCAAGAGTAACGAAAGCCAGACCGGACGTGGTGATACGGACACGCAATTCAGTCGAGTCCATCGGCAAATCCGCCTCGCCTGGTTTGAACGCAACGTTGCGCTGAGGGTTCTCGTCCGGACGGGAGCCAGGCGAGTTGGAATGGTGTGGCGTCCTAGTCATTTCGTGCCCTCCCGGCGCCGCAGCGAAATCAGTGGTTCCACTTTGGGCGCACGCAGCGCCGGGCGGTTCGCCTCGGGTGCCGGCAGCGGTTCGATCTGCCGCATGCTGCTCTGGCAGCGCCGTGTCAATTCCTGGTAAGTGCGGGTGCCTTCGCGTTTCCAGGCGATTTCCTCGGCGCTGAGTTCGCGGCGCAGCTTCGCTGGCATCCC
>JAGDVQ010000022.1:6368-7556 GCA_023255715.1 Thiomonas sp.
ACCAGCCGGAACGAAGGCACAAGCCGCGACGATTGCCTGCTCGCCGATCTCGGCATCATCCATGACCACGGCGTTCATGCCCACCATCGCATCACGCCGCACGATGCAGCTGTGCAGCACTGCACCATGGCCAATATGGCCGTTAGCCTCGACCACGGTGTCGTGGCCGGGAAAGCCGTGCATCACACAGCCGTCTTGGATGTTGGCGCCTTCGTGCAGCACGATGCGTCCGAAATCTCCACGCAGGCTGGCACAGGGCCCGACATAGCAGCCGGGTCCCACATGAACATCGCCGACCAACACGGCAGACGGGTGCACATAGGCGCTCGGATCGACCACCGGGATAACTCCTTCAATCGCATAGCAAGACACGGAACTCTCCTTAGGGTTTGTCCTGATGAATGTTTGACTTGCATCAAGACTTCCGCTAAGCCTAATATTTACCGACCAGTTGGTCAATATTGCTTTCCTGACACAAAAGCAAAAGCAATCGATCCACTGCCACGTTCTATTTCCCAACAAGCGATGAGTCCAACACTACCCCCTGCATTGCGTGTCGAGACAAGCGGTTCGGTCGCACGGATTACTCTTGACCGCCCCGACGCGCTCAACGCACTGACGAAACAACTCATTGCGGACCTGATTGGTGCCCTTGACGCCGTTGCTGGACAACCGGATGTTCGCTGTTTGGTTCTTACCGGGGCTGGTCGCGCGTTTTGCGCTGGACAGGATCTGCGAGACCCTGCTGTCGCCCCCGTAGGCGGCACGCCAAAAGATCTTGGTGCCATCATCGAGACTGGGTACAAGCCTTTGGTGTTGAGGCTTCGGTCGATGCCGATGCCAACTCTGGCGGCCGTCAACGGCGTCGCCGCCGGTGCCGGCGCCTCGCTGGCGCTGGCCTGTGATCTCGTCGTGGCGCGGCGCGGCGCGGCCTTCGTCCAAGCATTCTCGGCAATCGGTCTGATTCCCGACAGCGGCGCCACTTGGAATCTGCCCCATCTCACCGGTCGGGCACGGGCGCTCGGGCTCGCATTGCTCGGCGACAAGCTCGGCGCCGAACGCGCCGAGCAGATGGGACTGATATGGGCGGCGGTCGACGACACCGCCTTTGACGATGAAGTGACACGGCTGTCCGAGCGGCTGGCTGCCCTGCCCACCCGGGCGCTGGTACGCACCCGGGCGCTGATC
>JAGDVQ010000170.1 GCA_023255715.1 Thiomonas sp.
CGGCCGGCACGCCAGTGGCAATGCCGGCCGCTGCGAAGATCCTGGCGGAGCAGGGCGTCCATCCGGCCGATGTGACGGGCACCGGACGCGGCGGCCGCATCACCAAGGCCGACGCTCTGCAGGCGGCAGGTGCGCCCCGGCCGCAGGCTGCGCCAGCACCCGTCATTGCGCCGAATCCAGCCGCCTCTGCGGCTGGCATGCCGAGCCTCACCATTCCGGCACTGCAGCCGGTCGACGCCGATCTCGATCTGGCCGCCTACACCGACCGGCCCGAGCAGCGCGTCCCCATGAGCCGCTTGCGCGCCCGGATCGCCGAGCGGCTGCTGCAGTCGCAGGCGACCAACGCCATCCTCACCACCTTCAATGAAGTGAACATGAAGCCGGTGATGGATCTGCGCAATCTGTACAAGGACAAGTTCGAGAAGCAGCACGGGGTGAAGCTCGGGTTCATGAGCTTTTTCGTGCGCGCTGCGGTGCATGCGCTGCGCAAGTTTCCGTTGCTCAATGCGTCCATCGATGGCAATGACATCGTCTATCACGGCTATTTCGACATCGGCATCGCCGTGGGCAGCCCGCGCGGTCTGGTGGTGCCCATCCTGCGCAACGCCGATCAGATGAGCTTCGCCGACATTGAGAAGGCGATTGCCGACTTTGGCGTCAAGGCGCGCGACGGCAAGCTCACCCTCGAAGAACTCACCGGCGGCACCTTTTCCATCAGCAACGGCGGGGTGTTCGGCTCCATGCTCTCCACACCCATCATCAATCCGCCGCAGTCGGCCATCCTGGGCATTCATGCCACCAAGGACAGGCCTGTGGTCGAGGATGGCCAGATCGTCATCCGCCCGATGAACTATCTGGCGCTCAGCTACGACCACCGTCTGATCGACGGCCGCGAAGCCGTGCTCGGGCTTGTGGCCATGAAAGAGGCGCTGGAAGATCCGGCGCGCCTGCTGCTCGATCTTTGATCCGGCTCCCGTCCTGACCCAACGCACCCCAGGCGAGGGCGCGCTCGCGCCGCGCTGCTGCAAGGAAACTCATCATGTCATCGGCTTTTGATCTCATCGTTCTCGGCGCCGGACCCGGCGGCTATATCGCGGCCATTCGCGCTGCCCAACTCGGCATGAAGGTCGCCTGCATCGACGCCTGGCGCAACGCCCAGGGCGGTCCGGCGCCTGGCGGCACCTGCACGAATGTGGGCTGCATCCCGTCCAAGGCCCTGCTGCAGTCGAGCGAGCACTTCGAGCAGGCAGGGCATGCCTTTGCCGCGCATGGCATCGGCGTCAGCGGCCTGTCCATCGACGTGCCCACCATGCAACAGCGCAAGGCCCTGGTGGTCCAGCAGAACAACGAAGGCATCCTCTATCTGTTCAAGAAAAACAAGGTCACCTTTTTTCATGGCAGGGGCATGCTCAAGGGCGGCAGTGGCACGGAGGGCTGGCAGGTTGCGGTGACGGGCAAGGACGGCGAGCAGACGCTGGTGGGCAAACAGATCCTCCTCGCCACCGGCTCGGTGCCGCGCAGCCTGCCGGGGCTGGAGTTCGACGAGAAACAGGTGCTCTCCAACGACGGCGCGCTGTCCATCGACGCGGTACCCAAGACGCTGGGCGTGATCGGCGCCGGGGTGATTGGGCTGGAGATGGGCAGTGTCTGGCGCCGTCTGGGCGCGCAGGTCACGCTGCTCGAAGCGCAGCCGGAGTTTCTTGCTGCGGCCGACGCACAGGTGGCCAAGGAGGCACTCAAGCAGTTCACCAGGCAGGGACTGACCATTCATCTCGGGGCCAGAATCACCGCGACCAAGGCGGGCAAGTCCGGCGTGACCGTCGAGTGGACAGACAACAAGGGCGTGGCGCAGATCCTCAAGGTGGACAAACTCATCGTCTCTGTTGGGCGCAAGCCCAATACCGACGGCCTGGGCGCCGAGGTCGTGGGCCTGACACTGGATGCGCGGGGCTTCATTGCGGTGGACGCCGACTGCCGCACCAATCTGCCGGGCATCTGGGCCGTGGGCGACGTGGTGCGCGGGCCCATGCTGGCGCACAAGGCCGAGGAAGAGGGCAGTGCCGTGGCCGAGCGCATCGCAGGCCAGAAGCCGCATGTGGACTTCAACACCGTGCCGTGGGTGATCTACACCGCGCCGGAAATCGCCTGGGTCGGGCAGACCGAGCAGCAGCTCAAGGCGGCCGGCCGCGACTACAAGGTGGGCAGTTTTCCCTTCATGGCCAACGGCCGCGCGCGCGCCCTGGGCGACACCACTGGCTTTGTCAAAATGCTGGCCGATGCCAAGACCGACGAGATTCTCGGCGTGCACATCATCGGCCCCATGGCGTCGGAGCTGATTGCCGAGGCTGCGGTGGCGATGGAGTTCAAGGCGTCGAGCGAGGACATTGCGCGCATCTGCCACGCACATCCCACGCTGTCGGAGTCGCTGAAGGAAGCCGCGCTCGGCGTGGCAGGCCGCACGCTGAATTTCTGAATCGCGCATGAACGTCACCGAATACTTCGAGCAGTCGCTGCAGGAACGCGGCTTCACCGCAGACGCGGCCCAACTGGCCGGGGTGGCCCGCCTGCAGCAGTGCTATGACGAATGGGTCGAGTACAAGTCGCGCCGCTCCAGCGCCATCCGCCGGGCGCTCATTCATCCGGAGCTGCCGCGCGGGGTGTATCTGTATGGCGGTGTGGGGCGGGGCAAGTCCATGTTGATGGATGCGTTCTTTGTCACCGTGCCGCTGCTGCGCAAGACCCGGCTGCACTTTCACGAGTTCATGCGCGAAGTGCAACGGGAAATGGCCTTGCTGCAGGGCACGGTGGATCCCCTCACGGAGCTGTCGCGCCGCATCGCGCGGCGTTTCCGGCTGATCTGCTTTGACGAGTTTCACATCAGCGATGTGACCGATGCCATGATCCTGCACCGACTGCTCGGCGGTCTGTTCGACAATGGCGTGCAGATGGTGGCGACCTCCAACTTTCACCCTGACGACCTTTACCCCGACGGCCTGCACCGCGACCGCATCCTTCCCGCCATCGCGCTCATCAAACAGAAAATGGACGTGGTCAAAATCGACTCCGGCGTGGACTATCGCCATCAGGCGCTGTGCGAACTCAACCTCTACATCACACCGCTGGGCGAGCAAGCGCAATCCCGCATGGAGCAGGCTTTCGAGCGCATGGCGTCGAGCGCCGAGGAAGACCCGGTGCTGACCATCGAGGGCCGCGAGGTGATCGCGCTGCAGCGCGCGGGCGGCGTGGTGTGGTTCAGTTTTCACGAGCTGTGCGAAACCGCGCGCTCCCAGAACGACTACCTCGAAATCGCCAGCCGCTTCCATACCGTGCTGCTGTCCGATGTGCCACGGATGACCGAGGACATGGCCAGCGCCGCGCGTCGCTTCACCCTGCTGATCGACGTGCTGTACGACCGGCGCATCAAGCTCATCCTCTCTGCAGCGGTCCCGCCGGAGCAGCTCTATGAGCACGGCCCGCTGGATTATGAATTCACCCGCACGGTCTCGCGTCTGCATGAAATGCAGAGTGCCGATTACCTGCGCGCAGGCCGGCGTCAGGGCGAGGCGGAGCTGGTATGACCTTGCGCGACACCACGCGTCTGCTGTGCGCGCTCGCCGTGTCGGCCTGCTTGACGCGGGTCTCGGCTCTTGCAGCGCAGCAGCACACACCCGAACAAGACGCAGCGCAGCAGCTTGCGCTGCAAGCCCAGCGCGCCCAGGTGCAGGCACGTCATCAGGCCGAGCAGGCCGCGTGCATGCACCGGTTCTTTGTCAATGACTGTCTGGATGCTTCGCGCCAAGAGGAACGCAAAGCGCTTGCGCCCATCGATGCCGATTTGCAGGCGATCGCGCTGCGCGCACGGATGCGCGCTGCCGAAGCCGAACTGCGGCAGGTGCAGGCCAACATCGCCGCAGCGCAGGCTGGACAGCCCGACAGTGCCCTGGCCGAGCGCCAGAGTGCGGCGCGCGCGGCCGCTCTGGCTCAGCGTGAGAAGCAGGCCGCCGAGCGTGCCCGGCAAGCCGCAGCGGATGCAGCGCAAGGAGCCGTGCCGCCGTCCCCCCGCCCCAAGACCGCTCCGCCTGCGCCCCGGCTGTTTGCCGCTCCCGCGCCGCAAGCCGCGCTGACGCCGGCCCAGCGTGCCGCACAGGCAGATCAGGCGCAGGCAGACTACGCTGCAAAGCAGAAGGCATATGCCGACAAGCAGGCGGCGCAGGCACGCCAGAGCGCAGCGCAAAAGCAGGCCGCGCCCTTGCCGGTGCCGTCACCCAGCGCGCCCCTGCATTGATCTGTCCGAGCCTGCCCGGGGATGTTGCGGGCTACCATGCCCGCCTGCTCACTTGCTGTCGCGCGCATGTTGATTGAATCTCCCCTGATCGAAGCCTTCTACCACCAGACCCCGGAGCAATTGCGCTTGCAGGCCGGCATTCTGCTGGGCGTTGTCCTGCTCGGTGCGCTGCTGGGCACTGCACTTGAAAAACAGGGGCGCAAGTTGCCGAGCTGGCGCGAGGCATTTCAGGCGAGCTGGCGTTATGGCCTGGGGTTTCCGTTTGTTGCCCTGCTCGCCCTGGTTCTGGTGCGCCATGGGTCGCGCATTCTGCTCAATCTGCCTCTGCTCAAACTGGCGTTGCCGGTGCTCGGGGTGCTGCTGCTCGTGCGGCTGGCCGCTTCGGTGTCGCGGCACCGGTTCTCCAGGGACAGTGGCATCCCCTATCTGGTGCGGGTGGTCAACACCGGCTTGTGGATCACTCTGGCGCTGCATCTGGCGGGCATCCTGCCCGAAATTCGCGAGGCGCTGGACGCCCTGTCCATTACCCTGGGCAAACAACGCCTGTCGGGCTGGACGCTGCTCAAGGGGGTGGCCTCGATCGCGGTGACGCTGCTGCTGGCGCTGTGGGTCTCGTCGCTGCTGGAGTCGCGCCTGATGCGATCGCCGCTGGACGCCAGCCTGCGGCTGGTGTTCACGCGGCTGCTGCGCTCGGTGGTGCTGCTCGTCGCCGTGCTCACGGCGCTGCAGATGGTGGGGATCGACCTCACCGTGCTCAGTGTGTTCGGCGGCGCCTTGGGTGTTGGACTGGGACTGGGTCTACAGAAAATCGCGGCCAATTATGTGTCCGGCTTTGTCATCCTGCTCGAGCGCAGTCTGCGTGTGGGCGACAACGTGCGAGTCGAAGCGTTTCAGGGCCAGATCATCGACATCAAGACCCGCTACACCCTGGTGCGCAGCGCGGGGGGAACCGACTCCATCGTGCCCAATGAACTGCTGATCGCCAATCGCATCGAGAATCTCTCCTACAACGACCCGAACGTGTGGCTGTCCACCACTGTGGGCGTGTCCTACGACACCGATGTGGAGCAGGCGCTCGCGCTCATCAAGGAGGCGGCGCAGTCCGTCCCGCGCGTTCTGCACAGCCCGGCTCCGAGTGCAGTGCTCGACGCCTTTGGCGACAGCGCGCTCAACATCACCGTGGGCTACTGGATCGCCGACCCCGAGAATGGCACCCTGGGCGTGCGCGGGCAGGTCAACCTCGCCATCTGGCACACCTTGAAGGCACACGGCATCGAGATTCCGTTTCCGCAGCGGGTGGTGCAATGGGCGTCAGACAAGCCCGCTGCGGTGCCCCTGCCCGCGCAGAAACCGACAACGCCACCGACCAGTCCCCTCCGGGCGGAACCAGAAGGTGCGGAAGATTGACGCAAGGTCCGTGCAAGGCGTTTGCTGCACCATCTCCTCACACACTGGAGACCTTCATGCACGACACCGACCTCACGCCCAATGCGGCGAATCACGCGCCGCTGACTCCGCTGATTTTCCTTGATCACGCGGCTGATCTTTACCCACAGCGTCTAGCCGTCGTGCATGGTGGATTGCGTCGCAATTGGGCGCAAACCCGCGAGCGTTGCCAGCGCATGGCGCGCGCGTTGATGCAGCGCGGGTTGCAGCGTGGCGAGGTTGTCGCCGTCATGCTGCCCAACGTGCCAGCCATGGTGGAGGTGCATTTCGGCGTGCCAATGGCTGGTCTGGTACTCAACACGCTCAACACCCGGCTCGATGCCGAGGCCTTGGCTTACATGCTGCTTCACGGCAAGGCCCGGGTGGTGCTGGTGGATGCGGAATTGTCTGGGGTGATGCAGCGCGCCGTCACTCTGGCGGTGGAGCAGGGATTGACGCCCCCGCTGGTGGTCGATGTTCCCGACCCCGAGTTCGTTTCTGAGGCACCGCGTATCGGCGCACTGGACTATGAAGCCCTGCTTGCCGAGGGCCGAACGGAGATCAGCTTGCCCGGTGTCGCCGACGAATGGGAGTCCATCTCGCTGAATTACACCTCAGGCACCACTGGAAAGCCCAAGGGCGTGGTGTATTCGCACCGCGGGGCGTATGTGAACGCCCTGTCCAACATCCTTGAGTGGGATATGGCCAAGCATCCGGTTTACCTGTGGACCCTGCCCATGTTCCACTGCAACGGCTGGTGCTTTCCATGGACGGTGGCGGCACGCGCCGGGGTCAACGTCTGCCTGCGCAAGGTGGAGGCACAGGCCATTTTCGATCGCATCCGCAGCGCGGGTGTGACGCATTACTGCGGCGCACCGATTGTGCACAACCTGTTGGTCAACGCCCCAGCCAGCATGAAAACCGGCATCACCCACACTGTGCGGGCGATGGTGGCCGGAGCAGCGCCACCTGCCGCGCTGATCGAGGGTCTGGAATCCATGGGCTTCGACCTGACCCATACCTACGGCCTGACCGAGGTCTACGGCCCGGCGACGGTGTGTGCCAAGCAGGAAGCCTGGGCTGATCTGCCCCTGACCGAACGCGCCCGCCTCAATGCACGCCAGGGCGTGCGCTATCACCTGCAAAACGCGGCCACCGTGCGTGATCCGCAGACCCTTCAGGAAGTGCCCCATGATGGTCAGACCATGGGGGAAATCATGTTTCGCGGCAACATCATGATGAAGGGCTACCTGGACAACCCGGAAGCCACTGCGCAGGCATTTTCCGGGGGCTGGTTCCACAGCGGAGATCTTGCGGTCGTCGATCCCGACGGGTACATCAAGATCAAGGACCGCAGCAAGGACGTCATCATCTCGGGCGGAGAAAACATCTCCAGCATTGAGGTGGAAGACGTGCTGTACCGCCATCCCGCCGTGCTGATCGCCGCCGTGGTCGCCATGCCTGACCCAAAATGGGGAGAGACGCCCTGCGCGTTCGTCGAATGCAAGCCGGGCATGCAGGTCAGCGAGGCCGACCTCATCGCTTTTTGCAGGGCGCACCTTGCCGGTTTCAAGGTGCCGCGCAAAGTGGTGTTTGGCGAGGTTCCAAAAACCTCCACCGGCAAGATTCAGAAATACACGCTGCGCGAACAGGCGCATTCGCGCGACGCAATCGACTCGTAGGGACAGTCACCGCGATGTATCGAGGGGCAGTATTTTCCAATCCTGAGAGGAGTCTGAACCTGTAGGCGGTGTGGGGTTCAGG
>JAGDVQ010000031.1 GCA_023255715.1 Thiomonas sp.
ACCCGCCCGGCCCACCGCCGAAGCGCACGCCGCTGAACACGGCGAAGAACGCCGCCACGGCCAGCCCCAAGCCCAGCAGTGCCGAACCGATCAAGAGCCAGCCCACGCCGCCCGCAATCAGACCGGCCAGACCCGAGCCGACGGTGCGGCCCAGCACGGCGCGCAGCGCGGAGCCGACGACGATCGCGGCGATCAGCAGGAAGAATGCGGTTTCGGTCGGGTTGGCGCCGCCCGCAGGAGAGGCGGCAGCCCTGGGCGGTGGCAACTGCTCGCCGTCGATCAATTTCATGATGCTCTGCACCCCGTCCTGCAGCCCGCCGTAAAAGTCGCCCTGCTTGAACTGCGGGGTGATCACTTCGGCGATGATGCGCTTGGCGATCGCGTCCGGAATGGCGCCCTCCAGGCCATAGCCCACCTCGATGCGCATCGTGCGGTCGTCCTTGGCCACCAGCAGCAGCACGCCGTCATCCTGCCCCTTGCGCCCGAGCTTCCAGACGTCGGTGACGCGGATGCTGTATTGCTCGATGGCTTCCGGCGCGGTGCTCGGGACGATGAGCACAGCGATCTGGCTGCCCTTGCGCGCGGCAAAGTCGCGCAGTTCCTGGTCGAGCGCGGCGGTCTGCTGCGGCGTGAGTGTGCCGGTGAGATCGGTGACCGGCGCGGTCAGCGCAGGCACCGGCACCAGTGCCGCGTGGGCCACTGCGCCCACGCCCAGCAGCAGCGCTGCCAGCCAGCACTGCAACAGCCCACGCAGCCTGTTCACGGGGAGTTATTTCGACGCAGCCGGGGCGGGCGTCATGCCGCCGAAGTCCACCTTGGGCGCCACAGAAATGGCCTTTTCGTTTTCGACGGTGAAGCTGGGCTTGACCTTCATGCCGATGACCATGGCAGTGAGATTGCTCGGGAACTGCCGCACCAGATTGTTGTAGTTCTGCACCGCCTCGATGTAGCGCATGCGTGCGACCGCGATGCGGTTCTCGGTGCCTTCGAGCTGCGCCTGCAGATCGCGGAACACGCCGTCGGCCTTGAGCTGCGGATAGTTCTCCGACACCGCGATCAGCCTTGAGAGCGCGCTGGTCATCTGCGCCTGTGCTTCCTGGAACTTGGCGAACGCGGCCGGATCGTTGATCAGCTCGGGCGTGGCCTGGATCTGGCCGACCTTGGCACGCGCCTCGGTCACCTGCACGAACACATCCTTTTCGTGCGCGGCATAGCCCTTGACCACGTTCACCAGATTGGGCACCAGATCGGCACGGCGCTGGTACTGGTTGAGCACCTCGGCCCAGCTGGCCTTGATCTGTTCGTCTGAAGATTGCAGCGCGTTGTAGCCACAGCCACTCAGACTGAGCAGGGCGACAGACAGCAACACGACAGATAGCAGGCGGCGCATGAGCAGGTCTCCGGGGAAAATGAAATGTGATTGCAAAGCATACCGTTTGTTTCTTTCTGGCCAGCGCGAGGCGGCGGTATGCTGCGAGGCAGGATAAAACCGTTGTTCCGATGCAGATTCCACCGCTCCCCAACACCGAAATCGGGCCGCAGACCGAGCCGCCGCAGCACCTCGATTTCGACGAGACCCAGCACCCGCTCGAGGCACTCGCCCATGCGGGCGACGCCACCGCGCAGGAATGGCTGGGCGCGCATTACCACGACCGCAAGGACTATGTGCATGCGGCGCACTGGTATCGCAAGGCCGCCGATCAAGGCTCGGCGGGTGCTCAGTACAACCTCGGCTGGCTCTATGTCCACGGCCATGGCGTGGCACCGGACAGCGCGCAGGCTCTCGCCCTGTGGCAGCAGGCCGCGCAAGCCGGGCTGGCGCGCGCCATGAACGGCTTGGGCTATCTCTACGAACAAGGGCTTGGCGTGCCGCGCAGCGATGCCCAGGCGTTGATCTGGTACCAGCGCGCAGCCGAGGCGGGAGACCCTGGCGGGCAATGCAACCTGGGCACGTTTTTGCAGACGGGCCGCGGCACCCCGGTGGATCTGGTACGGGCCGCGTCGATGTTCGCCCTTGCAGCGCATCAAGGTTACCGCGAGGCCTGCTATCGCTACGGCCATCTGTTCCTCACCGGACAGGGCGTGGCGCAGGACGACGCGCAAGCCATAGTCTGGTTGCGCAAGGCAGCAGAAATGGAGCTGCCCGCAGCGCAGCGCGAGCTCGCCAGCCTGCTGGCCATGGGGCGGGGGGGCAGCCCGGACTACACCCAGGCGGCTGGGTGGTTTCAGCGTGCCGCGGAACATGGGGATGCCCAGGCGCAGTTCAGTCTGGGGGTGCTGTACTACCGCGGCCTGGGCAAGCTGCAGGACACTGACAAGGCCAGGTACTGGTGGAAGCAGGCGGCAGCGCAGGGCGAGGAGCGTGCTGAAAACAATCTGGCCTTGCTTGCCAAAGGAGTGCAGCGTTGAAGGAAGGTGCATGTCCCCATTGAGCGATCTGCGCAGCCTGCTGGTGGAGCCGGGCAAGGCCCTCGACCTGAACGACCGCCCGACCGAGCTCGATCTGCCGGGCAATCCCTCCAAGGACGCGCTGGAGGCCGAACTGGCCGCGCTGCGCGAGCAGATCGGCGATATTCAGGATCTGCTGTTCACCCGCCGCGAACGCGCCTTGCTGGTGGTGCTGCAGGGCATGGATTCCGCGGGCAAGGACAGCACCACCAAGGCGGTGTTCACCGGGGTGAACCCGCTGGGCATCCGCGCCGCGTCGTTCAGCGTGCCCACGCCGCAGGAGCGCCGCCATGACTATTTGTGGCGCGTGCATGCCCAGGTGCCGCCGCTGGGCTGCATCGGCGTGTTCAACCGCAGCCACTACGAGGAGCCGGTCATCCGCCGGGTGCATGGCGAAATCAAGAACGGCGAGATGAAGCGCTACCTGCGGCAGATCGCCGACTTCGAGCAAATGCTCTCCGAGACCGGCACGGCCATCGTCAAGTGCTTTCTGCACCTGAGCTTCGACGAGCAGCGCGAGCGTCTGCAGGAGCGCATCGACAACCCGCTGAAAAACTGGAAGTTCGATCCGTCCGATCTGCAGGAACGGCAGTATTGGAGCGCCTACCAGTCCGCCTACAGCCAGGCGCTGCAAGCCACGTCCACGGCGCAGGCGCCGTGGTATGTGGTGCCGGCCGACCGCAAGCCGGTGCGCAACCTGATCGTCGCGCGCCTGGTGCTCGAAGCGCTGAAAAACCTCAAGGCGACGGCACCCGATCGCAAGCCGGAACTGGCCGGACTGAAGGTGGTTTGAGCCCGTCGTCGCCGCGTCACCACATCCGCCGCAGGCTGCCGTCGCGCAGGATGACCGCGTGGTACAGCGCTGCAGCAACATGCAGCCCGATCAATCCGAGCAGCCCCAGGGCGAGGGCCTGATGCACGTCGCCCAGTCGTTCCGCCCAGCCGGCATTGGCCGGAAACAGCGCAGGCAGCGACACCAGACCGATCCAGTGCACCGGCCAGTCGCGTGCCGAGGCGGCTAGCCAGCCCAGCAGAGGAAGGCCTACAGGCCCCGGAGCAGCCCATGCGTGACCTGCGCGGCGCGTGCCTGCCATGCGGGCATGGGCGGGTGGGGCGGCGGCGTCTCGACCAGCCGCCAGACCAGGCGCAGCACGATCAGAGTCATCACCGCCGTGCCCACACCGAGATGCGGCGCATCCATCGCACATCAGTTGCAGGTCTTGCCATGCGCCGGATGGTCGCCCGCGGCCTTGGCTGCCGCTTCGGTCATGTACGCGCCGTGCTTGGTCTTGCCGTAGTACTTGTCGCCCGGGCAGTGATAGACCTTGGTGGATGCGTTCACCCACACCTTGCCGGCACCGCCACCGGCTGCGGCCGCCGTTCCCGAGCCCGATGGGCTGGCTGCCTGTTTGGCTTCTTCCTTTTTGGTTTCCTTCTTGGTTTCCGTGGCGGCGGCAGTGGCGGGCGCGGCAGCTTCCGCCTTGCTCACGCAGGACTTGATGAACTCGGTGCGGTCCTTGCCTTTCAGACTTTGCTCCTTGGCCTGCTTTTCACATTGCGCCTTGGCTTCGTGATTTTTCAGCAGGCTGGCCGAGGCCACGGCGGGGAAGGCGAGCACAGCACAGCTCAGGGCGGCAGCAAGCAGGGAGGTGGTTTTCATGGGGGTGTCCTTTTTCAGCAATGTGGGAGGAAGAGCCGAAACTGGATTCGGCCTGCGCGCACTGTACCCAGCGTGCACGGTTTGATCATGCACCGTAAACCATATTTCACCGATGTCACCAGAGGTAAAAAACGAAACAGCCGGAACGCATCGCTGCGCCCCGGCCGTCGGGTGGGGTGAGGGCCTGCTCAGCCCGTGCCGCCCACGGTCACGCCGTCGATGCGCAGTGTGGGCTGGCCCACGCCGACCGGCACGCTCTGGCCTTCCTTGCCGCAGGTGCCCACGCCGCTGTCCAGCCGCAGATCGTTGCCGATCATGCTCACCCGGGTGAGGGCATCGGGGCCGTTGCCGATCAGCGTGGCGCCCTTCACAGGGTAGAGCGGCTTGCCCTTTTCCACCCACCAGGCTTCGCTTGCGGAAAACACGAACTTGCCGCTGGTGATGTCGACCTGCCCGCCGCCGAAGTTCACTGCGTACAGCCCGCGGTCGATGCTGGCGAGGATTTCCGCCGGATCGCGGTCGCCGGCCAGCATGTAGGTGTTGGTCATGCGCGGCATCGGCACATGGGCATAGCTTTCGCGGCGGCCGTTTCCGGTGGGCGCGCGGCCCATCAGCCGGGCGTTGAGCATGTCCTGCATGTAGCCGACCAGAATGCCGTCCTCGATCAGCACATTGCGCTGCGTCGGGTTGCCTTCGTCGTCCACGTTGAGCGAGCCGCGCCGGTCGGGCAGGGTGCCGTCGTCGAGCACGGTCACGCCGCGCGCGGCCACGCGCTGGCCCATGCGGCCAGAGAACGCGCTCGATCCCTTGCGATTGAAGTCGCCTTCCAGACCGTGGCCCACCGCCTCGTGCAGCAGCACGCCCGGCCAGCCGGGACCGAGCACCACGCTCATCTCGCCCGCAGGTGCGGGGCGGGATTCGAGGTTCACCAGCGCCGTGTTCACCGCTTCCTCGACATATTGCGCAATCAACGCGTCGTCGAAGTGGCCCAGGCCAAAGCGCCCGCCGCCGCCCGACGAGCCGGACTCGCGCCGCCCGTTCTGCTCGACGATGACGTTCACGCTCAGGCGCACCAGTGGGCGCACATCGGCGGCCAGCAGACCGTCGGAACGCAGCACCAGCATCACATCGTGTTCACCGCCCAGGCTGGCCATGACCTGCACCACGCGCGGGTCCTTGGCGCGCGCCAGCCGGTCCACCTTCTGCAGCAGTGCGACCTTCGCATCGGAGCCCAGCGCGCTCAGCGGATCGCTCGCGCCATAGAGCACCCGCGCAGCGCTGCGTCGGGTGTCGGTGGGTACCTTGGCGCTGCCCTTGCCCGCACGCGCAATGCTGCGCACCGTGTCGGCGGCTTCGAGCAGGGCGAGTTCGGAAATGTCGTCGGAATACGCGAAGGCGGTTTTCTCGCCCTGCACCGCGCGGATGCCGAAGCCCTGCTCGATGTCGAAGCTGCCCGACTTGACCATGCCTTCTTCCAGGCTCCAGCCCTCGGAGCGGGTGTATTGCAGGTAGACATCGGCGTAGTCGAGCCTGTGCTCGAACACCTTGCCCAGCGCGCGCTGCAGGGCGGATTCGTCGATCTGATAGGGGTCGAGCAAGACGCGGCGCGCCTCGTCCAGGCGCAACAGCGCGGGTTCGGTCATCATGTTCATGGGCTCGATTGTAGGAAGGGCGCCAAGCCCCTGCGCGCTGAGGCTCGATTGCCGGGTTCAGCGCGCGGCCACCCAGTCGCCCGACTTGCCGCCATGCTTTTCCAGCAGCTTGACGTCGGTGATGGTCATGCCGCGGTCCACCGCCTTGCACATGTCGTAAATGGTCAGCAGCCCCACCTGCACCGCAGTGAGCGCTTCCATTTCCACGCCGGTGCGGCCGCGGGTTTCTGCGGTGACGGTGCAGTGAATGCTGCTGTCCTGCGGTTGCAGTGCAAAGTCGACTGCAACGCGGTTCAGTGCGATGGGGTGGCACAGCGGAATCAGATCGGCGGTGCGCTTGCTGGCCATGATGGCGGCCACGCGGGCGATGCCCAGCACGTCGCCCTTTTTCGCGCTGCCGCTTTGCACCAGTGCGAAGGTGGCGGGCTGCATGCGGATGCAGCCGGTGGCCACGGCGACGCGATGGGTTTCATCCTTCGCGCCGACATCGACCATGTGCGCCTGGCCGGTGGTGTCGAAATGGGTGAGTTGCGCGGCAGGGGAGGTCATGGTGCAGGAGAGGCGCTGGCGTGCGCTGCGTGGTTGATGGCATCGCGCAGGCGGCGGGCTTCACGCCGCGCGGCGTCGGCGAATTCGCGTCCGCTGCTGGCGTAGAGCACGCTGCGCGAGGCGTTGATCAGAAAGCGGCCGCGCGCCGCGCGCACGGTGGCCTCGAGGTCGCCGCCCTGCACGCCGATGCCGGGGATGAGCAGTGGCGCATCGGGGGCGACCGCGCGGATGCGTTCGATGTCGCCCGGGTGGGTCGCACCGGCCACCAGACCATTCTGACCGTGGCGGTTCCAGTCTTGTGCCGCCAGCCGCGCCACGCGCTCGAACAGCAGCTCGTCGCCGAGGTGGGCCGAAGGGCTGGTCGCGGGGTTGGCGATGCGCAGAGTCTGCAGATCGGCGCCGCCGGGGTTGGAGGTGCGGC
The DNA here is from genome assembly GCA_023255715.1 of Thiomonas sp. Taxonomy (GTDB): domain Bacteria; phylum Pseudomonadota; class Gammaproteobacteria; order Burkholderiales; family Burkholderiaceae_C; genus Thiomonas. The sequence continues at coordinate 6,731 of JAGDVQ010000031.1, forward strand.
ACAGCAAGAACAGCCCGCGCTCGGGGTAGCGCAGGTAGGGCTCGACCGAATCGAAGCCCATGTAGGGCGACAGCGTGAGCGCGTCGGCATCGAAGCGCACGAAGGCCTCGCGGGCGTATTGCTCGGCGGTCGCGCCGATGTCGCCGCGCTTGGCATCGAGAATCACCGGCACGCCCGGTGCAGCCTTGCGGATATGCGCAATCAGGCGTTCGAGTTGATCCTCCGCCCCCAGCGCGGCAAAGTAGGCGATCTGCGGCTTGTACGCGCAGACCAGATCGGCCGTGGCGTCGACGATGGCCGCGCAGAAGTCGAACAGCCGCAGCGGGTCATTGGTCCACGGCGCCGGAAAGCGCGAAGGCTCCGGATCGAGCCCGACGCACAGCGCCGAGTTGTTGCGCTCGGCGGCGTCTTGCCACTGCTGCGTGAAAGGAGGGCGGGGTGTGCTCATGCGCCGCATTGTAGGAAGGGGAGGTGACGGCGGGGTGAAACCTCCCTCGATGCGCAGCGCGCGATGTCTCGGGCGCGGCAGGGCTGGGTCTGGTTATTTGCATCAAAGCGAGACCTGACCCCAGGGTGCAACCTGACACCACCGCCTCGCATCTACCATCACGCTATCTTCAAAACTGCCTTTTGCCATGCACCCCACCCGCCGCCTGTTTCTCGGTTCCGCTCTGGCCCTGACCGCCGCGCCGCTGCTGGCACGGGCGC
>JAGDVQ010000087.1 GCA_023255715.1 Thiomonas sp.
CGTTCTGCGGCCTCGTGCCAGGGCAGCCACAGCAGCGCCCGGTGTTCGCGCTCGGCAAGCTGCACCGGCGTGCCTGCGGGCACTTCCAGACTGAACACATGCTCGGTGTTTTTCCACACGCCGGGCGGATAGCGGTGCCGCCACAGCGGATAGATCTCGTACACATTGGCCAGATGCCAGTCGCGCAACGCGCCCTGCGGCACGGCGATGCTGCCGACGTGGATGCCGGTTTCCTCCTCCACTTCGCGCGCTGCGGTGGCGGCAAGAGGTTCGCTGAGCGCGTCGATGCTGCCGGTGACGCTTTGCCAGAAGCCGGGCTGCCGGGCACGCTCGATCAGCAGCACCTCCAGCGCGGGCGTGTGAATCACCACCAGCACGGAGACCGGAATCTTGTGTCCGGCCGCAGTCGGAGTGGAAGTGCTCTGTGTCGTATCCATGCGTCGCAGTGTATGGCAATGCGGGCAAAAAAACGCCTCCACGGCGCTGGCGGTGGAGGCGTTGAACCGGGCCGCGCACGCGGTCAGGTCGGTAGGGTCACAGCGACTTCTTGGTGAAGTACCAGTCGGTGACTTCCATGCCCTGCTTGGGGCCTTCGGTGACGCGCTCCTCGGCCGCAGCCGTGGTCTTGGGCGGCGGCACGATGACCTTGTCGCCCGGGCACCAGGCTTCCGGGGTGGCCACGCCGAACTTGTCGCTGGTCTGCAGCGCCTGCAGCAGGCGGACGAACTCGTCGATCGAGCGGCCATTGCTCATCGGGTAGTACACCATGGCGCGCAGGACGCCGTTGGGGTCGATGAAGAAGGTGGCACGCACGGCCTGGGTGTCGGCGGCGCCGGGGTGGATCATGCCGTAGGCGCGGGCGACTTCCATCTTCAGGTCTTCGATGATGGGGAAGGGAATGTCCACGCCGAAGTGCTGCTTGATCGAGCGCACCCAGGCCAGGTGGGCGAAGATCGAGTCGATCGACAGACCCAGCAGCTCGCAGTTCATCGCCTTGAACTTGTCGTGGTTGCGGGCGAAGCCCATGAACTCGGTGGTGCACACCGGGGTGAAGTCGGCGGGGTGCGAAAACAGGATCAGCCACTTGCCCTTGTAGTCGGCCAGGGTACGCGGGCCGTGGGTGGTGACGGCGTTGAAGTGGGGCGCGGGTTCGTTGAGGCGGGGCAGGCCGACGGTTTCAGTGCTTTGTTCCATGATTGAGGTCCTTTTGGTTGATCAAAAAAACGCGGCGGGTGTGCCGTTGAGAAAGAAGTTTAGGGATCACCCTGAAATTGATCCAATGGATTGTTCTCATCGAACAGTTAGGAAAAATGTATAACGAGAACGCTCCCATGGAGAGCGATTGTGCGACGCGCAGTCGACGGGCGTGTGACGGTTTCAGATCAACCCGGCCTGCAGTGGGAAGATGAGTTCCACCCAGGTGCCCATGCCGGGCAGTTGCATCCGCGCGGGGGCACCGTCAGCAGGGGGGGGCGGCGCCGTGGGGGGGCGGTCGGCGCCGCTGCGCCATGCGATGCGACCGCCCAGGGCGCGGGCGCGGATCTGCATGCTGGTCAGGCCGTGGCCGGTCGCCCCATGCACCGGCGCGATGCCAACGCCATCGTCCATCACGTCCAGGCGCATCTGCGTGCCCTCCTGCACCGTGAGGCGCACGGACACACGGCTGGCATGCGCGTGGCGGATTGCGTTGCTCACGGCTTCCTGCAGCAGCGCGCGCAGGTGGTATTGCTGCGCGGCGTCCTGCGGGGGTTGTGCCGGCGCACTCTGGTAGGGACGGGGCGTGGGGGCGAGGCCGCCGATCAGCGGTGGCGGCCAGTCGAGTTCCATGCCGGCGGCGGCCAGGCGCTGCGCAGTTTCGGAACGGATGTCGGCCGCGAATTCGTCCCACGGCTGCGCGTGCTGGCGCAGACCGCGCACGATGGCGCGCAACTGGTCGATGGTGGTCATCAGCATGGCCTGCTCACGCTCGCCCTGCACCAGATGGCGCAGGGTGAGCAGCTTGGCGCCGATGTCGTCGTGCAGATCGCTGGCGATGCGGTCGCGCTCCTGCTGCACGCCGACCTCCAGCGCGTCGCGGCCCGCCGCCGCCTGATTGAACAGGGTGACGATGGCAGTGGCGAGTTCGGCATCGGTCACGGTGAACAGCCGCTGACCGGCGCTGCGCCCCTGCAGGCAGCGCGCAGCCATGCCACCGGCCGGGGCGACGCGCAGCTCCATGCCATCCTGCGCCAGACCGATGGCCTGATCGCCGCGGGTCTGCGCAAGCGGCAGGTTGTGCAGTGGCTGATACAGCCGGTCGAGCAGCCCGAGCCAGCGCCGCTCGCGTTCCTGCGATTGTGCGGTGAACGCCACGGAGATGATCTCCGGCAGCAGCTTGTCGATCGGTGGCAGCTCGCCCTGCATCATGCGGCTCCACAGCCATTGCCGCAGCGGCAGGTAGAGCAGACCGGCCACCAACAGGGTGAGGATGAGCGAGAGGTCGTGGCGCCAGTTCAGCAGCAGCACCAGCAGCATGTCGAGCACGACGATCAGGCCCAGCCCCAGCACCCACAGCAGCAGGCGGTAGGCCCAGCGGTCGAGGTCGAACAGGTGATAGCGCCCCACGCCCAGCGCCAGGCCGAGATACATCGCGAGGAAAAAGCCGAAGGCGTAGCCCTGCTGCATGGGCGGAAAGATGCCGAACATGCTGGAGCCGAAGGTGAACACCACAAAGGTGAACGCTCCGAGCATGGCCGAGAGGATGAACCAGCGCAGCGCGGCGCGGTCGGCGGCGCGCATGGCACTGCGTCGCCACTGCACCACGGCCAGGGCCACGGCCAGCAGAATTTCGAGCAGCAGCGGAATGCGTACACCCCAGCCGACGTCCGGGGTGAGGCGCAGCACATCGGCAGCCCACCAGGCCAGGATGATCAAGGGAATGGGCCAGAGGAATTTCGGCGCCGCCAGCCGTGCCGGGTACACCAGGAACAGCGCCGCCAGCGCGCCGCCAAAACCCAGCCCGCCGAGGTGATTGATGGCCGACAGCACCTCGAACAAGTGGCCAGGCAGCGCCAGTTCGCGGGTGCTGTAGATCGCGGCGGAGAAGGTGTTGGGCAGAAACAGCAGGCCAGAAAGCGCGAGCAGCCGCCCCGACCAGCTTTGCGGCTTGAGGGCATAGACCCAGGCACCGACCAGCAGCGCCACGCTGCCGCACAGCAATTGAAACCAGAACACGAACGGCAGACTCGACAGCGGACGCCCCGATGACGGCTGAATGTGCTGTTCGATGATCTGCCCAGCCGGGTCGCGCCAGCGCAGCAGCAGCGGTCTGGCCTGCAACTCGGCGATGTGCGTCTGGCGCTGGAAGAAGGCCTCGACCTGCGCATAGGTGTCGAAGAAGTCGGGCTCCTCGATCAGGTCGCTGGCGTTCAGGGTCACGCGCTGATCGCCCGCGCCGATGGACAGCAGGCGCGAGCCCGGCCGGACTGCGGCTGCCGGGCCGCTGCGGGCAACATCCGTCACCAGTATGCCGGGGCTGGACGGATCGTCCTGCGGCGACAGGGTCAGGCCCAGCCAGGGTTGATGCAAGGCCAGCGACAGGCTGGCAGTGACCCCGGCAAGGGTCAGCAGCAGGGCCGCCATCAGCGTGCGGGCGGAGCGGGTTTGCGGCGAGTGCATGATGGGCGGATTGTCGCCCAAAGCCAGCCGACGGCGTCAGTGTGCGCGTGCGCGCGCCACGGCCCGTTCGAGCGCCGAAATGAAGCGTGCCGCCACGTCGCAGCCGGACTGCTGGGTGATTTCCTGAAAGCAGGTCGGGCTGGTGACGTTGATCTCGGTGAGCCGGTCACCAATGATGTCGATGCCCACCAGCAACAGGCCACGCGCGGCCAGCACCGGCCCGAGCGCGCGGGCGATGGCCCAGTCGGTCTCCGACAGGGGTTGCGCCACGCCCAGGCCGCCCGCTGCGAGATTGCCGCGGGTTTCGCCGCCCTGCGGGATGCGCGCCAGACTGTAGGGCACCGGCTCGCCGTCGATGATCAGCACGCGCTTGTCGCCCTGCGCGATCTCGGGGAGGAAGCGCTGCGCCATGATGGTGGTCGCGCCGTTTGCGGTGAGGGTTTCGATCACCACGTTGAGATTGGGATCGGGGCTGCCGTCGGCCTGCTGGCGCAGGCGAAAGATGCCGGTGCCGCCCATGCCGTCGAGCGGCTTGAGGATGATGTCACCATGCTCCGCATAGAACGTCTTGATCTCGGCAGCGCGGCGGCTGACCAGGGTGGGTGCGATGAACTGCGCAAACTCCAGGATGGCGAGCTTTTCCGGATGGTCGCGCAGCGCCTGCGGGCTGTTGAACACCGCCGCGCCCTCGCGCTCGGCCTGCTGCAGCAGATGCGTGGCGTAGAAATATTCGCTGTCGAACGGCGGGTCCTTGCGCATCAGCACCGCATCGACATCGCGCAGCGCCAGCGGTCGCTGGTCGAGCACCCGGTACCAGTCCTTGCCCTGTGTGGCGCCAGTGAGCTCGATGCGGCGGCAGACCGCGGAGACCGGGGAAGCAGCTGCGTCCTTCCAGCCGCCCCCGCTCCAGTGCAGATCGGCCGCCTCGCACACCCAGATCGCATGCCCGCGCGTCTGCGCCTGGCGCATCATCGCGAAGGTGGTGTCCTTGTGGATCTTGAAAGACGCGATCGGGTCGGCGACGAACAGCAGTTGCATGATCTCAGCCCAGCTCGGTTTCCGGGTCGGTGCGTTCGAGCTCGTAGCTGGCGGCCACCATCGCCAGCCGGGCGATGACCCCGTACATGTAGAAGCGATTGGGGCCGCTGGTGCCCGGGGCGGCTTCCGGGTGGGTGACGTTGAACTGCTCCTCGAACGCCAGCGGCACGAAGTGCATGCCGGGCGCGTTGAGGTTTTCGTCCGGGCCACGATCGGCGTGGACGCGGTAAAAGCCGCCGACCACGTAGCGATCCATCATGTAGACCACCGGCTCGCACACCGCCTCCTGCAGCCGCTCGACACTGGGCACACCTTCCTGCACCAGCACCTCGCTGACTTCCATGCCCTCCTTGACCACGCTCATCTTGTTGCGCGTCTTGCGGTTGAGGTCTTTCACGTCGCTGGGGTCGCGCACGGTCATCACGCCCATGCCATAGGTGCCGGCGTCGGCCTTGACGATGACAAAGGGCTTTTCCTGGATGCCGTATTCCTTGTACTTCTTGCGCACCTTGGCGAGCACGCTGTCGACCGCGTCGGCCAGGCAGTCTTCTCCGTGGCGCTCGTGGAAGTTGATCTTGCCGCACTTGGCAAAGTAGGGGTTGAGCATCCACGGGTCCACGCCGATGAGCTTGGCAAACTTCTTCGCCACATCGTCATAGGCATGGAAATGGTTGGACTTGCGCCGCACCGCCCAGCCCGCATGCAGCGGCGGCAGCAGGTATTGCTCGTGCAGCCCCTGCAGGATGGGCGGAATGCCGCCGGAGAGGTCGTTGTTGAGCAGGATGGTGCAGGGGTCGAAATCCTTGAGGCCCAGGCGCAGCTTGTTGCGGATCAGCGGCTCGACGACCAGTTCGCCGCCCGACGGCAGCTTCAGGTGCATGGGCTCGGTGACCGCCTCGTCGAGCGAACCCAGCCGCACGTTCAGCCCGGCCTGGCGGAAGATGCGCATCAGCGTGGCCACATTCTCCAGATAGAAGGTGTTGCGCGTGTGGTTCTCGGGGATGACCAGCAGGTTCTTGGCCTCGGGGCAGATCTTCTCGATCGCTGCCATGGCCGCCTGCACCGCCAGCGGCATCATCTCCGGCGAGAGGTTGTTGAAGCCGCCGGGATACAGATTGGTGTCGACCGGGGCGAGCTTGAAGCCGGCATTGCGCAGATCGACCGAGCTGTAGAACGGCGGCGTGTGCTCCATCCATTCGAGGCGGAACCAACGCTCGATGGAGGGCTGCGCTTCAAGAATGCGCTGTTCGAGTTCGAGGACGGGGTCGCCAGAAGACGTGATGAGATGCGGGATCATTGTTCTGTTCGGGAAGGCATGGACAACCCCGATTCTTGCAGACGCAGCGCAAACGCGCTGAGTGGCTGCCCGAGTGGCTGCGCCTGCACGCGTTCAGGCGTCGTTCGTGATCCAGCCCCAGCGCCGAAAGATCGCCGCGCCCTGCGGGCTCTGCAGAAAGGCGATGAACTGCTGCGAGGCGGGCCGTTGCTTGCCGCGCGTGGTCGGGGCGATGCCGGTGTCGCGGTAGATGCGGTAAGGTTCTTCCACCGCAACCTGTTCGGCCAGCTTGGGATTGGAGACCTGCCAGATGTTCCAGATCAACCAGGCGTCGATGTCGGGCTGGTCGATCCAGGTCTGGCGGGCCAGCGCGCTGTTGCCGGGATAGGCAACGATGTTCTTGCGCAGCGCACGCACGGTGCGGATGTCGCCGAGGCGGCCCGCCGCATCTTCCCACACCCCGTTCTGTCCTGCCCCGTTGACCACCAGCACCTTGATGCCGGGTTTGAGCAGATCCTTGAGGCCGGTGATGTGCCGGGGGTTGCCCGGGCGCACCAGGATCGAGAGCGGCCGCAGATAGAGCGGGATGACGTCGGCACTGTCGAGCTGGCCGTTCATCGCGGTGACAAAGTCGCTCATCATAGTTTCCGAGCCGGAGAAAATCAGATCGGCGTTGGCGCGGGCGGCGTCGATCCATTTCGGCGTCGGCCCGGCGGTCACTTCGACCGGGATGCCGGTGGCCTTCTCGAAGGCCGTGGCCGCTTCATGCATCGCGGGCGCAGGGCCGCCCGGACCATAGACCTTCAGGGGCGCGGCGCCTTCTGCCAGGGCCAGCGGCGCGGCAGAGGCCAGCAGCAGGCCCGCGCCGAGCAGGCCGGTGCGCAGCAGGGCGCGTCGGCCCGTGTCCGGGGTGTCGGAGGTTTGGCATAGGCCGGTTTTTTGAGTGTGAATTGAAGGGTTCACGGGGTTCTCCAGTGGGAAGCAAATTGTGCAAGCCGCTGCACAGGCAGCGGTCTGCAGAGGGGACGTGAAAGGTGCGCAAGGGCAGGCGCTGTTCAGGCCAGCGGCGCGGCGGGCTTGGCTGGCGACTGAGGCGGATCGGCGCTGTAGCGCTGGTACAGCGCGCGGGCTGCGGCCAGCAGTTGGGCGCGGGGCAGGTCGCCGGTCAGCGCGTAACCCCATTGGCGATCGACCCAGTAGAACGTGGATGCCTGCTTGCCGGTGACGATGCGGAACGCGGTTTCTGCGGTGGGCTTGGCCATGCCGCGCAGGTAGACCGTGACGCGGTGGCCCTGCGCGTCCTGATACATGAGCTGCGCCGCGGGCTTGCCCGGCATGCCGGGCAGCAGGCGGCCGCCCATCAGCACCAGCCCGCCGGGCAGGGTGTCGGGGGCGACGATCGGGCGCTGCAA
>JAGDVQ010000192.1:0-3866 GCA_023255715.1 Thiomonas sp.
GTCTCCAGCACCCGCGCCAGACCGGCCAGCGAGTTCATCGCCATCCATGGGCAATGCGCGCAGCTCTTGCAGGTGGCGGCATGGCCTGCGGTGGGCGCGGCGATGAAGGTCTTGCCAGGGTTCTGCTGCTGCAGCGCGTGGAACATGCCGGTGTCGGTGGCGACGATGAACTCCGGCGCATCGAGCGTGTGCGCGGCCTTGAGGATCTGCGAGGTCGAGCCCACCACATCGGCCAGCGCGATCACCGCCGCGGGGCTTTCCGGGTGCACGAGCACCTTGGCCCGCGGATGCTCGGCCTTGAGCGCCGCGAGCTCGAACGCCTTGAACTCATCGTGCACGATGCACGACCCCTGCCACAGCAGCATGTCCGCACCGGTCTGCTGCTGGATGTAGTTGCCCAGATGCCGGTCGGGTGCCCAGAGGATTTTTTCGCCTCGGGCGTGCAGGTGCGCGACGATGTCGAGCGCGCAGCTCGAGGTCACCACCCAGTCGGCGCGCGCCTTGACCGCCGCACTGGTGTTGGCATAGACCACGACGGTGCGGTCCGGGTGCGCGTCGCAGAAGGCGGCAAACGCTGGCGCCGGACAGCCCAGGTCGAGCGAGCAGTTGGCGTCGAGGTCGGGCATGAGCACGCGCTTGTCCATCGACAGCATCTTGGCGGTTTCACCCATGAACCGCACACCGGCGACCACCAGAGTCGAAGCCGGGTGGCGTGCGCCAAAGCGTGCCATTTCCAGTGAGTCGGCCACCAGGCCGCCAGTGGCCTGCGCCAGGTCCTGCAGATCGGGATGGGTGTAGTAGTGCGCGACCAGCACGGCGTCGTGTGCACGCAGCAGTGCGGTGCAGCGCTCCATCAGTTCGGCGCGCTGCGCGGGGCTGGGCTCCTCGGGGACGCGCGCCCATGCCTGCGCGGTGCCGGTGACCGGGCTGTCGAATGCAACGGGAAAGGTGGCGGACATGCGAACTTCCTTATCGAATGACTGCGCAAGACATCAGAACGCGGCAAAGCGCATCGACAGATCGACCGCCTGCACGTCCTTGGTCAGCTTGCCCACGGAGATGCGGTCGACCCCGGTTTCTGCAATGGCGCGCACCGTGTGCAGATCCACCCCGCCCGACACCTCCAGCACCGCGCGCTGCCCGGTGAGTTGCACCGCCTCGCGGAGTTGATCCAGCGACATATTGTCGAGCAGCACCATGCGGGCACCCGCGCGCAGGGCTTCGTCGAGCTGTTCCAGCGTTTCCACCTCGATCTGGATGAACTGCGCCTGCGCGGCCACATTCTGCGCACGCTGCAGCGCCTGCGCCACGCCGCCTGCGGCAGCGATGTGGTTCTCCTTGATCAGCACCGCGTCGAACAGCCCGATGCGGTGATTCATGCCGCCGCCCACGCGCACCGCGTATTTCTGCGCCAAGCGCAGCCCGGGCAGGGTCTTGCGGGTATCGACAATCTGCGCCCGCGTACCCCGCACGGCCTCGACATATTGCGCCGTGCGCGTGGCCACCGCGCTGAGCAGTTGCAGGAAATTGAGCAAGGTCCGCTCGGCGCTGAGCAGCGCGCGTGCATTGCCTTTCAGCTTCAAAAATACGGCATCTGCCTCCAAAACAGCGCCTTCTGTCGCCAACCATTCCAGATGCGCCGATGGATCGAGCGCCCGCACGCAGGCGTTGGCCCACGGCGTGCCGCACAGCCGCGCGGCCTCGCGACTGCGCACCGTGGCGCGCGCAACGGCCTGCGGGTCGATGAGCGAAGCGGTGAGATCGCCTGCGCCCAGGTCTTCCTCCAAAGCCCGGCGCACATCGCGTGCGGCCAGAGTCTGCACATCCATCATGGTGATTGCGCCTTTCGTCAGTTCAGGCTGAAAAACACTGCAGTGTAGGCGGATCGGCAAACCGTTCAGATCGACGCGGGTGTGCCGGGCTGTCGCGGATAGGGCACAGATCGTCACTGCAACTGCGACAGATTGCCGCAGTTTTGTGCGCTGCAAAAATCGATATTCCGCAATGAAGATCGGAGATTATTAGGGTTACCCCTAGTTCTCACAGTGAATTCCCTATATTGACAAGGCTATATCAGTGTTCGCTAATATTGCGCCAAATCAATGAAAGACCGCCATGGAAACCACTTTAGCCAGCCCGCCAACGACCACCACCATTCCGCTCGCCACCTTGCGCAAGACCCTGCCGCGCGACAGGCAGCCGGAAGCCCATCGCATGGCGCACACCGAGGTGGTCAATGCCTGGCGCGGCGCCTCGGATTGCCGCAACTGCGGTGTGCGCCGCATTGCACTGTTCGGCGCGCTGCGCATGGAAGACTTTGACACCTTCCATCAAGTGATTGACGACATGCAGTTTGCCGCAGGGCAGCAGTTGTTCAGCGAAGGACAGCGCGGCGACTGGCTCTACACCATCAAGACCGGCTATGTGAAACTGGAGCGCGTGCTGCCCGACGGCACCCGCCGCATCACCCGCGTGGCGCGCCGCGGCGATCTGATCGGGCTGGAATGCTTCATCCACGAGCCCTACATGCACCATGCCTCGGCCATCGGCGCCGTGCGGGTGTGCCGCATTCCGGTGGAAGTCATCCGCAAGATGGAGGAACAGGTGCCCAATCTGCGGCAGGAGTTTCTGGAGCGCTGGCACCGCGCCCTGCGCGACACCGATGAGTGGGCGCTGCTGCTCGGCTCGGGCGCCATCCCGGCGCGCATGGCACGTCTGCTGCTCAAGCTCGCCGACCCGGAACTCAACGACACCATCACCCTGCCCAAGCGCAGCGACCTCGGCGCCATGCTCGGCGTGGCGCTGGAAACCGCCAGCCGCGTGATTGCGCAGTTCGAGCGGGACAAACTGCTGGAGCATGTGGGACCGCGCTTGTTCCGCATCAATCGGCCGGCCTTGGGCCTGGTGGCGCAGCCTGAGCGCATGGGCTGAACCGTCGCACGAGATTTCCCGATCCGACGCGCAGTCCCCAGAACGCCGCCAACCACTGACAAGACTGCCGTCCCGTTTCCTTGCAGCTTGGGCACATCCGGAATGGCATTCCGCGATGTGCCTTGTTTTTTGGCGCCGCCTCCTCGCTCCATCGCTTGCCCGGTGTGAAAGCCGCAGACCGACAGGGCAACAGGAACGCTACCGCGTTGCGGCGTGCGGACGCTGCAGCCAATCGACAATGGGCTGCCATTGCTCCAGATCCCTGGCGGCCTGACTGGGCGGCAGATCCCACAGCGTGAGGCCGTGGGCCGCCATTTGCGGATACAGCGTGGTCTGGCGCAGATTGGCCAGCATGGGCAGCCCGCTCTGCGCGACGAACGCCTGCAACTGTTCAGCGGCATGGGTGCGCGGATCGATGCGCACGCCCACCAGGCCCACCTCGAAGCGATGCTTCTCGCGGGCATCGCGCAGCTTTTCCAGAAACTCCTGTGTGGCGTAGATGTCGAAAATCGAGGCGGACAACGGCACCAGCACCTTGTCGGCCTGCTTCATCACATCGTTGAGGCGCCAGCCATGCAGCCCGGCGGAGGTATCGATGACCGCATGCGTCGTTCCCCTGGGCGGCTTGGCGATGTAGTCGAAGCTCATCTCCCAGGTGTCGATGCGCGGCAGCGCGGGGTCGCGCAGCGACAGCCAGAGGCGGGCCGATTCCTGCCGGTCGGAATCGCCGAGCATGACCTGGTGGCCCTGGCTGGCGAAAAACCCGGCAACCTGCGTGGAGAGGGTGGATTTGCCCACCCCGCCCTTGGGGTTGGCGACAACAATGACCGGCATGGCGCAGCCTTTCAGTTCTGGAGACCTAAAGGCAACACTGAACAAGCCCCTTGCGCGCTGCGCATCCGGTCTGCGTGCGGTCTGCGGAGCAGCCCTCGCTC
>JAGDVQ010000192.1:3876-35850 GCA_023255715.1 Thiomonas sp.
CCGGCGCGCAGCATCACAAGGACTGATTCAGTGTTGCCTCAAACAATCATGCACAAATTACCAGAACCGCGGCGCGAACTCCACGCCCTATCCGCAGGCGCTATGCGATGCGACAAGCCTGCTCGAAACTCAGCCGTGGACTGCGCGGGAACAGCGCCTTTGGGTCACCGTAGCCGAGATTGCAGAGGAAATTCACCTTGGTCTCGGTGCCAGCGAAAAACGCGGCATTCACCGCATCCGCATCGAAACCGCTCATCGGCCCGCAATCCAGGCCCAGCGCGCGGGCCGCGAGAATGAAATAGCCGCCCTGCAGGCTGGAATTGCGCAGGGCCGATGTGGCGATGAAATCGGGCTTGCCCGCGAACCAGTTGCGCGCATCGGGGTTGTGCGGAAAGAGTTGCGGCAGGTGCTCGTAAAACGCCATGTCCATGCCGATGAGTGCGGTCACCGGCGCCTGCAGCGTCTTGGCGCGATTGCCCTCGCTCATGCACGGCGCAAGCCGCGCCTTGGCCGCTGGCGACTGGACGAACACGATGCGCGCCGGCGAACAGTTTGCCGAGGTCGGCCCCCATTTCATCAGGTCGTAGAGCTGGCGCAGCACAGCCTCGGGCACGGGCTTGTCCAGCCAGGCGTTGTGGGTGCGGGCATCGATGAACAGTTGGTGCTGGGCGCTGGCGTCGATCGTGGGCATGGCGGTTTCCTTGAAGTTGCAATGGCCCAATGCTCGCTCAAAACACCGTTGTAAGCAGATGCAAGCAGGCCGTGCGTCTGCCTGCAGCGACAATACGCCCACCATGTTCAATCCCAGCAAAGACGAGGTCCGGCAGTTCTTTCTTTCCGCCTGGCAGCGGCATCGCAGCGGCGGCGTGCTCACCCCGCTGGAACTGATCGCCGCCGACTGGATGGAGCAGCACCCCGAATACCACGCCGAACTCTCCGACCCGCAAAGCGCCAGCCGCGACTACAGCGTCGAACAGGGCCGCACCAATCCGTTTCTGCACCTGTCGATGCATCTGTCGATCGCAGAGCAGGTGTCGATCGACCAGCCGCCGGGCATCCGGCAGGCGTTCGAATTGCTGCGCAGCAAGCTGGGCGAACACGACGCACACCACATCATCATGGACTGTCTGGGCGACATGCTGTGGACCGCGCAGCGCAGCGGTCTGCCGCCCGACGGCGCGGCTTACCTGGACTGCGTGCGGCGCCGCGCGACCGCGCGCTGAGCGGCAAAGCCAGAGAAACCCGCCGGGCCGCCCCAAGGGTTTCTCGCCCCCTGGGGGGAGAACCGAGCGCAGCGAGGTTTTCGGGGGGGCTCATTTCACGAGATTGTTCATCTGGATGATGGGCATCATCACCGCCAGTACGATCAGCAGCACCATGCCCCCCATCACCAGAATGAGCAGCGGCTCCAGGATGGTGGTCAGCGCCATGGCGCGGCGCTGCACTTCCTGCGCGTGCTGCACGGCGGCGCGTTCGAGCATCTGCGGCAGGGTGCCGGTCTGCTCGCCCAGGCGGACGAACGTGATGAGCACCGGCGGAAAGCGCTTGTGCAGCGAAAGCGCCGCGGCCAGCGAAGCGCCCTCGCGCACCAGCGCGATCGCCTCTTCGGCATCGGCCTTGAGCACCGTGTTGCTCAGGGTGTCGGCGGCGGCCTGCAGCGCCCGCAGGATGGGCACACCGGCGGCGCCGAGAATCGCCAGGGTGCTGGCAAAGCGCGCGGTGTTGAGACCACGCACCAGCCGCCCGAACAGCGGGCTGCGCAGCAGGAAGCCATCGAACGCCAGCCGCGGCCCGGGCAGCTTCATGGCCTGGGCGAACACAATGCCACCCATCACCAGCACAGCCAGCAGCAGCCAGCCCCAGGCCCGCAGGAAGTCGGACACGGCAATCAGGCCCACGGTCAGCATCGGCAGTTTTTGATGCGCGCCCTGAAACACGCCAACGACCTGCGGCACGACATAGGTCAGCAGCATGACCACCACGGTGACGGCCACCAGCACGACGATGGCCGGATAGGCGAAAGCCTGCACCATCTTGCCGCGCAGCGCCTGGCGGTCTTCGAGGTAATCGGCCAGCCGCTCCATCACCAGGCCAAGGTCGCCACTGTCCTCGCCGGCGTTCACCAGGGCGCGGTAAATGGGGGAAAATTCACGCGGATACTGCCCCAGCGCGGCGCCGAAGCTGTGCCCTGCCGACACCTCGCTCTTGAGGTTGGACAGCAGGTTGCCGACCTCGGCGCGGTCGGCGTCGTCAGCCAGCGCGGCCAGCGCCTTTTCCACCGGCAGCCCACTGACCAGCAGCCCGGCGATCTGCCGGGTGAACAGGGTGCGTTCCTGGTTGTTGAACACGCGGCGCGCAAACCGCCGTCCGCTGGCCTGTGCGGCTTCCTCGAAAATGCCCTCGACCTGCAGTGGAATGAGGCCACGGCTGCGCAACAGGGTGCGTGCGCCGCGGGCGCTCTCCGATTCGAGCACGCCGGATTGCTCGGCTCCGGTGGCATCAAGGGCGGTGAAGCGGTAGGCGGGCATGGCGCGGGAGAATCAGGCAGTCCGGGCGCGGATCAGTCACGCGTGACCCGCATCAGCTCGGCCAGGCTGGTGATGCCGCTGTCGATGTAGCGCTGGCCGTCCTGGCGCATGGTGCGCATGCCGCTGGCCTGGGCGAGCGTGCGCAGTTCGGCCTCGGAGGCGCGGGAGTGGATCGCGGCGTTCAGCCGCGCATCCAGCTCGAACAGCTCGAACACGCCGGTGCGGCCGGTGTAGCCGGTGTGGTTGCAGCTCGGACAACCGACAGGCACGAAGCCCTGGCCGTCGGGCGCAGGCACTTTGCAGACCGGGCAGAGCTGGCGCACCAGCCGCTGCGCCAGCACACCGAGCAGCGAGGAGGCGAGCAGGAAGGGCTCGACCCCCATGTCGGTGAGGCGGGTGACGGCGGAGATGGAGTCGTTGGTGTGCAGGGTGGCGAGCACCAGGTGGCCGGTGAGCGAGGCCTGGATGGCGATCTGCGCGGTCTCGAAGTCGCGGATTTCGCCGATCATCACCACGTCCGGGTCTTGCCGCAGGATGGCGCGCAGCGCGCGGGCAAAGGTGAGGTCGATGCGGGCATTGACCTGCGTCTGGCCGATGCCGGGCAGGTCGTATTCGATCGGATCTTCCACCGTCATGATGCTGGTGGTGGCCGCGTCAAGCCGGGTCAGCGCGGAATACAGCGTGGTGGTCTTGCCCGAGCCTGTCGGCCCGGTGACCAGCAAGATGCCGTGCGGTGCGCGAATCAGCGCGTCGAAACGCTCGAGCATGTCGGGCGCCATGCCCACGGCGCGCAGATTGAGCTTGGCAGCGGATTTGTCGAGCAGGCGCAACACGGCGCGTTCGCCATGCGCGCAGGGCAGGCTGGACACACGCACGTCCAGCGTGCGCCCGCCGATGCGCAGCGCGATGCGGCCGTCCTGCGGCAGACGCTTTTCGGCAATGTCGAGCTGCGACAGAATCTTGATGCGCGAGATCAGCGCGCCATGCAGGGCCTTGTTCGGCCGCACCACTTCGCGCAGGGTGCCATCCACGCGAAAGCGCACCACCGACGAGGTTTCGTAGGGCTCGATGTGGATGTCGGATGCGCCCTCGCGCGCGGCCTGGGTGAACAGCACGTTGAGCATGCGGATGATGGGGGCGTCGTCGGCGGCTTCGAGCAGGTCTTCGACCGCCGGAATGTCCTGCATCAGCCGTCCCAGATCGACATCGCCCTCGACCTCGCTGATCACCGCCGCGGCGCTGCCGTCGCGCGCGGCATACGCCGCGCCGATGCGGGCCTGCAGGTCGTCTGCCGAGATGCGATGCACGGCGCGCAGCACATGCTGGCGCTGCACCTCGACCAGCGCGGCCGGCCGCGTCTGCTCGCACATCCACAGCTCGACGCCCTGGCCGTCGTCCTCGGCGAGCACCGCCTGGTCGCGGCAGAAGGTATAGGGCAAAGGATGACGCGCGGACATGATCGGTTGCGCCGTTCAGCGCTGCGGCGTGAGCGTGACGCGCAGGTGCTTGCCCTGCAGCTCGGTGACGTAACGGGTGGTCTGGCTCAGATTGAAAATCACCCGGGTCTTGCCCTGTCCGTCGAGCACGCTGGCCGATTGCAGCGGCCCGAGCTGGAAGCTCTGGGTCTTGCTGCTGAGCTGCGAGTGCGCTCCCGGAAAATCAAGCACCAGGCGAATGGGATCGCTCATGGTGAATGCGGTCGGCGGCGCGCTCAGCGGCTGGGCAAAGCCGAGATCGACCACGGTGGCGCTGGCCTTTTGATGCGCCTGCAGACTTTGCAGGGCGTTTGCGCCACTCGTTGCGGCGGGCGCCATGGCGATTGCCGGGCCAGGCGCGGCTGCGCTGCTGGCGCTGCCGACAGGGGCAGTGATCGGCTCTTCACTGATGCTCGGCATCACCGGCCCGGGCAGATCCGGCATGCCGAATTGCGGTGGCAGCTGCGCGGTGCTCTGCAGCCCGCGCATGGCGTCATAGCGCTGCTGGCTCAGCGCGGTGCCCTGGTCTTGCGTGCGCACGACGATGGGCCGCAGGAACACCATCAGATCGGTCTTGGTCGCGCTGCGCGAGTTGGAGCGGAACAGCGCGCCCAGCCCCGGAATGTCTCCCAGCCCGGGAATCTTGCTGTTGTTGGAGCTGACGTTGTCCTGCATCAGCCCGCCGAGCACGATGGTCTGGCCGTCGTTGACCAGCACCGCGGTCTGGATCGAGCGCTTGTTGGTGATGATGCCTGCGGCGTTGGTGGCGCTGGAAATGCTCGACACTTCCTGGTAGACGTCCATCTTGATCGCGCCGCCCGAGGTGATCTGCGGCCGCACCTTGAGGGTCAGACCCACGTCCTTGCGCTCGATGGTCTGAAACGGCGTGACCGTGGCGCTCGATCCAGTCTGCGCGTATTGCCCGGTGATGAAGGGCACGTTCTGGCCGACCACGATCTTGGCCTCCTCGTTGTCGAGGGTCATCAGATTGGGCGCGGACAGGATGTTGGCGCCATCCTGCGTCTGCAGGAAGTTGGCCAGCAGACCCAGCGTGGCCAGACCCGCGACGTTGTGCAGAATGCCGATGTTCAGGCCATTGGGGATGGCCAGGCTGCCGTTGGCGATCGCGGTGCCCGTTGCCGTGCCGCCACCGGAAATGGCAGCCTGCAGGTTGATGATGTTGGAGCCGCCAGCACCAAAGTTGCTGCCCCCGTAGATGGCGTTGTTGTTGCCGGCGCTGCCCGCAATGGCCTGCCATTGAATGCCCAGTTGCGCGGCCTTGTTGGCGTCCACCTCGGCGATCAGCGCCTCGACATACACCTGGGCGCGGCGCACGTCGAGCCGCTCGATCACCCGGCGCAATTGCATGTACACCGGCTGCGGCGCGTTGATGATGAGGGCGTTGAGCGCGTTGTCGGCGTACACCGTGCCACCCTGCGGCAGGGCCACGGTGGAGTCGCCACCCGTGGCCGCGAACTCGGGCGCCTGGCCCAGCCCCGGGCTGGTGGCGCCCGATGCGCCCGAGTTGGACGCCGACGGATTGTTGCCGCCGCCCATGGCCTGCGATCCGGTCTGCTGTCCGGCAAGCGACCGGTTCTGCGAGGTGCCGCCTGTGGAACTGCCGCCACCCTGCGCCGCCAGCACGCCGCGCAGGGTGCGCGCCAGGTCAGCGGCATTGGCGTTGCGCAGGTAGACGACGTGAATATTGTCCTGATCGTTCTGCGGCCGGTCGAGGCGGCGGATCATCTGCTCGATTTCCGCCAGCTGCGCCCCGTTGGTGGCGCGCACGATCAGCGAATTGCTCGCGGTCTCGGGCAGGATGACCGCGCGCATCGCACCGCTGCCCGCGATTGCCGCCTGCGCGCTCGGCGCACCCGGGCTGCCGGAGGTGACCGTCTGCATGTCGATCAGCTTCTGCAATGTGGGCGCCAGATCGCTGGCCACGGCGTAGGTCAGCGGCACCACGGTGACTTCGGTGCCGGTGGGCACATCGAGCGCGGCGATGATGCGGGCGATGCGCTTGAGGTTGTCGGCATAGTCGGTGACGACCAGCGCATTGCCCGAGGGGCTGACATTGATGGTGTTGTTGGGCGAGATCAGTGGCCGCAGCACCGGCAGCAGGCTGCTGGCCGAGGCATTGCGGAGCTGGAAGATCTGCGTCACCACCTGATCGCCGCGACCGGGAATGTGCGATGGCCCAAGGCCCACGCCCACCGGGCCGCTCTGCAGCTTGGCGTCGGCTTCCGGCACGACCTGGTACACGCCGTCATGCTCCACCACGGCAAACCCCGCCAGCCGCAATTGGGTGAGCAGGGCCTGGAACACCTTTTGCGGTGTCACCGGCTTTTCGAACTGGATGGTGACCTGTCCCCTGACCCGCGGATCGACAATGAAATTGCGCCCGGTGGCTGCAGCCACGGCCTGCACCGCGCTGGCAATGTCGGCGTTGACCAGATTGATGGTGAGATCGCCATTGGCGTTGCGCGTGGGGTTGCCGGCCATGCCCGCACTCCCCGAGGGCGCGGAGCCCGGCGCCTGCGCCAGCACCGGCTGCAGCGCCAGCAGCGGGACGAGCAGCAGCGCGAGCAGACGACTCAAGCCCTGCGTGCGCCAGGGGCGGCCAGGCGACCCGGTCTTTTCGAGGGCGCGCCGACTGGGTTTCATGTGACGATGCATCGCAGCGTTCCTTGATTCTTGTGGTGTTGCGGGTCAGGCGGTGTGCTGCCGTCTGTCAAATGGAGATGCGGATGTGGTCGCCCTCGGGGCGGCCAAGCAGAGACAGCAGATTGGCCATCGCCGCCTCGTTGCCTGGCGCGGCGCGGCCCGTGCCGAGGAACTGCAGCGCCTGCCCATTCCAGACCCCCTTGCCCTGCAGCAGCAAGGGCCCCTTGTCGCTGCGCAGATCGACCTGCGCGTCCGCGCCCTGCCCCGTGATGGTGAGCGTGTAGCTGCCGATGGGAGCGACCACGCTCAACCTCGACGCCACGTCCGGCAGATCGACCTGCAACTGCCCGCCCAGCCGCATGCGGCCTGCAACCGATTCTAGGTGCAGGCCACGCAATGTGAACTGCGCCTGTCCCCGCAGCGCAACGGTATTCCAGGGCGTGCCCAGGCCATCGAGCACGGTGAGCGGCAAGGCCCCCTGCCAGGGTGCGTCGGGGCCGTCGCCCGCAGGCCGCAACGCCACGCGGATTTGCGACAGGCCAAGCTGCGTGTCGATCTGCAACGGCTGGGCGGACACGGCAGGCCAGTCGATCCGGGTGAGCAGATGACCGCGCCAGAGATTGGCCAGGCCGACCGTCCAGCGCACGGTGCCCGGCAGCACCGTGGCGCCCCGGCTGCCCGCGCCGCCTTCGAGCACCAGCAGCGCCGAGCCATCGCGCCAGGTGCCTTGCGCCTGCGCCAGCAGCACCCGCTGTCCGCTGACCCTCCACACCGCGGCGCTCAGCCAGCTTGCCGGGGCCTGCCAGATCAGTGCCCACAGCACCCCAAGAAACGCCGCGAGCCACAGCCAGCGCCTGCTCGAACCGCGCTTGCGGCGCACCGGTTTGCGCGACCCGCTGCGCGAACGCGCCGACGAGGCCGCGCCTGCCGGTCGTCCGGTGGCGGAGCGGACGCCCCGGGACGGGACTGGTGTCTGGGCGCTGGCCATTCATCCGCCACCCGAGACTTGACGCGACAGGTGCACCGTGCCGCTGAGCAGACCGTCCGCACCACGCTTCAGATCGGCGCTGTCGACCTGCGCCGACCAGTCGCGCCGCGCCGTCTGCGCCAGCGCCACCAGACTGGCCGGACGCAGCGCCGCGAGTTGCAACGTGACCTCACCCGGCAACACCTGCGCCTCGACCTTGGCCTTTGGATCCACGCGCTTGAACCAGGCGAGCAGAGTCGCCTGCAAGTCGCCGCTGAACGCAGGGGCCGCTGGCGCATTGCGCAGCGCAGCGATCTGCTGTCCGTCCTGCTGCAAGACCTGCAATTGCTGCTGCAGGCTGACTATGCGCTGCGGCGCGGTCTGCAGGGTGCGCCAGGCGGGGCGGATGGCCAGCATCCACAGCAGCGCACCCGCCACCACGACAACGGCAGCGCCGGTCAGCACCCGTTCGCGCTGGGTCATCGACGACCAGCGCTGACGGCTGTAGGCCACGGCCTGCGGCAGGCCGCGGTACCACAGCGCCGAAAGCGATGCCACGCGCGCGTTCGTGCTCATGGCGCAGCTCCGCTGATGCTCAGCACGTCGCCCTGGGCGATGCATGTCAGCCCTGCCGGGGTGCAACGCGCTGCGGCCTGCGCCGCCGCGTCGCCCGGCAGCGTGATCTGCAGCTGTCCGGTGGTGAATTTCAGCGCCGAGGGCGTGATGCCTGCGGGCACCACCACGCTGGCGCGCCCCATCAGCACATCGAGATCGCCATCGCCGGGGCGCCCCGCGCGCAGGCGCGCATCGCCCAGCGCACGCTGGACCTGCAGGCGGGCGTCGAGAATGGCGGGCACGCCGGGCAGCGCCTCGGCGGCCGTGGCATCGAGCTTTTGCCGCAACTGGCTTTCCTGGCGCGAGAGCTGGAAGGCCGCAACATTCATGCCGACCAGCTGCACGGCGGCCACCAGCCCCAGCAGCGAGCCGACCCGTCGCCAGGCTGGCGTGCCGAGTTGCTCCATCACCCCGCTCCAGCCGCGCGAGAATGCGTGCTTGGGCGCGAGATCGAATTGCCGCAGATTCCAGGACGACTGCGCGGCCCGCGCCATCCAGCCGGCGTCGTTGATCGATGCCGGGGTGAGCTCGGGCGGCAGGTCGAGCCAGCTCAACTGGGGCCGGGCCTGATCCTGCACCCAGAGATGTTCCGGTGTGACCGGCATGGGCAGGGCCTGCGGCGCAGCGGCATCTGCCGCCAGAATGAGCGGCAGCCACGCGGCCTCGCCCTGCAGATCGCGCCACAGCAGGCGCGGTCCTTGATCGGACATTTGCAGCAATGCATCGCCCGGCGCCAGCAAGGCGGCCTCGGGCACGATCTGCTGCGGTTCCTGCCCCGCCTGCGTCAGGTCGGCAATTGCCTGCTGCAGGGCGTCTTTCTGTACTGCGCAGGCCAGGGTGGTTGCGCCGTCATCGCCCTGAGGACCTGCGGCCAGGTGCAGTTGCCCCGCGTCCTGGAGCAAGCGGTCTTCGAGCGCGCCGCTCAGCGCCGCCTGCAGTCGGCCGGGCGACAGGGATGGCAGCGCCACGGACAAGACCGAGGCATCGAGTGCATCGACCACGACCACCACCCGCCGTCCGCGTGGCAGCAGCGCGGCTTGCTCGCGCCCCTTGGACTGCAGCTTGCCGTCGGCGCTCAGCAGCACATAGTCCAGCTCCGGCAGCGGGTGCGCGGAAGCCAGCGGCGGCAGGCGGAGAACCAGGGTTTGCATGGTGACGGCGATTGTAGGGACGCTTTGTTTCAGAAAATGTACAAGGAAAACGCCATGTTGCAACGCATTCTTGAAAGGTTGCACGCGACAGGAGCTTCAGTTTGCACTCTGCGCGCCTTCCGGGGCAGCCGCCAACCAGGGGGGAACGCGCTGGATGCGCACCACCTGGGAGAACAGTCCGGCACGTTGGATGAGTGCGCGTTCGGCGTATTCCAGCTTGTCGATGCGCACGCGGGCAATGGCGTCGAAGTAGCCAGTGGCCACGCTCACCAGCTGCGGGTTGACCGTCGCGCCCTGCGGCAACAGGGTGGAAATATCGCCGAGATTGCGGAAATACGCACGCTTGCGCGCTTCGACCAGGGACTGTGCGGTGTCGGCATCGACTCCGAGCACGGCGGCCAGCACCAGCGGACTGGCGGTGTTGGCGTTGACCGGGGTGGCCTGCGGCAGCAAGGTGACTTCCGGCGCCAGCTTGGGCAGCGCCTGGGCAACGCCCGGTCCGAGCCGCACCAGATCTTGCAACTGCTGCAGCGGAAGTGGCGAATTTGCAACATTGCTCTGGGTCGAGGCGCGAAATGGGCTGCTGGCGGCCATGCCGTTGGCGATGTCCGCAGCCACGCCGGGCGGCAGTTGCAGCGCGGCGCACAGGCGCTGAAAAGCGAGAAGCGCCTGCGGATCGACCGTGCCTGCCGGGGCCAGATCGCGCAGATTGAAGCGGCTCTGGGCATCGACGATGCGACCTTCGAGCCAGGCGTCCGGCAGCGACGCGCTGTCCTGTCCGCGTGCGGCGAGAAAGGTGGACAGCCGCGCTTCGGCCAGCGGCACCGACCAGGGTTCGCCGAGATAGTCTGCCGTGGAGTTGCGGGCGTCTTCACGCAGAATCAGCCGCGCCCAGTCGATCGCGCCGCGCAGAATCCAGCGTGCCTGCGTCTGCTCGCGCGCAGTCTGCTCGCGGGCGATGGCGCTCCACTGGCTCCAGAACATGCCCGACACCATCACCGCCGCGAGCGCGGCGATCAGCATGGCGGTAATCAGCGCAGCACCGCGCTGGGGGCTCGTCGTGCCGCTCACTCGTGGTCATCCAGCAAAAAGTCGCGCTGCAACGCGCCCGCCAGCGGCTTGTCGGCAAACTGCAGCCGCACGCGCACTGCGGCCGGTGTGACATTGCTGGCCGCCAGGGTGATGGCCGTGGCCGCCGCCGCGCTGGCCGACGCGGCAGGTGCGGTCGGTGTCGCGGCATTGGCCGCCGTGCCCGGATTGACCCAGGCACCTGATTGCTGCAGCAGTCCGATGCCGGCGTAGCGGTAGAACTGGATCTGCATGTCGACCACGCCGGGAAGAATGGTCAGCAGCGGCGCGGTCGGGTTCTGCAAAGCGGCCTGCAGCGTGGCGCGGCTGTCGCTGGGCGGGCTGGCGCTGCGCATGAGCGCGCCGTTCTGCACCGTCCACCGCACCACCTGCAGTTGCCCGGCCTGCGGCGGCAGCCCGACATCCGCGCTGACATCGGTGCGGACATCGCCGCCAAGAGGCTGGGCTGGGCGGCGCACGATGAACAGCCCGCCGCCCAGCAGGCTGACCGCGGGCAGACCGGCGCCCTCCGATGTGGCATGGCGCAGATCGTCGCCGAGCTGCTGCATGCCGTCGGCCAGGCGCGAACTGGTCGCGAATGCACTGGCGGCGTCATCGCGGCTGCGCGCCACGGTATCCAGCCCGCGCCAGCCCAGCACGGCGACGACGGCCAGAATGGTGACCGCCACCAGCAGCTCGATCAGGGTGAAGCCGGACAGCCCGGCTGGACGCGCCATTCAGAGGTTCCCGATGATGGTGATGACCTGCCAGGCGCTCCAGCCGCTGGTGTCGAGCACATTGACCTGCACGCGGCGGAAGTTGGGGTTGGGCGTGGGCATGACATCGACCGCCACGGTGAAGGGCACATTCGCCTGCGTGCAGGCGCTGGTGCTCTGCCCGACCGCAAGAAAGGTCTTGCTCAGGCGCTGATCGACCAGATAATTCTGCGCGCACTGCTCGGCCAGGACGGTGAGGCGATAGCGCTGCGCGTTGTCGCTCACATTGCCAGCGGCGCGCATGGCCGCGAGCAGGGCGATTGCCACCACGGCGAGCGCAACCAGCACTTCGAGCAGGGTGAATCCACGCAACCAAACCTTCTCGGTCGCGTCACGAACCCTCCCCACGCCTGGGGAGGGAGCAAGCGCCCTTCCCTCACGGCATGGGAGAGGTCGGCAAGGGGATGGAGCAGGCGTGGTCATGACCTGCTGCGGCTGACCTCGAAGGGCGCGAAGCCGTCGGTCTGGATGCTGTCGCGCTCGGCACCGTCGGACAGCACGATCTGGATCGGGCCGCCCACCGGTTCGGAGCCGAACAGCAGCCAGCTCGGCGGCGTGCCCAGGCTGCGCACCCCGCCTTCGCGCAGGCTGACCGTCACGGTTCCGGCAGAGTAGGCCGCCTCGCGCGGCTGCCCGCCCAGCGCGCTGCGCCAGTCTCGCGGCGGAATGTCGCGCTGCCCGCCCAGCCAGGGCCAGGTCCGTGGACGCAGCAGGTCGGAATCCACCGGCTCCCAGCCCTGCGGCCCGATCTGCACGAAGGCATAGCCGCCGGGTCCGCTGGCCCAGGCCAGGGGCACACCGGTTTCGGCTGCATGCTGTCGCGCCGCGTCGAACAGGGCGGAAAGCCGCTGCGCCTCGCGCTGCATCTGCGCGTTTTCGGAAGGCGGCAAGGCGAATGCGGCCAGTGCGGTCACCATGCCGACGATGACCAGCGCCACCAGCATTTCAAGCAGGGTGAAGCCGTGCGCGGCATGACGGCGCAGCGTCACCATCACCCGCGGCTGAAACCGATCGGCGGCACCGACGCTGCCGCCCGGCCTACTGCCAGCTGCCGATGTCGGCATTGGCGCCCTCGCCGCCGGGTTTGCCGTCCGCCCCGTAGCTGAACACATCCACCGGACCTTTCACGCCCGGATTGAGATATTGATAGGCATTGCCCCAGGGATCGGTGGGCAGTTTTTCCAGGTAGGGCTTCCAGTTGTTGGGGATGGGCGGGGTGCTGGGCTTGACCACCAGCGCCTGCAGGCCCTGTTGCTGGGTGGGATAGATGCCGTTGTCGAGCTTGTACAGCTTGAGGGCCTGCATGATGGTGGCAATGTCGGTTTTGGCCGCCGTCTGCCGTGCCTCGTCGGTGCGGCCCATGATGTTGGGCACGATGAGCGCTGCCAGCACGCCCATGATGACCAGCACCACCATGAGTTCGATCAGGGTGAAGCCGCGTGCCTTGCGCGGTGTTGACGGCGCAGGTGCCGCGCGGGGTGTTGCACAATTCAAAGCAGAGTCCATCAATCCTCACCTCATGAGAAAACGCCGGGCCGCCCCAGGTTTCCTGGTCCCCCACGGGGGTGGGCTGGGCGCTGGCCAACCCGGGGGGCTCTGTCTGCGCAGATAATAAGGGTGCCATGTTGCGAACCTCGATCCAATACCCTGCGGTGAACGGCGTCTCTTCCCGGAACAGCCGCAGAGTGGCGTTCGCTCTGGCGCTGGCGCTGGCCTTCGCCGCTGCGGCGCTGGCGGTCACCTGGGGCTTGCGGCTGCTGTCCACGTCGCAACCCGTTCCAGGCGATGCCCAGCTCATCGGTGCGCTGTCGCCCGATCAGGCCGCGCAGCAGGCGGCGCGGCTGTTCGGCGCCGAACCCGTGAGCGCAGCAAGCGCCGCACAGGCGCCAAGCCGCTTTCGGCTCTATGGCGTGATTGCGGGAGGCGACGCCGGCTCGGCGTTGATCGGCATCGACGGCAAGCCGCCGCGCGCGGTGCGCGTTGGCGACGCCGTGTCACCCGGTGTGATCCTGCGCGCCACGGGCTACAAGATGGTCTGGCTGGAGCGGGACGGCGTGCGACAGGAACTCAAGATGGATCCGCAGAACGCGCAGACCGGCGGATCGGGCCTGCCCAGTTATGCACCGCGCTTGCCCGAGTTCACCCCGCCCGCCCTTGCACCCCCTGGCATTGCTCCGGCCAATATCGCCCCAGTCCGGACGGACAACGAAGGTTAGAAGCCCCTCTGGCGCGGAGCTTGGCGTCGGTTCAAGGCTCACTCCGCAGCAAGCGGAAGGCGCCCGCCCGCTGCTGGCGCCCATCATTTTTATAATGGGCCTATTGTTCCGCGCCGATCTGCCCGCATCTGGCACAAGAAACGCCCCATTCGGCGCTCACCCACTTCTCAGGATTTCAACCATGCCGATCTACGCTTACAAATGCGATGCCTGCGGCCACTCGATGGACGCACTGCAAAAAATGTCCGATGCCCCGCTGACCGTTTGCCCGCACTGCGGCAAACCGGCGCTGCACAAGCAGGTCACTGCGGCCGGGTTCCAGCTCAAGGGTTCGGGCTGGTATGCCACAGACTTCAAGGGCGGTGCCGGTACCGCTGCCGCAACTGCCACAGCCCCCTCCGCAGACGCCTCTGCGCCTGCAGCCTGTGGAGCGTCGTGCGCCTGCCACTGATTGGTTTGCGTTCGTGGCGCCACGGCTTGCCGTGGCGACCACGCCGATCCCCTGACCCCCACGCCTTCCGCGCCCCGGAAGGCTGTTTCGTTCCATGAGCCTGAAAAGTATTTTCATCGCCGGCATGCTGGTGTGGCTGCCGCTGACCATCACCATCTGGGTGCTGTGGCAGCTGCTGGCCGTGTTCGACGGCATTTTCCGGGCTCTGGTCAGCGCCCTGAGCACGGTGGCCCCCGGTCTGGCACCTGCGCTGGACAAGCTGGTGAGCATTCCCGGCGTGGGCGTGTTGCTGGTGCTCGCTGCCATCTTCCTGACCGGCCTGGCCGTGGCCAACATGGTCGGCCAGTGGTGGCTGGCCCGCTGGGACGGGCTGATGACGCGCATCCCGCTGGTCAAGACCATTTACAGCAGTGTCAAGCAGGTGTCGGACACGCTGTTCTCGAGCAACGGCAACGCCTTTCGCAAGGCGCTGCTGGTGCAGTACCCCAGGCAGGGTTCGTGGACCATCGCCTTCATGACCGGCATGCCGGGCGGTGAGGTGGCTGCGCATCTGCCGGGCGATCATGTCAGTGTCTATGTGCCCACCACGCCGAACCCGACCTCCGGGTTTTTTCTCATTCTGCCGCGCAGCGACGTGATCGAGCTGCAGATGAGCGTGGACACTGCGCTCAAATACATCATCTCCATGGGCGTGGTCGTGCCCACTGGGCCGAACAACCCCCAGGTGCACTGAACTGCCCTGATCTCCAAATTTTGCGCCTGCGAGTCTGTCCCGCAGGGCCTGTTTCCCGAAAGTACCCTTCCAACATGAGTCTGCGTAGCCAATATTGCGGTCAGGTGACCGAAGCCCAGCTTGGGCAAACCGTCTCTTTGTGCGGCTGGGTGCATCGCCGCCGCGATCACGGCGGGGTGATTTTCATCGACCTGCGCGACCGCGAAGGGCTGGTGCAGGTGGTGTGCGATCCCGACCGCGCCGCGATGTTTGCCATCGCCGAAGACCTGCGCAACGAGTTCTGCATCCAGGTGCAGGGCCTGGTGCGGCCGCGTCCCGCGGGTACGGAAAACGAGGGCATGACCTCGGGCCGGATCGAAGTGCTGTGCCACGACATCACCGTGCTCAACACCTCGGTCACGCCGCCCTTCCAGCTCGACGACGACAACCTGTCCGAGACCACGCGGCTGACCCACCGCGTGCTCGACCTGCGGCGCCCGCAGATGCAGCACAACCTCAAGCTGCGCTACCGGGTTGCCATGGCCGTGCGCCGCTTTCTCGATGCCCAGGGCTTCATCGACATCGAAACGCCCATGCTGACCAAGAGCACACCCGAAGGCGCGCGCGATTACCTCGTGCCCAGCCGGGTGCATGACGGCGAGTTCTTCGCGCTGCCGCAGTCGCCCCAGTTGTTCAAGCAGATGCTGATGGTCTCGGGCTTCGACCGCTACTACCAGATCACCAAGTGCTTCCGCGACGAAGACCTGCGCGCCGACCGCCAGCCCGAGTTCACCCAGATCGACTGCGAAACCTCCTTCCTGAGCGAGCAGGAGATCCGTGATCTGTTCGAGACCATGATCCGCGGCGTATTCAAGGACGTGCTCGGCGTGGAACTGGCCAACCCCTACCCGGTGATGACCTATGGCGAGGCGATGGCCCGCTTCGGCTCGGACAAGCCCGACCTGCGGGTGAAGATGGAGTTCACCGAACTCACCGACGTGATGGGCGACGTGGACTTCAAGGTGTTCTCCGGCCCGGCCACCACGCCCGGCGGCCGCGTGGTGGCGCTGCGCGTGCCCGGCGGCGGCGAGATGAGCCGCAGCGAGATCGACGCCTACACCGAGTTCGTCAAGATCTACGGCGCCAAGGGGCTGGCCTGGATCAAGGTCAACGATGCCTCCAAGGGCCCGGGCCAGGATGGCTCCTCACGGTGGCCGGGCCTGCAATCACCGATCGTCAAGAACCTGCACGACGCGGCGATCGCGGCGATTCTGCAGCGCAGCGGCGCGCAAAGCGGCGACCTGCTGTTCTTCGGCGCCGACAAGGCCAAGATCGTCGCCGATGCCATCGGCGCACTGCGCGTGAAGATCGGCCACAGCGATTTCGGCAAGGCCCACGGCCTGTTCGAAGACGCCTGGAAGCCGCTGTGGGTGGTCGACTTCCCGATGTTCGAGTACGACGAGGACAACCTGCGCTGGGCCGCTGTGCATCACCCGTTCACCGCCCCGAAGGACGGCCACGAAGAGCTGATGGACAGCGCCCCCGAGAAGTGCATCGCCAAAGCCTACGACATGGTGCTCAATGGCTGGGAGATCGGCGGCGGCTCGGTGCGCATCCACCGCGCCGAGGTGCAGAGCAAGGTGTTTGCCGCGCTCAAGATCGGCACCGACGAGGCGCGCGCCAAGTTCGGCTTCCTGCTCGACGCGCTGCAATATGGCGCCCCGCCGCACGGCGGCATCGCCTTCGGCCTGGACCGCATCGTCACCCTGATGACCGGCGCCCAGAGCATCCGCGATGTCATCGCCTTCCCCAAGACCCAGCGCGCCCAGTGCCTGCTGACCAACGCACCCAGTCCGGTCGATGAAAAGCAGTTGAAGGAGCTGCACATCCGCCTGCGCAATCCGCAGCCGGGGGCTTGAGGGTGTATCCAAGAGGCGCTTGAGAGCGCCTCTTTTTATGAAATTTGCAAGATGCCCATACCAGACTATGAGTCGCTGATGCTGCCTTTTCTGCGTCTGCTGTCTGATGGTCAGCCCTGGCGTACCAAGCAGGCGATCGATGCGCTGGCACATGAGTTCAATCTGACAGCAGAAGAAATCGCGCAGATGCTGCCCTCTGGCGCAACCACCACATTCGGCAGCCGGGTGGGCTGGGCCAAGACGTACTTGAAGCAGGCGGGCCTGATCGCGCAGCCCTCGCGAGGAATGTCGCAGATCACAGCGCGCGGCCTGGCCGCATTGCAAGAGGCGCCCAAGCGGATTGACGGCAGTTTTCTGGAACGCTACGACGAATTTCTGGCGTTCAAGTCCAGAGCCCGCAGTGGCACATCAGACAAGGCAGTTGCCGACAAAAACTCGATCGGCGCGCCGGGCAATGCCCCTCAACCGCCACAAGAGCGCATGGAAGCCGCTGCACGGGAAGTCCAGCAAAGCCTGAGCGACGAGTTGCTGCAGACCATCAAGGACTGCAGTCCCGGCTTCTTCGAACGACTGGTCATCCAGCTCCTTCTCAAGATGGGCTATGGCGGCTCGCGGCAGGAGGCAGGGCAGGCCGTGGGACGCTCGGGCGATGGCGGCATCGATGGCGTGATTGCCGAAGACCGCCTCGGGCTTGAATCGATTTATGTGCAGGCCAAGCGTTGGCAAGGCAGCGTCGGCGAGCCGTCGCTGCGCGATTTTCTCGGCGCGCTGGTCAGCCGTGGCGCAAACAAGGGCGTGTTCATCACCACAGGTCTGTTCACGGATGCTGCGCAGCAGTTCGCACGCCGCAGCCCGCAGCACAAGGTGGTGCTGATTGATGGCCCCCGGCTTGCGGAGTTGATGATCGAGCACGATCTGGGTGTCTCCGTTGTGGCAACCTACCAGCTCAAACGCATCGATTCCGACTTTTTCGCAGAAGACTGACATGCCCCGCATCGACGACCCCACCCACGACCATGAGGCCGGCGCGCAAGACGCCACGCTGGATACCACCCGCATCGACGACACCCGCATCAAGGCGGTGCGGGCCTTGGTGTCGCCTGCGCTGTTGCTCGAAGAATTGCCGGTCACCGAGACGGTGGAAGCGGTGGTCGAGCGCAGCCGGGCGGACATTGCAGCAGCCTTGCAGGGGCGTGACGACCGGCTGGTGGTCGTGGTGGGGCCCTGCTCCATCCACGATCACGGTCAGGCCATGGACTACGCGGCGCGGCTCAAGGCCGAAGCCGAAACTCTGGACGATGCCCTCATCGTGGTGATGCGGGTGTATTTCGAGAAGCCGCGTACCACGGTGGGATGGAAGGGTTACATCAACGACCCGCGGCTGGACGGCAGCTTCCGCATCAACGAAGGATTGCGGCGGGCGCGGCAGCTGCTTCTCGAGATCAACGCCCTGGGCCTGCCTGCGGGCACCGAATTTCTCGATCTGCTGTCGCCGCAGTACTTCAGCGACCTGATCGCCTGGGGCGCCATCGGTGCCCGCACCACGGAAAGCCAGAGCCATCGTCAGCTCGCCTCCGGTCTGTCCTGTCCGGTGGGCTTCAAGAACGGCACCGATGGCGGCGTGCAGGTGGCAGCAGACGCCATGGTGTCCGCCGCCAGCGGTCATGCCTTCATGGGCATGACCAAAATGGGCGTGGCCGCCATTTTCGAGACCCGCGGCAACCGCGACTGCCACGTCATCCTGCGCGGCGGCAAGGCGCCCAATTACGACGCCGCCTCGGTGGACGCCGCCTGCGCCGTGCTGGCCAAGGCCGGGCTGCGCGAGCAGCTCATGATCGATTGCTCGCATGCCAATTCGGCCAAGCAGCCGCGTCGGCAGGTCGAGGTGGCGCACGATATTGCGCAGCGCATCGCCGCAGGCGAGCGGCGCATCATCGGCGTCATGGTGGAGAGCCATCTGTGCGAAGGTCGGCAGGATCTCAGGCCGGGCCAACCGCTGGCGCCTGGCGTGTCCATTACCGACGCCTGCCTGGGCTGGGACGACACCGTGCCGCTGCTGCGTGAACTGGCCGAAGCCGTGCGCAAGCGGCGCGCGACCTCGGCGTGACACACGGGCGGATCTACCGGGGCTTCGCGTCCGGGAAGAACACCGGTTCACCGCCAATCTTGTAGCTGGCAATCGCCTGCTGACCCGCCGGGGCAGTGAGCCAGTCGATGAAGGCGCGGCCCTGCGCGGCCTTGACCTGCGGATGCCTGGCCGGGTTGACCAGCATCACGCCGTAGGGGTTGAACAGCGCCTTGTCGCCCTGCAGCACGATGCGCAGATCGCTCCGATTCTTGAACGCCAGCCAGGTGCCGCGGTCGCTCAGGGTATAGGCATCCAGCGCGGCAGCGGTGTTGAGCGCCTGCCCCATGCCGGCGCCGATTTCGCGGTACCACTTGCCGCGCCCCTCGGCCACCGGATCAAGTTCAGCCTGTTTCCACGCACGCAGTTCGGCAGCGTGGGTGCCGCTTTTGTCCCCGCGAGAAATAAACAGCGCATGCGTGGCGGCAATGCGCCGCAGGGCATCCGGCAGGGTCTTGCTCTGCGCCACGGCAGCCGGGTCGGACTTGGGGCCGATCAACACGAAATCGTTGTACATCACGTCACGCCGGTCGATGCCCCATCCGTCCGCCACGAAGCGGTCTTCGGCCACACGGTCGTGAACGAACACGACATCGGCGTCGCCGCGCCGACCAAGGTCCAGCGCCTGCCCCGTTCCCACGGCCACGACCTTGACCGCGATGCCCGTGGCCTGGGTGAACAGGGGCAGGATGTGGCCGAACAGCCCAGACTGTTCGGTGGATGTGGTGGATGCAACGACGATGCCGGGCGGCGTCTGCGCTCCTGCAGCACGTGGGGCGGTGCACAGCATGGCTGCGGCGGTCAGCCAGGCGAGGATCAGGCGAAAGCGGGTGAACATGCAGAGTCTCCTTCGTGGTCTGTGCCGCTGTGGTGCGGCGTTGGCAGATGGCTGGCGGCCAGCGTCTGGAGCTGGCCGTTTTCGAGCCGCAGCACCCGCTGCGCCAGAGCAATTTCCTCTGCGCGGTGACTGCTGAGCAGCACGGTGATGCCGTGTGCGGCCAGGTCCTGCACGTCGCGCAGCACGGCGGCGCTGGCCTGCGGGTCGAGATGGCTGCAGGGCTCGTCGAGCAGGAGCAAGGCCGGACGCAGCATCCAGGCACGGGCCAGCGCCAATCGCTGCCGCTGACCTGAGGAGAGGCTGGCGGCAGACTGTCCTGCGCGTTCCAGCAATCCGGCGCGGGTCAGCGCCGCGTCCAGCAGACCCGGCTCGGGCTTGCGTTCCGCCAGCGCCAGCCGCAGGTTGTCTGCCACGGTACCGCGCAGCATGGGCGTGTGCGCGAACACCATGGCTTGCCCTGGGTAGGCCATGCTGTCCTGCGGCAGTGCCTGGCCGGCAAAGCGCAGCGCCCCACAGCTGGGGCGCTCCAGGCCGTGAATCAGCCGCAGCAGACTGGTCTTTCCCGAACCATTCGGGCCCACCAGCGCCGTGATGCCGCCCCGTTCGATCTGCAGATCCACATTGCGCAGCACCCAGTTCGCCCCGCGGCGCAAACCCACGCCCTGCAGACTGATGGGGAACAAGGCGGGCCCCGCCGGGGGCGTGGGGGCGGACGTGTTCACTGGACGGCCCTCCGCGCGGCGCGCGACTCTCCAGTGGAGTTGAGCGCGCGCCCATCCTGGCCGTGCGGCGCGTTCATGCGCCTTCTCCATAGCGCGCCGCCGCATACTGCCGCAGCCCTCCGGCCATCGCGTTGACCAGCAGCACCAGCGCCATCAGCACCGTGCCCAGCGCCAGCGCCAGGGGCAGGTCGCCCTTGCTGGTTTCCAGCGCAATGGCCGTGGTCATGGTGCGGGTGTAGCCCTCGATATTGCCGCCAGCAATCATCACCGCGCCCACCTCGGACGCGGCGCGGCCAAACCCGGCCAGCGCAGCAACCAGCAAGGCATGGCGACAGTCCCACAGCAGCCAGCGCACCCTCCGCAGGGCCGGAAACCGCAGCGAACGCAGTGTGTCGCCATGCAACCGCCAGGACTCGGCGACGATCTGCCGCGTCACGGCGGCGATCAGCGGCGTGGTGAGCAGGGTCTGCGCCAGAATCATGGCCGGGATGGAAAACAGCAGCCCCAGTTCTCCCAGTGGCCCGCTGCGCGACAGCAGCAGATACACCAGCAGACCGACAATGACCGAGGGCAGTCCGAGCAGGCTGTTGAGCAGCGCCACCACCACACTGCGCCCGGCAAACGCATGCACCGCCAGCCAGGCGCCCAGCGGCAATCCGAACAGCAGGCCGAGCAGCACACTGGCGCCGCTCACGCGCAGCGACACACCGACGATGTGCCAGGTGGCCGCATCGCCGGTGGCCAGCAAGCGCCAGACCTCGGAGAGCATGGGAGTCGGAATGAACGCGAGAGCGATGTACATTTGGATACTATCGCAACACGCGGTTTCCTGGGGTCTGCAAGCACCCAGGCCCTTGAGCAGTGCTGCCTACACTGCGGCGCGAAAGGCGCGCCAGAACGTCTCGTCCTGCGTCTGCGTGAAGTTGATGCGCATGCGGGTGGTGGGCTGTTGCAGCGGGTCGAACAGGTGGCCGGGCGCGAGCAGATAACCCGCGTCGAGCAGGCGCTGCGCCAGCATGGCGGTATCCGCTCCGGTGTCCACCCAGCCCAGCAGACCGCGCGGCGGGGTGACGAAACGGCAGCCCGCTTTCTCCGCCAGCCGCACGGCGCGGGCACGCGCCGCGTCCAGCCGGTCGCGCACCTGCTGCGTGATGCGGCGCAACTGGCCCTGCTCCAGCAGGTGCGCCAGCGCACGCTCGGTCAACGCCGGGGTGGTGAGCACGGCCAGCAGCTTCTGGTCGATCAGGCGTTCGACGATCGCGGGCGCGGCAGCGACAAAGCCCACGCGCCAGCCCGGAGCGAGAATCTTGGAAAAGCCGCTGAGGTAGATGGTGTGCTCAAGTTGGTCGAGCACGCTCATGCGCGGGCTGCCTGCCTCGGCCAGCGCGGCGTACACATCGTCCTCCACCACCTGAAAGCCGTGGCGCTGCGCCAGCTGCAGCACGCGGTGGGCGCTGGCCGCGCTCAGGCTTTGCCCGGTGGGGTTGTGCAGCACGCTCACGCAGATGAACAGCCGCGGCGCATGGGCGCGGGCGAGCTGCTCCAGCACGGCCAGATCGGGGCCGTCCGCCCCGCGCGGCACCGGCAGCAGCTTCAGACCGTGATGCGCCATCTGCGCGAACTGCATGGCCCAGCCGGGGCTTTCCACCAGCACTGCGTCGCCGGGCCGGGTCAGTGCGCGCAGCACCAGATCAAGCGCCTGCGACGCACCACCAGTGGTGACGATCTGCTGCGCCGGCGCGTGCAGCGACAGGGCGGCCAGTTGCTTTGACAGCGCCTCGCGCAGCAGCGGGTCGCCCATCGGATGACCGTAGTGCAGCGAAGCCTGCTCCAGTTCACCGGCACGGGCAACGCGCCGCAGCACCGCGCCGAGGGCCGGGCTTTCCAGCCACTGCGCGGGCAACACGCCAGAGCCGGGCGCGCCCCGCAGGCTCACTCCCGAGCCCGTGCCCATCTGATGAAACATGCCGCGCACCAGCGCCGTGGCGTGCGTCGGCGCGGTCAGTGGGGCCGCTGGGTCGGGGGTGCGATCGCGCAGCGCCGTTGTTGGCAGCTCATCCGCCGAGGCGCGCACGAAATAGCCGCGCTGCGGACGTGCCTCCACCAACCCTTGCGCCTGCAGCCGGTCGTAAGCCGCCACCACCGTCTGAGTGCTCAGGCTGTGGTGACGTGCGCAGTCGCGCACCGAGGGCAGGCGGCTGCCCGGCGGGAGCAGGCGGTTGCGGATGCGGGCGGCAAATTGCGCACTGAGCTGTTCCGCCAGGGTGGTCGAGGCCTTGCGCTGCAGCGGACTGGCTGCGCCAGGCTGCACTTCTGTATTGCTGGAATCACGCATACAGTGCCTGCTTTGTTGCTTGAATGTGTATTGCTTCTGTAGTGGTTTTTGATTCTAAGCTTTGGAGCATGCAATTCATCAATCGGCCCGCACTTCGCATGCCATCGCGTCGGCCCGACGCCTGGAAGGCCCTGGCCCTGGGTCTGCTGGGAGTCGGATTGTTCGCCCTGTCGCTACCGATGACGCGACTGGCCGTGGGCTCCAGCGCGCAACCGCAGCTCTCGCCGGAATTCGTCGCTCTGGGTCGCGCCGCGGTGGCCGGAGTGCTGGCGGCGCTGTGGTTGTTGGTGCAGCGCGCCACCTGGCCGCGGCGGCGCGAGTGGGCCTTGCTCGCCGCCATGGCTGCGGGCGTGGTGTTTGGCTTTCCACTGCTGACCTCGATGGCCTTGCGACGGGTCGATGCGGTCCATGCCTCGCTGATTCTGGCCTTGCTGCCGTTGTTCACCGCAGCGGTCGGCGCATCTCTGGCGCGGCAGCAGCCATCGCCTGGTTTCTGGATCTGCGCCGCGGTCGGTGCGGCGCTGGTGATGGGTTACGCCCTGCTGCATGGCCAGGCAGCGGGTTCACTGCAACTGCACCTGGCCGACGGCCTGCTGGTCGGCGCCATGCTGTCTGCCGCGGTGGGCTATGCGCTGGGCGGTCATCTCTCGCAGACTCGCCCCGCCGGGCAGGTCATCAGCTGGGCGCTGGTGCTCAGTCTGCCGCTGACCCTGCCCGTCGCTTGGTGGCTGCGGCCCAGCGCGGCAATACACGCCGCCGCCTGGGGCGGATTCGCCTATGTGTCGGTGGTGTCGATGTGGCTGGGCTTTCTCGCCTGGTATCGCGCGCTGGCGCTCGGCGGCACGGTGCGCATCTCGCAACTGCAGTTGCTGCAGCCTTTTCTGTCGATGCTCGCGGCAGCGGCCTTGCTGCACGAAGCGCTCCACGCCATCACCCTGCTGTTCGCCGCGGGTGTGATCGGCATGGTGTTCCTGGCGCGGCGCATGCCGGTGCATGCCGCGCGTTCTGTCCCATCCCAACGGAGTTCCTCATGCGCATGATTCTGTCGCAGCGCAGCTGTCACTACACCCCGTCGCCCATCCGCGAACTGCTCGCGTTGACCGAACAGCCGGGCATGATTTCGCTGGCCGGCGGCCTGCCTGCAGAGACCAGCTTTCCGGTGGACGCGCTGCGCGCCGCCTGCGCAGAGGTGCTCGCCACGCAGGCGCACGGCGCCCTGCAGTATGGCCCGAGCGAGGGCATTGCGCCGCTGCGCGAATGGGTCGCCGCGCAGCTGCGTGCGGAGGGCATTGCAGCGACGGCCGACGAGGTGCTGATCACCAGTGGTTCGCAGCAAGGGCTGGATCTGGTCGGCCGGGTGCTGATCGACCCCGGCAGCACCGTGCTGGTGGAACGCCCCACTTACCTCGGCGCGCTGCAGGCCTTCTCCCCGTATGCCCCGCGGTGCGTCGATCTGGAACAGGACGCCGAGGGCCCGCTGCCCGCGCTGGACGCATC
Organism: Thiomonas sp.; assembly: GCA_023255715.1. GTDB lineage: Bacteria > Pseudomonadota > Gammaproteobacteria > Burkholderiales > Burkholderiaceae_C > Thiomonas. Next base: position 27,936 of record JAGDVQ010000192.1, read on the forward strand.
CGCGCGCATGGTCTATCTGCAACCCAATTTCCGCAATCCCACCGGCCAGACCATGAGCGCCGCGCGGCGCGCGCAATGGGCGCAGGCGCTGCACGGCAGCCCCATCGCCCTGGTGGAAGACAACCCCTATGGCGAACTGTGGTTCGACGGCCCGCCGCCCGCGCCGCTGGCCGCGCAACTGCCGGGCAGGAGCATTGTGCTGGGCACCTTTTCCAAGGTGCTGTCGCCAGGACTGCGTCTGGGTTATGTGCACGGGCCGCGGCACGTCATCGCCAGGATGACCCTGGCGCGCCAGGCTGCCGACCTGCAGACCTCCAGCCTGACCCAGCGCCTGGTGCTCAAGGTGCTGGAGGACGGCCTGCTCGACGCGCAACTGCCCCGCATCCGGGCCTTGTACCGCGCCCAGCGCGACGCCATGCTTTCCGCTCTGTCCCGCCACATGCCAGGCGACGTGCACTGGGACGTTCCGCTAGGCGGCATGTTTCTCTGGCTGCGCCTGCCTGAAGGCGCAGATGCCACCGCGCTGCTGCCGCTGGCGCTGCAACGCCAGGTGGCCTACGTGCCGGGCACGGCGTTCTACGCCACGGCGCCAGCACCGCGCAACACCCTGCGTCTGTCTTACGCCACCGCAACGCCGCAGCAGATCGACACCGCCATTGCACGGTTGGGCGAACTGTTTGCCGCTGCGCGGGGCGCGAGCGCGCGCAGCGACTCGGCTCTGGCCCTCTGAAACGACAAACCCGCCAGTGGCGGGTTTGTCGTCAACCGTGGTCAGGCGATCAAAGCTCTTCGCGGAAGCTGTCGTGGCAGGACTTGCAGGTCTTGGCGGTCTCGCCGAACACCACCTTGATCTCGTCGAGCTTGCCGGTCTTGGCCGCAGCCACCAGCTTGGGCGTCATGTCCTGCAGCTTGTTGGCGTCGGCCTTGAACTTGTCCATCTCTTTCCAGATCGCCGGCTTCGCATGCGAGTTCGGCAGGTCGGTGCCCGGGCCGAACGCCTGCCACGGCAGGTGCGACATCATCGCGACGATCTCGGCGTTTTCCAGCGCGGCCTTGGCATCGAACGGCGCCTTGCCCTGCACCATGGCACCCAGGCGCGCGAAGCTGGTGCCCATGATGACGAACGCAGACTGGCGATACTGCACCGCCTTTTCCGGCTTGGCGAACTGCGCATACGCCGGCACTGCGGCCAGAATGCCGCAGGCGAGCACGGCGGCAATGATCTTCTTCGGGTGAAGCGTGGCTGGGTTCATCGACAAACTCCTTGCTGGGTTGGATGGAGGGCGCATTCTGCCCGGCGGGGGCCGAATGGCGTGTGCAGTGTAAGAAAAAGTACGGGCCGCTGCAGAACCCCTGCATGCGCAGCGCCACGGTGGACAAGGCAACAAAACGACAGGACAAATGCAAAAAAATGCCGCGCGCACGGCGGTCAGCGGCGCGCACGGCTTAATATGCGCAGGATTGAGTTCGATCCTCCGGCGATGTAGCGCCGATCGGGGCGCAGGAATGCAGGTCCGGGAGGTCTGGATCAGCTCAATATTCCAGCGGGCATGGAGCTTCCAGGCCCGCCTCCATGACAACGGTACATCCGCGCTGTTTGTGGTCGGCCCCAGGCCGGACGACAAGCAAGCGGAACAAAAGCTCAACTTCTCGGAGTGCACTCAATATGGCCACTGCAAAACCCGCGGCAAAAAAAGCGACCGCCGCCAAAACCACCCGTCAACCCAGCGCGGCATTCATGAAGCCACTCACGCCGTCGGCGCATCTGGCCGCCGTGGTGGGCACCACCCCGCTGCCGCGCACCGAAGTGGTGAAAAAGCTGTGGGAATACATCAAGAAGCACAAGCTGCAGGACGCGGCGAACAAGCGCATGATCAACGCCGACGCCAAGCTCAAGCCGATTTTTCTCAAGGATCAGGTCAGCATGTTCGAGATGACCAAGCTGGTCAGCGCGCACCTGAAATAAGGCAACGCTGCTGTGATGCGGCCGCGGGCTGACACAGCCCGCCGCCCCGGGCCCGGCCATGCCGGGCTTTTTCATTGCACCCTCTCACCATGCAGATCAAGCTGCTTCCTGCACGCCATCTGGCCCGCGTGCTCCTCCTCGGTGCGCTCCTCGGTGCCGCCAGCGTCCTGCCCGCTCAGGCGCGCGCGCCGCAAGCCACTGCGCTGGCGCAGGGCGCCGCGGTGTCGAGCGCCTTTTCGCCCTCCGGCGATGCGCTGGCACTGGTGATCCAGGCCATCGACCAGGCGCACAGCAGCATCCACATGGCGGCCTATCTGCTCACTTCGTCCGATGTGGCGCGGGCGCTGGTGCAGGCGAAGAAGCGCGGTGTCAGGGTGCAGGTGCTGCTGGACTGGAAAGGCAATCTGGATGAGGACGCCCGCTACGCCCGGCATGCGATCGGCATTCTGCGCAATGCCGATATCGCAGTGCGCAGCATCGACGCCTATGCCATCTTTCATGACAAATACATGGTGATCGACCGCCGCACGGTGCAGACCGGCAGCTTCAACTACACCTATGCCGCCGCGCATCGCAATGCGGAAAACGTGCTGGTGGTGTGGAACGCGCCCGAGCTGGCCGCGCGCTATCTGGCCGACTGGCAGCGGAACTGGGACCTGGGGCGCCCTGTCCAGTTGCCCTACTGACGGTGCGCGGCGCCCGATGTCCTGAATTGCCGTGTCGGGCGCAGGGTAGGCGCGACATCGGTTTCGCACGGCCTAAAATTTGTACCTTCGGCATTGCGCCGTTTCAATCCACGCCCATGAAATCTCTGTCCAAATCGCTCATTGCCGCCGTGGTGCTGGCCGTTGTCGCCATCGGTGGCTATCTTGGCTGGTCCGCGCTGGATCAGAAGCCGGTGGCGCCCAACGCCAGCTTCAGCCTGCTCGACGGCAAGACGGTCGATCTGTCCGCCTATCGCGGCAAGGTGCTGCTGGTGAACTTCTGGGCAACGAGCTGCACCACCTGCGTCGGTGAGATGCCGGAGCTGGTCAAGACCTACGACCAGCTCAATCCCAAGGGTTTCGACCTGGTTGCAGTGGCCATGAGCTATGACAACCCGACCTTCGTGCGCAATTTCGTGCAGCAGCGCCAACTGCCGTTCACGGTCGCGTTCGATGCCAGCGGCCAGACGGCCAAGGCGTTCAAGGATGTGCGCCTGACGCCCACGAGTTTTCTCATCGACAAGTCGGGGCATATCGTCAAGCAGTACGTCGGTACGCCCGATTTTGCCGAACTGCACCAGCTCATCGACAACCTGCTGGCGCAAAAGGCCTGACGCGCGCGGCCAGCGCTCAAGTGTCGGGCTGGGCGCGCTTGGCCTGCGAGAAATGCAGCTTGAGATAGTCCAGCCACAGGCGCAGGCGCAGCGGCTGGTGCTTGCGCTGGGTGAATACCGCGAATATGCCGTTGGGCGGCGCGGCGTATTCTTCGAGCAGAGCCACCAGTTTGCCCTCTTTCAGGCTGTTGCCCACTTCCCAGTAGGAACGCCAGGCGATGCCCCGGCCTTCCAGGCACCATTGGTGCAACACCGCGCCGTCGGTGCAGTCCATGCGGCCGTTGACGCGAATGTGCATGACCTCGCCCCCGGACTGGAACATCCAGCCGCGCGGCTGGCTCCCCACTGACGAATACGCCAGACAGTTGTGGCGAGACAGATCGGCCGGCGTTGCCGGAGTGCCGTGCTGCTGCAGATAACCTGGCGCCGCCACACACACCCGACGGTTGTCCGCCAGCCGCAGGCTCACCAGCGAGGAGTCGGCCAGGTCGCCCACGCGCACGGCGCAGTCGTAGCCTTCGTTGACCAGATCGACCAGGCGATCGGTCAGATCGAGCGACAGCGTGACCTCGGGATGCAGATCGAGAAAGCCGGGAATCAGCGGCGCGACGTGACGGCGGCCAAACCCGGCAGGCGCGGTGATGCGCAGATGTCCGCTGGCCTTCACCCCGCCGGCACTCACGCTGGCTTCCGCATTCTGCAGCTCGGCCAGAAGGCGCTGGCAATTCTCCAGAAAGGCGCTGCCCTCATCGGTCAGACTGATGCGGCGGGTGGTGCGCAGCAGCAACTTCACGCCCAGCCGCGCCTCCAGCGCATCGATGCGGCGGCCGATGATGGCCGGCGCCACCCCCTCGGCATGTGCGGCGGCCGTGAGGCTCCCCTTGGTCGCCACCGCAACGAAGGTCTCCAACTGTTTGAGTTTGTCCATCTTGACCGGAAATGGCATCTGGGAAAGTCATCAATCTTAGGCAACACTGAACAAGCCCCTTGTGCGCCGCGCAGGCGGTCTGCTGTGTTGCACATCCTCGCCATCGCTTCGGCTATGGCTGCGGTGTGCGCCTTGCATCCCATCCCGCAGACCGGCGCGCACCATCACAAGGACTTATTCAGTATTGCCCCACATGCTTTCGCCGCGACCCGATGGCTTGATGTCGCACTGCAGCATAAACTGTGGGCATCCCACAAAGATGGGCGTTTGCCAGCGCGCCACGCAACCCGTTGCACCGCTGACGACGCAAGCCTGCCACTCACATTCACGGAGATCGCCAAATGACTACCTCTTCCGCCCCGTCGGGCGTCACGCTGACCGCCCCGCTGCAACCGGGCTTTGACCGCATTCTCACTCCGCAGGCGCTGGCCTTCGTCGCCAAGCTGCACCGCGCCTTCGAACCGCGCCGCCAGCAACTGCTGGCCGCACGCGCGGCGCGCACCAAGCGGCTGGACGCCGGCGAGCGCCCGGACTTCCTGCCCGAAACCCGCGCCGTGCGCGAAGGCGACTGGACCATCGCCCCGCTGCCGCCTGCCTTGCAGCGCCGCCGGGTGGAGATCACCGGCCCGGTCGACCGCAAGATGATCATCAACGCCTTCAACTCGGGCGCCGACAGCTACATGGCCGACTTCGAGGATGCGAACACCCCGAACTGGGACAACCAGATCCAGGGGCAGATCAATCTGTTCGAGGCCATCCGCCGCACCATTCGGCTGGAGACAGGTGGCAAGACCTACGCGCTGGGCGACACCATCGCCACGCTGCAGATCCGCCCACGCGGCTGGCATCTGGACGAAAAGCATGTGCTGGTGGACGGCCAGCGCGTCAGCGGCGGGCTGTTCGACTTCGGGCTGTTCTTCTTTCACAACGCGCGCGAGCTGCTCGACCGCGGCGCCGGGCCGTATTTCTACCTGCCCAAGATGGAAAGCCATCTGGAGGCGCGGCTGTGGAACGATGTGTTCGTGCTGGCGCAGCAGGAACTGGGCCTGCCGCAGGGCACCATCAAGGCCACGGTGCTGGTGGAGACCATTCTCGCCGCGTTCGAGATGGACGAAATTCTCTACGAGCTGCGCGAGCACAGCGCCGGCCTGAACGCCGGGCGCTGGGACTACATCTTCAGCGCCATCAAGAAGTTCAAGCACGACCGCAACTTCTGCCTGGCCGACCGCAGCCAGATCACCATGACCGTGCCGTTCATGCGCGCCTACGCGCTGCTGCTGCTCAAGACCTGCCACAAGCGGCGCGCACCGGCGATCGGCGGCATGAGCGCGCTGATTCCGATCAAGAACGACCCCGAGAAAAACGCCAAGGCAATGGAAGGCATCCGCCTGGACAAGCGCCGCGACGCCACCGACGGCTACGACGGCGGCTGGGTCGCGCACCCCGGCCTGGTGCAGGTGGCGATGGAGGAATTCGTCGCGGTGCTGGGCGACCGGCCGAACCAGATCGACAAGACGCGCGAGGATGTGACCGTGACCGCCGCAAACCTGCTCGACTTCCAGCCCGAGCAGCCCATCACCGAGGCGGGCCTGCGCAACAACATCAACGTTGGCATCCATTACCTCGGCGCGTGGCTGGCCGGCAGCGGCGCCGTACCCATCCACAACCTCATGGAAGACGCCGCCACCGCCGAAATCTCGCGCAGCCAGGTGTGGCAGTGGATTCAAAGCCCCAAGGGCGTGCTGGCCGATGGCCGCAAGGTGACTGCCGAACTGGTACGCGGCCTCATCCCGGAAGAACTGGCCAGGGTGAAAGCCACCGGCGCCGAAGGGCAGTTCGACAAGGCCGCCCGCATTTTCGAACAGATGGCCACCGGCGACACCTTCACCGATTTCCTCACCCTGCCGCTGTACGAGGAACTCGGCTGAGCCAAATCAAGACTCACCGCGAAAGCCGCCTGCGGGCGGCTTTTTTGACGACCTCGCGGCGCAGCGCGCGGGCCTGGGCGGTGTTTTGCGGCATCGGCGTGGCATCGCTCACGCTGCTGGCGCTGCGCGGCCATGTGCCGGATGCGCTACACCACGGCAGATGTGGCGATGGTCGCCTCTGCGCTTGCCGTCTGGCGGGCCAGCGCGCTGTTTTTCGATGGGGCAAACCGCGACCTGGAACAAGCCGTGCTGCTGATCCTGGTCACCACCGGCGCGCTGGCGGGGGCTCGATCCCCTGCAGCCGACCGCGCGCTCTACGCCGCCAAGGCCGCCGGGCGCAACCGGGTGCATGTCGCGCAAACCGCCTTTGCCGAGCCCGGCAGCCCGGCCTTGGCCTGAGCGCTGAAGCAGCAAATGCACGCACCGCGGGCAATGCCAGCACGGTTGACACGTGTTTGCAACCAGCCGCTGCAAGACCGAGGCGCAGCGGCATAGCATGGGCGCTTTCCACAAGAGCCTGCCCGACGTGTCGCATCACCACGGCAAGCCATATCCCAGCCCTGAACATTGTTCCCATGAGCGCCCTGCTTGAAATCCCAGCCCCCACCCTGCTGCGTGCCGATTTTTCCCGCGCCGAAGTCGTGGACACCAACACCCTGCCCTGGGTGGATTCGCCCGCACCGGGCGTGCAGCGCAAATTGATCGAGCGCGACGGCGGCGAGGCGGCGCGTGCCACCTCGATCGTGCGCTACGCCCCGGGCGCCCGGTTTGCCGCGCACACCCATCCCCTGGGCGAGGAAATCCTGGTGCTCGCCGGCACCTTTGCCGACGAGCACGGCGTTTACCCGGCTGGCACGTATCTGAAGAACCCACCGGGCTCCAGCCACGCGCCGTTCACCGAACGCGGCTGCACCTTGCTGGTGAAACTGCGCCACCTGCAGCCAGACGATCGCCAGCGCGTGGCGATCAACACCCACCAGATGGCGTGGATACCCGGACTGGTGCAGGGCCTGAGCGTCAAGCCCTTGTCCGACTTTGCTGGCGAACACGCTGCGCTGGTGCAATGGGCGCCCGGCACCGTGTTCACCTCGCACCGTCACTGGGGCGGAGAAGAAATCTACGTGATCGAAGGCATCTTCGAGGATGAGCACGGACGCTACCCCGCTGGCACCTGGATGCGCAGCCCGCACCTCAGCCAGCACGCCCCGTTCAGCAGCCAGGGCTGCACCATCTTCGTCAAGGTCGGACACCTGCCCGACCCAGCGGTGCTTCAGCCTGCAGCCTGATCGCCGCAATCGCGCAACACCCGCAGTGCCGCCGCAGGCAGTTCCACGCTCTGCTCGCCGCAGCGCGCGGGCGCGTCGGAGAGTTCTGCCAGCACCAGCTCGGCGTCGAGCGCCGCAAGGCGAAGCCGGTATTCGCGCAGCGCGCCGAGCAGCTGCACCGAAACGATGCGTGCAGCCATGCCGCCCATGCCATCTGCCCAGCGCAAGGCCTGCGGACGGATAAGCAAGCGCACCGCCTGGCCCGGCAGCGCATCGCTGGCAAGCGTGCAAAGCAGCGCGCTGCCGACGCGCACGCCGGCGCCCTCAGCCACCCCGCGCAGCACATTGACCTTGCCGAGAAAGCGCGCGGTGTAGTCGTCTGACGGCTCGCGGTACAGAACGTCGGGTGCACCCAGCGCGACCAGCCGCCCTTGGTGCAACAGCGCGATGCGGTCGGAGATGGCCAGCGCCTCGGTCTGATCGTGGGTGAAGAACACCGTGGTGATGCAC